>JAFZAI010000024.1 GCA_017557325.1 Bacteroidales bacterium
GATGGAGGCAAATGAAATAGCTGGCCGTCCAGGAAATCGGGCTAAAACTTGGACGGAAGAGGGCAAAATACGGCCAGAGGAGGTTAGGACCGAAGGGTGCCGAGACGAAGTGCGGCGGGGTGAAGATAGCAAGGCTGATAGAGGCTGGGCTGGCTTGAACTGGCCTGACGGGAGCTGGGAGATTCCACTGGAGGAACTGGTGCCGCTATTTGACGAGCGGATGTACCTGGCTATCTGGGGCATCCCGTACGGCAAGGCGAACCTCAGGGATCCGGCCATCGCCGAGACGCTCCGCGAGGCGCACCAGACCCTCGAGCGGATGGTGCGGCGCCACGAAGTGCGCGTCACACTCTCGTGCCGCTTCCTCCGAGGCGTCCACCGCACGGAGGACGGCCTGGACTGGATCGACGGTTACCCGCTCGCCGCTCTCGAGTGCGCGGTGAGCGCAGATGAGAGCCGCCGTGCGCACGGAGGGAGCATAAACGAGCAGTCGGTGAGCACCGAAGAGAGCAGCCGTGCTCACGGAGCGGGCGAAAACGAAGAAGGCTCCGGGGTGAGAAATGAACTGCGGCGTGTCTGTGCGCTGCCAATGCTGCGCGATGCCGAGGGGCGATGCCTTGCAGACCTGCTGCCGGCAAACGGCACGGCTTGGAGGACTGCAAAGGACACAGCAAAAGGGATGAACGACGGCACGGCTGAGACGACCGGGAAAAACGGCACGGCTGAGAGGACGGCGGAGGGAGTATTTGGGATGTTCGCGGTAGTGGTGGAGCCGACGCTCCGGCATCCGGTGGGGTGCGACTGCCCCGCGTGCGGAGGGCTTGTGGAGCGAACGATCCGCCTTGCGCTCGCGGAGGCGGCATCGGAGTGGTTCGAAGCACGGCTCACCGAGCGGCACGACGGGCATAGCGATTTCAACCAGGAGGCCGCTGGCCCGATGACGATTCTGAAGCCGGCGGTGGGGTATGCGGCGTGTCCGGACCATTCGCTCAAGCGCGAGATTCTCGCCCTGCTGGGTGATACCGGCATCACGCTGACAGAGAGTTGCGCGATGATTCCGGACGCATCGATCTGCGCGCTGGTATTCCCGCTTGGTTCGACAGGCTCACCAACCGTCCCGCCCCTCAACATCAACACTGCCGCCAGCACCCCCAACGCCAAGTCCCACACCAACTCCTACGCCAACGCCGCCCTCGTTACCACTGACGCTAGTACCGACATCCGTGCCAAGAACACCTTCAACACCAACTCAGTCAAAGCCACAGATGCCAACCCCAACCCCAAGTACCTGTCGCTGCCCGACATACGACGGATCAGCCCGGAGACGGCCCGGAAGTACGCCGAGGCGAGGGGGTTCACGGAGAAAGAAGCAAAGCAATTTCTCGGACATCTACTATGACCACGCCATTCTATCGCCAGGTCTCCGCAAGTGCGGGTAACCTGCAAAAAAATGGGAGATTACCCGCACTCACATACCCGTTTCTATAAAGATCAACGAACTGATACAATATGAAGATTAACGAACTGATACAGTCGGCCGGCAGGCCTTTCCCCTCCTTGGAGGTGGTTCCGCCGCTCACCGGAATGAACAGCGAGGACATTCTACGCACCATCGGGGAACTTGTGGAGTTCGCCCCGCGTTATGTCAACGTCACCTGCCACAGGGACGAATATGGATTCTCGCAGAATTCCGACGGATCGTGGAGCCGCATCCTCACCAAGAGCCGCCGCTCCCCCATCGAGATCTGCCGGGAAATCCGCGCGAAATTCGGCGTCGAGACCGTCCCGCATCTGATCTGCGCTGGGAATTCCGCCGACGACATCCGCGCTCTCGTCAGAGAGGTCACCGACGCCGGAATCGGCAATGTGATGGCCCTGAGGGGCGATTCGCTCGAAAGCGAAAGACGCTTTACTCCCGCTCCAGGAGGGTATTCCCATGCGAACGAACTCGTCAAAGCCATCCGGGAACAGACCGGAGACACGCTCTGCATCGGAGTCGGTGGCTATCCCGAAAAACACTTCGAGGCGGCAAACCTCGACGACGATATCTCCGCCTTGAAGCAGAAGGTGGAAGCCGGGGCAGATTTCATCATCACGCAGATGTTCTTCGATAACGCAAAGTTCTACGATTTCTCCGAGCGCTGCCTCGAGGCGGGCATCACCGTCCCCATCATTCCTGGCATCAAGCCGCTCAGCACCGTCAGGCACATCTCCCTGCTGCCCGAAGCCTTTTCCATCGACATTCCGCTCCCCCTGACCGAAGCCGTCCGGGAGGCAGAGAAAGACCGCTTCGATCCAAAGGAAGCCGTCTACAGGGTTGGCACGGACTGGGCCGCCGCGCAGGTCCGCGACCTCCTGGCTCACGGTGTCAAGGCGGTCCACTTCTACACGATGGGCCGCTCCCGCAATATCCGCGAAATCCTCCGCCGCACCTTCTGACATTTAAGGGAATTCACTATCTTTGTATTTTAAAGATAGAAAAATGCAGAAATCATTCAGCATCATCGCCCCTGTCTACAATCCGGGTCCGCTCCTGATCCCCTGCCTGGACAGCGTCCTCGCGCAGACGGTGAAGGAATGGGAACTGATCCTGGTAGACGACGGATGCACGGACGGCAGCAGCGCGGTCTGTGACGAATATGCCGCGAGGGATTCCCGGATCCGGGTCATCCATACGCCCAACCGGGGGCCGGGAGCAGCCCGCAACACCGGTCTTGACGTAGCCGAGGCCCCGTGGATCTGTTTCCTGGACGCCGACGACACGATCGATCCGGATTATCTGGAAATCCTGCTGTCCGCAGATCCGACTCCCGGGGCGCTGGTGATGACCGGCATTATCCAGCACTATGACGACGGACGGCCGGACGAAACGGTTTACAGTTTCCCGGAAACCGCCTCATTCCGGGACTTTACCCAAATCGACCGGAAACTGAAAATCCTGATTTACGCGTCCCCGAACACAAAGCGCTTTGACGCAGCACTGATCCGCCGGGAGGGCCTTCGGTTCCCAACGCATTTTTCCATCCAGGAAGATCTGATTTTCTATCTGGATTACCTGATGCACGCGGATCAGATTATTCTTCTCCCGGGGATTCCATACCATTACTTCCACCGCAGTGGCGCCACTTCGCTGGTCCACAAGGAGCGGACGATGGAGGAGTTTCTCGCTGCCGGAATTGCCATCACGGAAAAAATGCTGCAGCTCCGTGAAGCCTTCCCATCCTACAATAAGGACGATTTTGACCGGGCTATCTCGGTACTGGCACTCGACAATTTTATCCGTGCCCTGAAAGCCTGCCGGAACAAGGCCGCCTACCGAGAGGTCCGCGCTGAAATCCAAAAACGCAAACCCGTGTTTTTCAAACATTTCCGACACGGTCACGGGATCGTTCACAAATGGTGGCTCCTCATCCTTGCCGCAGCCGGCATCGGTCCGCTGCATAAGAACGACCGTTTCAGCTATATCGGAAAAATCTGACCGCCCCTGCCGAGTGTCAAGAAAAAAAGTTATATTTGTAAGAATTATAAACGACATAATACACTAAACTATGGATAAACTACAGGAATTAACCGAAAAACTCTATCAAGAAGGGCTGTCGAAGGGCAAGCAGGAAGGAGAAGCGATCCTTGCCGATGCACAGGCCAGGGCTGCCCGGATCCTGGAAGACGCCCGCGTGGAGGCCGAAGCCATCAAGGCGGAGGCCGAGAAAGAGGCGGCGGATTACCGCACCAAAGTTGAAAGCGACCTCAAGATGGCTGCCCGGCAGAGCATCCAGGCGACGCGCTCCGACATCGAAAGCCTCGTCGTCAGCAAGATTGCCGCTCCTGCAGCCGATGTCCTCTCCGAGGAGGCCTTCCTGAAGGAAGTCATCTCGGCCGTCGCAAAGAATTTCTCCGCCAGCGAATCGAAAGACCTTTCCCTGATTCTCCCCGAGCGGCTCAAAGAGGCGCTGGAGCCGTTTGTCGGCGCCCAGCTCGGCAAGATGCTCGGCAAGGGGGTCCAGGCGGAATTCTCCAAGAAAATTTCCGGCGGATTTGTGATCGGCCCCGCAGACGGCAGCTATCGCATCAGCCTCACCGACGAAACCTTCAAGAACCTGATTGCCGAATACCTCCGGCCCACCGCCAGGAAATTGCTGTTTGATGAGTAATTTTGAATACATCATCGCCTCCCTGCCGGTTCTCCTCCCCGATTATAAATACGCGGAGGGAAAGGGATTCGGAGACCTGATCGAAGAAATCCGGGAGAATCTGGACGAGGCGGACAGCGCCACGCTCGACCTCCTGCTCGACGGATTCGACGAGAGCAAGCTCGGCGAGGATTTCTTCGCCACCGCGCTCAAGCATCGCAACCGCTTCATTCGCAGTTACTTCCGCTTCGATCTCGGCCTCCGCAACGCCAAGGTCCGCTACCTCAACGCCCGGCTCGGCCGGCCCGCGGAGCAGGACGTCCTCACGGGCGAGAATCCCGATGCGGATGATGCCGACATCGAGGGCTTCCGCTTCCGCGTGGAAGAACTCGATGAAGCGGGAGCCATCTCGGACATCCTCGCGGAGGAAAATCTTCTCAGCCGCGAAAAAGCCCTCGACGACCTGGTCTGGAAGAAGGTGGAAGAACTGACCGTGTTCGACTACTTCGACCTCGAAGCCGTCCTCGCCTTCGTCGCCAAGCTCCGCATCGCCGACCGCTGGCTCGTCCTCGATCCGGAAGAGGGCCGCGAGCGCTTCCGCCGCCTGGTGAAGGAAGTGAAAGGCACCTTTAATTTAGAATCCATAAGAATTTCATAACGATGAATAAAAAAACAACTGGTATCGTAAAAGGCATCGTCTCCAACCTTGTGACCGTGAGGGTTGACGGGCCGGTCGCCGAGAACGAGATCTGCTACATTAATCTTGCGGGAACGCGGATGATGGCGGAGGTCATCAAGGTCGGCGGCCAGGACGCCCAGGTGCAGGTCTTCGAAAGCACCCGCGGCCTGAAAAACGGCGACACCGTCACCTTCGAGGGAAAGATGCTCGAGGCCACCCTCGGCCCGGGCCTTCTCTCCAGCGTCTACGACGGCCTGCAGAACGACCTCACCACGATGGAGAGCGTCTTCCTCAAGCGAGGCGAATATACAGACCCGATCAACCGCGAAAAGCTGTGGGACTTCACCCCCATCGCCGCTCCCGGCGACAAAGTCGTCGCGGCCGACTGGCTCGGCGAAGTCAAGGAAGGCTGGCTGCCCCACAAGATTATGGTTCCTTTCTCGTTCAAGGGCGAATTCACCGTCAAATCCGTCAAAGAAGCCGGGCAGTATAACGTCGATACCGTCATCGCCGTCCTCACCGACGCCGAAGGCATCGACCACGATGTCACGATGACCCAGAAATGGCCCGTCAAGGTTGTCATCAAAGGCTACCGCGAAAAGCCGCGTCCCCAGCGTATTATGGAGACTGGCGTCCGCGTCATCGACACGCTCCACCCCA
>JAFZAI010000025.1 GCA_017557325.1 Bacteroidales bacterium
GGATGGCGGGATAGATGACCCCGCCGTTGCCTTCGCCGCCGATGAGGGCGCCGACCTTGTGCATCAGGGTCGTCACGTTGACTTCTCCCACTGCCGAGGCGTAATACTTGCCGCCGTGGGCTTCGGTGACATCCCGGAGCGCACGTGTGGAGCTGAGGTTGGAGACGGTAGCAATGGGCTTACCCTCCTTCTCGGCCAGCTCGCAGAGGTAGTCGGCTACGCTCACCAGCGTGTATTCTTCGACGAAAGGCTCTCCATTCTCGCAGATGAAGGCGAGGCGGTCTACGTCCGGATCGACGCTCACGCCGAGGTCGGCTTTCTCCCGTACCACGGTCTCGCTGAGCTCGACCAGGTTGGCAGGCAGCGGCTCCGGATTGTGGGCGAAATCGCCCGTCGGGTTGCCGTTGAGGGTGATGCACTTGACGCCGAGCCGCTCCAGCAGGCGGGGCATAATGATGCCGCCGACGGAATTGATGGCATCGACCACCACGGTGAAATGCGCCTTCTTGATCGCCTCGACATCAACGGCAGGCAGGGCCAGTACTGCGTCGAGGTGCTTGTCGGTGAAGTCTTCCTCTTCGATGGTGCCCAGGCTGTCGACTTCCGAGAAATTGAATTCTCCCTTCTCGGCGAGATCGATGATGGCCTGACCCTCGGCCGCCGTGAGGAATTCGCCCTTGTCGTTGAGGAGCTTGAGGGCGTTCCACTGACGGGGATTGTGGGAGGCGGTGATGATGATGCCGCCGTCGGCCCCTGCGAACAGCACGGCCATTTCCGTCGTCGGGGTGGAAGCGAATCCGCACTTGACGACATCGACGCCGCAGCTTACGAGCGTTCCGACCACCAGTTGCTCGACCATATCGCCCGAGATGCGTGCGTCCTTGCCGACGACAACCTTGTACCGGTCGCCGTTGGGCACGGGCTTCCGGGAGGGGAGCGTCGCGCAGTACGCGTAGGTGAAGTTGACAATATCAATGGGGGTGAGTGCGTTTCCGGGGGCGCCGCCGATGGTGCCGCGAATGCCGGAGATGGATTTGATAAGCGTCATAGTTGAAACATTTAGCTTTTATACCAGATACAAATATATCTTTTCTTTTCGGGAAAAACAACTATTTCTAATAGTTGTCGGAGAAGAAGGCCTCCGTCGGTCGCAATTATACCTGAATTTGTCCAATAAAAAAAAGAGGAGCTTAAGCGCTCCTCTTGGTACTGGGTAGGAGAATCGAACTCCTATTGCAAGATTGAGAATCTTGAGTACTAACCGTTATACGAACCCAGCAATTGGGAATGCAAAGATAAGGATAATTTTTGAATTTGCAAATTTTATTTACAAAAACTGCAAAAACACGTTCTCCTGCAATGTTTTTTGCGTGAATGAGCCCTGCATCCAAAATATTTGTCTATTTTTGCATTTGTACTCCGTAATGTATTTATTATGAGGAATCTGGCGTGTTTTCTTCTGGCTCTCTTGTCGGTCATTGTCGTTGCCTGTAAGAAGCATTCTTTCGGCCCGGATGACGGGTCTGACATCAAGGTCGAATGTGTCACCGGAGAAGCAACGGATATAAAGTCACGAAGATTGATGGCGAGGTCCTAAGTGTTTCGGTCATCGGACTTTCGCCCGAAACGGAATATCAATATGTGATTGCTGTCACCATTGACGGAAAGTCATATTTCGGCAAAACCAAGACTTTTACCACGCTTAAGCGGTACACGGAACCCGTTGTCACGGGCCCGGTGTCGGAGTGGATCCGGAGGTCAATATGCCGGAAATTTCGGAGGCGGGAGAATACTTTTCGTCCACCCGCAATGACAATAAGAAAGAAGCGCTTTTATATGGATTGCGTTGGACGACAGGCGTAGATATGACAACAGAATATGAGGATCCGTGGGACCGTGTATGGACACTGTTCTTTATGCCTGGCTATTTCGATGATGAAACGGTAAACGCAATCATGATCAGCAATTACGACCATGGCTATTGCGGCTATACGCTCCGGCCGGTTAGGGGGAAATAGATAAAGTGTCACCACCGGTCCATAGAATGGGACGATGGTGACGAAAATGCCACTATTTCGTCACTAACCTGCCAAATTGTGGGACGTTGGTGACGCTCCGATGGGAATAAGTCTACAGATGCCTTATGGGACCGGTTACCATAGAGGGATCGGGGGCGGAGGGTTGGATGCGGAGCGGGGTGCCCGCCTTGGTGTATACGTCTACGGTACCGTCGTCCAGGAGAGAGACCCGTGTGCTATAGGCCGAGGCTGCATAGATGGAAGCGTCCGGGATCTGGAGGTAGCAGAATTCCGTATTATCTATATCGGGGGTTCCGACGGCGATGCTGGTCTCCGCCATCACGAAGAACACGTAGGAACTGTATATAGGAGTTCCGTTGTCCTGGAACGGGGTGTAGGACTGGCTTCCCTCGTTGGAACTGTATAGTCCGGCGCAGTCAAACGATTCCCCGCTTCGCGGGCCGCCGATTGCCGAGGATGAATAGGCCTTGCCGGCAAACCATCCGGACAGTTCCCACCGGGTATTGAGCGCATTTGTAATCTGACCATACTGCCAACCGTTGTCATACCATAAAACATACGGATTGTAGCGCATGATGTCTGACTTGGAATTCTTCTTGTCGTTGAAATAGAAGAACATCGATGCGTACCGCTGGGTGTTGGCAGGATGTTGGGAGTAAGTGATGTAGGTATCAGTCACGTCATAAACGGTGCTACCGGAGGGCATATAGGTCCTGTGGCTGCCGTTGGGCATCGGGATGTCGTAGGCGATAAGTTCGACCGTATAGGTGTTGACAAAGATCGGATACTCCTTGCCGTTGCGGTACTCATAGCCGGCGCGGGTGAGGCCGCATTCCGTGCTCCAGCTCTCTCCGCTGGAATAATCGAACATAAACGAATCGTGGTAGCCGGTCGTGGATGTGTAGGCCGAACTGGTCTGGAAGCCTTGGGAAGATTTTCCGCCCGGGGTGGTGATGGTCGCAAGCTTGGTTGTTTTCTTGATACTGCCGTAGCATCCGCTGGGGATGCTGTTGAGATGCATTCCGAAGATGAAATTCACCTCGCTGCCGCCGTCGGTAAGCGCTTTCCAACTCCCGCCGGAGGAGAATTCGATGCCTTTGCTGCCGGACCGGATCTGCATCGTGGTGGGATCGCTATCCCCGTTTTTGACGGAGATGGTTGCCGTTTTGGTGGATGCGTTATAGTCAGTCACGTCCCACGTGATCTTGGAGGATGTCCCCGTGTCGAGGGTGCGTTTGTAGATGAATTTGGCGCCCTTGTAGAAGACGAAGCAATCGGGCACGCTGACCGTCGTGCCGGAGCCGGGATTGGTGCCGGGGTTGCTTCCCGGATCGTCGGTTTCGGTGTTGTTCCCGTTATGGGGATTGTCCTTTTCCTTGCAGGAAGGAAGCGTGAAAAGGATGGCGCTGAAGATCGCCAAAAGACAAATGGCTTTTTTCATACGGCGGTGTGTTAATGTGGTTAACTATGCGAATATAGTTATTTTTTCTGATTCTAATGCGTCGCCGACCGCAAAAATCTTATTGTCGTCCGGTCAGGCGGAGCGGGTCCGAAAACAGGGGGAGGAGAGGGGGAGCGGAGTCCTGGAGCATTCGCTCGGGGTGGAATTGGACGCCGGCAATCGGCAACGTCTCGGATTCGATGGCTTCGACCGTGCCGTCGGCGCTGCGGGCCGTGATCCGGAAGCCGGGCGCGATATCCTTCACGGCCTGGTGGTGGAAGGAATTGACGGTCAACGTATCCAGGCCAAGCAGCCCGTGGAGCCGCGAATCTGGCTCGATGTGAATGCAATGGGATGCGCCCTCGGAGGATCGGTGGCTAACCGTGGTGTCGAACTGAGAGGGGAGATCCTGGTATAGCGTCCCGCCGAAATAAACGTTGATCATCTGCTCGCCGCGGCAGATGCCCAGCACGGGCTTGCGAAGCCGCACGGCCACATCCAGCAGGCGGTATTCAAAGGCATCCCTTTCCGGCTCCAGGTCACCGCATTCGGGCAGCATCTCTTCTCCATACCGGGCCGGATCAATGTCATCCCCACCGATCAGCAGCAATAGATCTACCTCCGACAGCCACTTCTCCGCGCCGGGAGCATTCGGGATGATGACCGGAATGTGCCCTCCACGGCTGACCGCATCAATATAGCTCCGTCCGACCGAAGCCCGGCTCTCGCCGCACGTCTCGGCGATACCGACCCGCAACGGGGTATTATGGTGGCAGGCGCAAAAGGCGGTACAGAGGGTGACTAAAAGGACGAATCTTCTCATAGTGCGGTGATGTTCAGTGCCGGTACTCTATCGGAAAAAGTAAAGATTACCTGCAAAAATGGCCGAAAATGACGGTACCCCGCAATAAACGTTGCAGGGTACCGTCACAGAGGAGACTGTAGTACACCATCAGCGCGCCGACGAGGCCGAGGATGGCGTAGAATTCCGGGAGGGCGGCGTAGATGAGGGTGTTGACCATCACGTTGTGGCCCTGGCTCACGCCGACGATGCCGTTGGCGCAGACCATTCCCTGACGGATGGCCGAGAGCATACAGACGAGGCCGACGCAGAGACCAATTCCGAAGATGACGGCACCGTCAAGGGCACCGGCACGGAAACGATTGAGCATCATAAAGAAGGCGACGAAGCCGTAGATACCCTGGGTGGCCGGGAGACCGGACAGGATCATAAAGGAAATGGATTTTTCGGGGGCTTTCTTGAGTCCGCCTTCCGCCGCGTTTCCGGCGATGGTCGTACCGAAGGCGCTTCCGATGCCGGAGAGCGCGAGGACGAGTCCGAGTCCGAGATAAGCGAGTACTGTGTTGAGCATAGTTTGAAATATTTAATTATTTGTTTGTCAAAGGTTTGAAATTACGTCCGCCGCCTTCGTAGCCGGAATTCTTGAAGAATTCGAGGAAATTCAGACGGAGCGGATGGACGAAGGCTCCCAGGGCGCACATCGCGATATTAAGCGTGTGTCCGATGATGAGGATGAGGATGCAGAAAATCCAGCCGCCGACATCGCCGTCGCCGAGGATCATCAGTCCCAGGTCGTTGAAGGCGTAGCCGAGCATCGCGCCCGCAAGCCCGAGGGCGTAGAGACGCAGGTAGCTCAGCACGTCGCTGAGGACGCCGGTGGCCGTGTTGTATGTATCCCAAAGACCGCTTCCAAAGTTGATGAGCGGGTTGCGGTGAGGGGTGTTGAAGAATAGAATGCCCAGAGCCGACACGGCGCCGAGCCCGATGAGGATCCACTTCGTGAGGGCGGCATCGATGACGCCGGCGAGGGCGAAAGCGCCCACGGCGACGCCGCCGACGATGAGAAGCGTCCAGCCCCAGGTGCCAAGCGAGGCAAAGAATCCGTGATTCCGTGTTGCCTGATACGTCTTGATGATCATAGCGAGGCAGAGATGCACGATGCCGATGAGGATCGATAGGATCATCGCTCCGTCATAGCCAGCAATCTTTGCCGGCAGGAAGATGCCCTTGATGGGCTCGAACATCGCCCACTGCGAGATATCCATACTGAAGAAGGTATGAAGGAAGAAGCCGACCACCGTCGTCGCAACGCCGAGCGTGATGACGAGCGGCGCCAGATCCCGCATCCCTTTGGATTTCAGAAGCAGGCAGCCGAGGATGGTGAGGATCAGGCCGTAGCCTGCATCTCCCATACACATGGCAAAGAACAGCAGGAAGAAGATCGAGAGGAACGGCGTCGGGTCGAATCCGTCGTAAGACGGGCGGCCGTACATATCGGTCAGCACCTCGAACATCCGGACGAAACGGTTGTTTTTCAGTGCGATGGGCGGAGTATCCTCTACCGTGGCAGGCTCTGCGAGATAGAATACGCCAAGGGCGTCTAATTTCTCGCGCAACACGGCATCGTCAGACGTGAGGGCGTAGCCCGTATAGGTCACGATGGTGTCTTCCGCGGCAGGATTGGCAGCCACGGTGGCCAGGTAGCGGTCGAGATCGGCCATATCGCGCCGGAAGTCGTCCTCGAATTCGGCCTCCCGAGCCTTGAGGGCCTCCACGCGGGCGGTCTCATCCTGTAGGCGGGCTTCCGCCTCGGCGATGCGCTCTTCCACCGCGGTATAGCTGTAGGCCGGAGCTGGCATTTCGGCGACGGGTAGCGGATTATCCTCCCCTTCGGGAAGAATGGCGACAAAGTGCACCTTCGGCTTCTCCGAGACAATCTGGATCGGATATTCATCCAGCCACTCCTGCCGGAACTGTTTCGGGGCAATCGCGTAGTAATGCAGCCGATAGCCAGCGGCGAGGAGGGGCTCGAAGGACTTCGGGTCGAACGCGCCCCAGGGACGGAGCGCATCGGCCTCCTTCCGGAGGGCAGTGATCTCGGAGGAGATGCCGGTGCAGACGGCCTGGGCGTCGGAAATGACTTTATGGTGGGATTCCGCCCGCTGAAGGAGGGCGGCGCTGCGGTCATCCACAGGCTTCTCGCTCCGGGTAATGTCCACCAGACCGATCTCCTGGAGGCTGCGGATAAATCCTTCCTTCTCCCCGCTGAGGAGGATGAAGGCGTAGCGGGTCATCTTGCTGATCATGCTCCGGAGGCCTCCTCTTCCTCGGCCGCGTGGCGGCTCTTAACTATCTTCTGGGAGGCCTTGGAAAGATTCTCCTCATCCTCCATATAGCGTTTGATCTTGCGGATTGCCTCCTGATACCCCGGAATCTGCACTTTCTCGTACAGATTGACCTTCTGGGTCGTCTTCTTGCGCTGGTAATCGAGGATGCGGGCCTTCTCGCGGTACACTTCCGACTCAATGCCGAGACGGCTCAACTGCTGGAGAATGGCGACTCCGTCGGCATACCAGGCCGGCTTGACGAAGGCGTTGAACGACTTGAGCTCGTAGTGGATTTCCCCAAGGGCGGGCGTCTTGACACCGGCGACCTTCACCGTGTGGAGGTCGATGTCGGTGATGGAGACGAGCCCCGGCTCGAATTCGTTCCACAGGGCGGCGAGGTAGTCGTAGCGACGGATGGCCTCTTCCAGCTGCCGGTCGAGATCCTCCGATTCGACCTTGGCCCGCCGGACTTCCATCCTCAGCGCGCTCTCCTTGTTCTGCAGGGTAGGGAGGGCCCGCTGCCGCACTTTGAGCTGCTTGCCGATCTCGTTCAGGGACGTTTTGTTATATTGGAATTTAATGGCCATTACGCGTCATTCCGGACCTGTTCCGGAATCTGTTTCCAGTATTTGTCGATTAGATTCTGTTTGATACCGGTCTCGGCCTTGGAGAAATACTTGCCGAAGAGCTTCCATGCGGTGTCGAGCATCTCCGTGATGGTGATGTTGACGTCGATCGACAGGAGCTCCGTGGCGTAATCCTTTGCGTAGGCGAGGCAGCGCTTGTCGTAGTCGGAGAGGTCGAAACCGTTCTCCAGCTTAGTCTTGGCGTTCTGGGCGTCGGCGTACAGACGTACCGAGGCGTTCATCACCTGGCTGTGGTCCTCGCGGGTCTTCTTGTTCTGGACGAGCTGTTTGAGTCGCGACAGGCTCCGGAACGGGTCGATAATGACCTTGCCGGAATCGCTGTCAGCCCTGAGGAACAGCTGGCCCTCCGTGATGTAGCCCGTATTGTCCGGGATGGCGTGGGTGATGTCGCCGTCGTTCAGCGTGGTGACGGCGATGATGGTGATGGAACCCTCCGTCGGGAGCTGCACGGCCTTCTCGTAAATCTTGGCGAGGTCGCTGTAGAGCGAGCCGGGCATCGAGTCCTTGGAAGGAATCTGGTCCATACGGTTCGATACAATCGAGAGCGCGTCGGCGTAGAGGGTCATGTCGGTCAGCAGCACCAGCACTTTCTCTGTCTTGTCGACGGCGAAGTATTCCGCGGCGGTAAGCGCCATATCCGGAATGAGGAGTCGCTCCACGGGCGGATTCTCGGTGGTGTTGATGAAGCAGATATTCTTGTCTAGGGCACCCGCCGCCTCGAAACTGTGCCGGAAGAAGAGGTAGTCGTCGTTCGAGAGGCCCATTCCGCCGAGGATGATCTTGTCGACATCCGCACGGAGGGCCACGTCGGCCATTACCTTATTATATGGCTGGTCGGGATCGGCGAAGAAGGGGATCTTCTGGCCGGAGACGAGGGTGTTGTTAAGGTCGATGCCGGCGATGCCGGTCGGAATCAGCTGGGAGGGCTGGCGCCGCTTGTACGGATTCACCGAAGGTCCGCCGATCTGTCGCTCCTCGCCTTCGATCTCTGGGCCGCCGTCGATGGGGTGGCCGTATGCATTGAAGAAACGGCCGGAAAGCTGCTCGCCGACCTTGAGGGTCGGGGGCTCGCCGAGGAAAACAACCTCGGCATTGGTCGGAATGCCCTCGGTGCCGGAGAAGACCTGGAGCGTGACAAGGTCACCCTTGGTACGGACGACCTGCGCGAGGCGTCCGGCCACGACGGCCAGCTCTTCGTTGCTCACCCCGGTCGCCCGGAGCGCCACGGTCGCTTTGGTAATCGCCTCAAGTTGCGTATAGATCCTTTGATATGCTTTCATAGTCTCGGTTTATTTTGCGGTGCTTTCCACCATCTGGAGGATGTCGTTCTGGTAGCGGTTGAAGTCGTCTCCCTTGAAGGAGGAATAGTTCATCTGCCGGAGCTCGTTGATGAGGTTCTTGAAGAAGTCGCGGCAGACCTCGTAATCGGCGAAGTCGAATTCGCGATGGCAGATGCCGAGCACCAGGTCGAGCATATGCCGCTGCCGCTCGAGCGGGCAGAGGGCGTCGATGGCGTCGAAGGCGTCCTGCTGGAGAATCACGAAGTCCACCAGCTCGGCCTTCCAGAAGGTGACGTGATAGCTCATAGGCACGCCGTCGTCACCGAGGATGTTGATCTGCTCGCTGGATTCCTTGCCGCGGCGGATGATGTTCTTGGCGGTGATGACCTTGTCGACCCAGCCTTTCTCGATGGTCCGGTCGAGGTATTCCTGGATCTCCGGATATTCGAGGTATTTGGAATAGGAGTCGAGCGGGCTGACGGCCGGGTAGCGCTTCTGGTCGGCCCGGTTCTGCTCAAGGGCGTAGAAGCAGCGGGCGGCCTTCTTGGTGGATTCCGTAACGGGCTCCTTGAGGTTGCCGCCGGCAGGGGAGACCGTGCCGATGAAGGTGACCGCACCGGTCTGGCCGTTGTTCAGGACGACCATTCCCGCACGGGCGTAGAAATTCGAGATGATGGCGGAAAGGTCGACGGGGAAAGCGTCCGCACCGGGAAGCTCTTCCATACGGTTCGACATTTCGCGGAGCGCCTGTGCCCAACGGGAGGTCGAATCGGCCAGCAGGAGGCATTTGAGGCCCATCGCCCGGTAGTA
>JAFZAI010000026.1 GCA_017557325.1 Bacteroidales bacterium
GTGCTTCCGCTACCGTAAGAGCTGCCGGAAGAACGGCTGGTGCTGCCCGAAGAGTAGCTGGAACGGGAAGAACTGCCCGAAGAGTAGCTCGACCCGGAACGGCTGCTGCTGCCGGAAGAATAGCTGCTGCCGGAGCTGCGGGAAGCGGAAGTGGAATGGCCTGAGGCGGATCTTGCTCCGGAGGAACCGGACCGCCCCTGCGCTGAAGCGCCTACTGGTGCGGCAAGCAATGACAGTGTCATCGCAAAGACTGCCGCTGTCTGTAAAAACCGTCTCATAACCTAAAAGTTTTAAAAGTACAAATAATAATTCCTTGAAAGTGCCTTGAAATCTTCGACGTCTTTTCTCCAGTAGGAGGCGATGTCTTCGACTCTCAGTCGCTTTCCGAAATGCACTCTTACATAATCCGTACCACAAACGATATCGAGCATCCGGGTACGGGTCTGTGCCGGGAAGGGATTATGGTCCGGATAAAGCTCGTTAACTGCCTGCATCACATAGAATTGCGTCAGTGTAATCTCGGCTTTTTCGTACTCCGGAAAATAAAATTGCACACCGTGCAATAATTTGTCTTTGCAACTGCCGGCGGTCGGTTTGTAGTGGATGGTGCGGAAAACGGTACCGGGGAGCTGATAGCTCTCCAGTTTCGCCTTGAGGGCGTCCGCGTCGATCCATTCGGCGGCGAAGGTCTCGAAGGGAAGGGTATAGCCGATGCCGATGTGCAGGAAATTGTTGAATTCTCCCGTAATTCCGGCCGAGGGATAGGCGATGGCACTCTCCATATTGGGGATGTTCGGGGATGGGAGAATCCAGGGAAGCCGGGTGTCGCGGTACAGCATATCCCGGTGCCAGCCTTCCATTTTGACGACGGAAAGTTTGCATTTGAGCGGCGGCTCGTTGCCCAGGACACCGCAGTTGAGGCCTTCTTCGTTGATCAGATTGGCCAATTCACCCACCGTCAAACCGTACACGTAGGGAATCTTGAACATACTGACGAACGAGTGGAAGCCGTCCTCGACGAGGCAGCCTTCCACCTTGAGACCGCCGAGGGGATTGGGCCGATCAAGCACCAGGACCTCGATATTCTGCTCTGCACAGGCACGCATAACAAGCCCCAGAGTGCTGATGAACGTGTAGGAACGGGTCCCGACATCCTGAATGTCATAGACCATCACGTCGATGTCTTTGAGCATCGCAGGTGTGGGCTTGCGAGTTGAGCCGTAGAGCGAATGGACCGGAAGGCCGGTCGTCTCGTCCGTGCCGCTCTCAACCTTGCCACCGGCGTAGACATCGCCCCGAACGCCGTGCTCCGGGCCAAAGAGAGCCACAAGGTTGACATTGGGAGCGGCGTGGAGGATGTCGATTGTGGAGCGGAGGTAACGGTCGACGCCGCTCGGATTGGTGACGAGGCCGACCCGTTTGCCTTCCAGAGGGGCAAAGCCGTCCCGGACAAGCACCTCCAAGCCGGTCAAAACCTCTTCAGGAGCTTCTATAGCGGTCTCTTCCGAAGCGGGCGTCTCGGGGGGATTGGCCGCCTTGACGTGGCAGGCGGAAAGCGCAATCAGCAGAAAGATGGGAAGCAGTCGTGTTTTCATGCATTCATATGGCTTAAAATGGATCCCGGATAATAATGCCGGAGGATTTCGGCGTAACCATAGCCCTGGTGCGCCATATTGGCGGCGCCGATCTGGCATAGGCCGACGCCGTGGCCCCATCCGGAGCCGTGGAGGATGACTTTGTCGGGGGTCATTTCCACCTCAAAGGCCGAGCTCTTGAGATGGCTGGTGGAAAGGAAACGCCGGATGATGAGTTCCTTGCCGACCTCAATCGTACATTTCGTGCCGCGGATGCGGAGGAGTTTGATGCGGCCGGATACGCCCCTCTCGAGGGGCTCCAGGGCCACCAGTTCGCCAATATCGTATCCGCTTCGCTCCGAAATGAGGGCAGCGAGTTCCGTGCGGTCGTACTGCGCCGTCCAGCGGTAAAAATCCTTGGTTTCCAAATCGTAATCGTTCAGCACCTGGGAGAGGACGGATGTATCGGATGTGTTGCAGAAGGGATCCTCAACGCGGGTTAGATATGGGTAATCCGCATCTTCCCAACAGGTGGAGAATTGCTCCGTCACCCCGCCGCAGCACTTGGAGAAGCGGGTATCGCAAAGTTTTCCGTCAAAGGTAAGCACCTCTCCCCAGGTGTCGTCGATCGCACGGCGGACATTTTCGCCAACCGCCATCGTCAGGCCCTGATAGCGCTGGCAATGGTCGTCGGCGCAAACGTCGAAGCGCTTGTGGTCTTCGTGGTCGAACCATTTAACGATGCGCGGGACATCCCCTTCCGGCAGACGGCCGGCATTGAGCCAGGTGACAATCGAAGGCAGGTCCTGGCGCTCCAGAGCGGGTATTCCTTCCTCATAATGCCCCCGCCTGCACACCATCGACATTACCCAGGAACGGGAAATGACGGCGTGGGCCTTGAGGAATTCCAATCCGGCAGAGGCACGCATCTCGGAGGAGATGACGCTGAGCAGGTAATCCTCGACGCCGATGATGTTGACGGCCGTGACCTTGCCCGCCTCGACGATGAATTTGAGCGTGCCGGCGAAGACCTGGGTCTGCTTCCGCTCCCAGTGGAACTGCTTGCCGATAGTGACGCCGAACAGGCGGAACGAGGGCTCAGCGAATAACGTGGAGATGGTGACGGCCTCGAATGTGAGCTCGTCGTACAGGGTGCCGTTGTAGTCGATCTTCCCTTCGCGGTAGGTTACTTTCTGCGGACCGGCGCCGTCGGAGATGATTTCGAAGCAGATTTCGGGGCCCGACATAATGCCGACTTCGATGCGGGGCTGGGTACGGGTGAGACGCCAGAGGATACGCTCTTCATCGGCCTCGGAGATAGAACACTCCGAGAGGATCTGATGCAGGACGTCGGACGTGAGCCGCTGATAGTCCGATTCGACCGGTGCCACAAAGAAGCCGGCCATATCGGCGCAGCCGGGGCTGATGGTAAAGCGCTTTGAGGCGTCTTCCTCGAAGAAGCAGGCGGGGCGCTTTTTGTCACGAAGGGTAACAACAGCGCGGTACTCTCCTTCGGTGCACCAGGTAAGGAGGTTGAAGCGAGGCTCGGACTCCCCTTCCGGCACGGGCGTGCAGTCGAGGAGGCGGTAGAACATCTTGGCCATCGACTTGGGGGTACGGGCCCGGAGGGCGAATACTCCGCGGGTAAAATGCCGGTAATGGAAGAGATGGGCGTCCTGGACCGAGGCTATATAGCTGAGCATTTCACTGCCGGCATCTGGCGTTGTAGAAAGCAGGTTGTCGACCGAGCGCTCCAGCGGCATAAAGCCCTTCGGGGCTGCCTGGAAATGAAGGTGCTCCGGGAAGGAGGCACCACTCGCCGGGCCATTGTAGAAGACGGTAAAGCCATCCAGCTTGGCGGCAATGTCGAGCATATCCACGAAGCGATGCCAGATGGTCTGGGGTTCGTGAACAGAAGATACAATGACAAGATGTTTGGGGAAGATGGGATACCGGTTGACAAGGATGTCGTAGGTACGGCCCTTCCGGCCTTCCATCTTGAGGGCGATCTGGTCTTCCGGGCGATTCTCCAGGCAGGCAAAGCAGGCTCTCTCCCCAGGCGGGGGCGCGGCCGTGGAGACGATGCGGATGGGATTGTGCTGGATGGTGGTCCTCAGACCGCCGACTTCCACCTGCCGGGTGGTGGCGGACTTGAGGGACCTGAAATTCGCGGCGACCTCCCTCCAGATGGAGAGCTGGTCCAGGATGAATTTATCGATTTCCGTTTTCATCAAAGCAGGGCTTCGAGGGAGTGGCGCACCCTGCCGAAGTCCTCCTCAAAGTTAGGAGTAAAAACGGACTTTCCCAAATTATCTTCGATTTCCCGCATCTCCCACCAACGGCCGAGGGTAACTTCATCGTTGTGCGGATGCAGGTCAAAATGGCCGACAGTCGCAAAAAGATGCACCTGCTCACATTCCGTCGTTCCCTTGAAAGTAAAGCTGCCCAGCGAGACGGGATTGAAGGACGTGAGACCGATCTCCTCTGACGCTTCGCGGAAGAGGGTTTCCAGCAGGGACTCCCCGTATGCAACGTGTCCGCCTACGGCCGAATCCCATCTTCCCGGCCAGGTTTCCCGGGACGGGGACCGCTTCTGCAGGAACAGGCGCCCCTCCCGGTCGATGATATGCAGATGCACGACGGGATGAAGCAGCCCGGCCTTATGGCAGTAGCAACGGGAAGCCTGCGCGATGACTACACCGGATTCGTCCACGACGGGAAGCATCTCCCCTTCGGGGCAGACATCTTCTTCCAGGGAGGCGGAAGCCGTCGGACGAGGCAGACGGAGAGCGGGGACGGGAGGATAGAGAAGCGTCATCATCAGGCAAAGGCAAGCAGAATCATAAGCTGGGCGACCAGCACGCGGAGAAACATCGAGAGCGGATAGACCGTGGCATAATTGAGGGACGGGTATTCCGTTCCGTACATATTCTGGGCAAAGGCCAGGACGGGGGCATTGGTCGTGGAGCCGATCAGCATACCGATCAGCTGGTAGAAATTCACCTTGAAGGCGAGCCGGGCAATAAGGCCGGTCACGAAAACCGGAATCACCGTG
The DNA here is from genome assembly GCA_017557325.1 of Bacteroidales bacterium. Lineage (GTDB taxonomy): Bacteria > Bacteroidota > Bacteroidia > Bacteroidales > UBA932 > Cryptobacteroides. The sequence continues at coordinate 4,630 of JAFZAI010000026.1, forward strand.
ATGGCCGCGCCGTAAAGGATCCACCAGTAGCCGCCTCCGGCGAGGGACCTGACGAA
>JAFZAI010000027.1 GCA_017557325.1 Bacteroidales bacterium
AAAATGACTGTATTCGTGCCCCTCGGAAAGAGGGGTACGTTATTTATTAGTTGGCTGATAGACAGTGAGTTATGACGAACAGGAAGACGGCCCGGCAGACTCGCTGGCCGTGACGGTAACGCCGATTTGCGCCTTTTGTAAAATTTTTGTAACTTAGCGGCGCTAAAACCTTTTAACCGTCTATGGGAAAACTTTACGACGAGCTCTGCAAGGACTACCGGTTCAAGGAGGGGATGCATACGTGCATCAACTGCGGGACGTGTACGGCGATCTGTCCGGCGGCGGAGTTTTACAAGTACGATCCGCGGAAGATCGTGGATATGGTGCAGCGGGGGAGTGACGAGGAAATCGAAGCCCTTCTCAAGAGCGATACGATCTGGTATTGTGGGGAATGTATGTCCTGCGTGACCCGCTGCCCGCGGAAGAACGGGCCGGGGTTGGTTGTGATGGCGCTGAGGGACCTTTCTACCCGCCTTGGTTATTTCACTGAGTCAGAGAAAGGCAGGCAGCTTTATCCGCTGACGCGGCGGCTGGCTGAGAATATTCTCCGATTCGGGTATTGCGTGCATCCAGATAGTCTCAACTATGAGGATCATCTGGAGTCCGGTCCCGTTTTCGAGTGGGTGCTTAACAATAAGAAGGAGGTCTATGGCCGCCTCGGCGCCCAGTATGGCAAGGAGGGGCCTGGGGCCCTCAGGAAGATGCCGCAGAAAGACCTGGATGAGCTGAAGGCCATTTTCGACGTGACCGGCGGGACGGAGCGGATGGAGTGGGTGTACAAGCACTCCGAGGCCAAGGCCGCCGAATGGGGGATGACCCCGGAGCAGTATGACAGATATACCTTCGAGCATTGTTCCCGGGGGCATTTCAATACGGAGGGTGAGAATTTATGATCTATCAGGGCAAGCAGAAAATCTGGTCGGACTATCAGAAAGAGATTCCCGACAACCATTGGTTCTACGTGCGAAGCTGCATCCGCCAGAACTTCTGGCCGGCCAGCGAAAAATATTTCCTCGTCATTTGCCGGGATATGCTTGGTCGCGATATCTTCGAATCCGAGCATCATACCACCTGCGGCGGCATTGCCTACCACTGCGATACCATTCCGCAGGAGACGGCGATGACTATCGTAGCGCGCCAGTTTGCGCTGATGACCGAGGCTGGCTACGAGAACCTTGTCACCTCGTGCATTACCTCCTTTGGCAATTATGCCGAGATTATCGAGACCTGGCGGGAATTCCCCGAACTCGAGGCCCGCATCCGGGAAGACCTCTGGAAGGCCTGCCGGCGGGAATTCAAGGTCCCGAAGTACCTCGCCCACGCCAGCGATCTCATCTACAAGTACCGCGGCGAGATTGCCGAAAGGGCCAAATTCCACCTGGTCGACAAGCAGACCGGGGAGCCGCTCAAGATTGTGGAGCACATCGGATGCCACTATTCGAAGATGTTCCCCCATAAGGGTGTCGGCGGGGCGGAATACCCCTGCGTCTTGAGCGGAATGGTGGATGCCTGGGGCGGGGAAGTGATCGACTATCCCGAGCGCCGTCACTGCTGCGGCTACGGCTTCCGGCAGTACCACGTCAAGGCGAATCGCGGTTATTCGATGTCCAACACCTACAAGAAATTCGAGTCGATGGAGCCTTACCATCCGGATGCCATCGTTACCAACTGCCCGGGCTGCCCGTTCTTCCTCGACCGTTGGCAATATGTCATTGCCGAGCAGGAAGGCAAGACCTACGGCCCCGACGGCCACGGCATCCCGGCTCTCACTTACGAAGAACTCGCCGGCCTCGTCCTGGGCGTCGATCCCTGGGATCTCGGCCTCCAGGTCCACCAGGTAGGCCCTGAACTCCTCCTCGACAAAATGGGCGTCCCTTACGACCCCGCCCACAAATACGACGGCCTCGATGAAAAGGCTCTGAAGAAGCCTGGGCTACCGAATGTGCTGAAATGTTGTTAAAATGGTTAATTGGAGGAACGAAGTGACGATAGTAAGCCTCTTCCCCGAGGGAAGGGGTTTGGGAATGGGGTAACGTATAGCATAATAATGTGCGGTAGGACAGGCACAATGGTAGAGTAAATAGATAATACTGAATTATTATGGAATATATTGCAGTAATCGGTGGCGGAATCGCCGGAATGGAGACGGCGGCGCAGCTCAAGGCGCTGGGCCTGGAGCCGGTGCTTATTGAGCGCACGGAGGCCCTTGGCGGGCACGTTGCCTCGTGGCATTGCTTATTCCCCGACCTGAGCCCAGCAGACAAGCTCATCAAGGATTTGAAATCCCGTCTCGAGGGCGTTGAAATCCAACTCGGGACGGAGGTCGCTTCGCTGAATCCGCTCCGGAAAGGTTATTCCCTCGTCCTCTCCAACGGCAAGGTCTACCCCTGTCGCGCCATCGTATTTGCCACGGGATTTACCCAGTTCCCGGCGGAGCGCAAGGAGGAATACGGCTACGGCATTTATGACCACGTCATCACCAATCACGACCTCGAAGGCTGGTTCAACGGTAACGGCGACAGCCGCGTCCCGGAAGCCCCCAAGGCCATCGGATTCGTCCACTGCGTAGGCTCCCGCGACATTAAGGCGGGCAATTCCCAGTGCTCCAAGGTATGCTGCATCACCGCCATTAAACAGGCCATCGAGATGAAGGAACGTTTCCCCAAGGCGGAAGTGTACTGCTTCTATATGGACCTCCGCCTGTTCGGCAAGAAATACGAGGATTTCTACATTCGCGCCCAGCGCGACTGCAACATTCATTTCATCCGCGGAAGGGTGTCTGAGGTGGCCGAGACCATTGACGGGCGCGTCCAGGTGAAGGCGGAGGATACCCTCTCTGGAAGACCGGTCCGGGTGCCGCTCGACCTGCTGGTCCTGATGGCCGGCATCGTCTGCAATCCCGACAACAAGAAGCTCTCGGATGCGGTCTCGATGCCGCTGGACGACGACGGATTCTTCCACAGCTGGAACAATGTCGTCGACATTACCCGGTCCGACCGTCCCGGCGTCTTCCTGGCCGGTGCCTGCACGGGGGCCAAGACGGTGCCTGAGGCCCTGGCTGAGGCCCGGAGCGCTGCGCTGAATGTGTATCAATACCTCAAAGGGAGCAAATAATGGATTTCGGATTCCGTCTTTCCCCGTCATCGGCCGTCGATCTGGACAAGGTCAACCTCGCCCTATATGACCGGCTCGCCGAACTGGATCCGGGTATCCGGACCTGCATCGGCTGCGGCTCCTGCAGCGCGACCTGTACGTCGTCCGCCTATTCCGGAATGAGCGTGAGGAAGGTTTTGCTGGCCCTGCAGCGGGGTCGGATGCAGGACGTCGAGAAAATGCTGTCGAACTGTATGCTGTGCGGCAAATGCACGATGGTATGCCCCCGGGGGATCAATACCCGCCGGCTGATCCTGAATGCCTGCCGCCTGTATGACAATGTGGAGGAAGAGGTATGATCGACCGTATAGCCTCGGGTTTCCATCCTTTCGTCCTTCCCTTCCTGCTCGGAATGTGGTTCGTCCTCGGATACTGTATCTTCGGGATGATCCGTATCCTGTGGGAACTTCCCCGCAAGGATCGCCGCCGCTTCCTGCTGTCGCTCATTACCCCGAAGACGGCCTGGAAAAACATCAAGGACATCTTCCTCAACTGCCTCATCCACGTCAAGCTCTGGAAGCGCAATCCGGTGCTGGGCTATATGCATTCGAGCATCGCATTCGGCTGGTTTATGCTGATTGTGCTGGGTCACGTGGAGGTATTCCTCTTCCTGCCGGAAAGAATCCGCTTCTTCTATTACCCGATTTTCTTCAATTTCTTCGTGGCGGAAGGTCCGGAACCGACCATTCAGGGCGCAGTGCTGATGTTCCTGATGGATTTCTTCCTGTTGGTGGTGCTGAGCGGCATTGTGCTGGCGATCATCAAGCGTTTCGCTTCGCTCTGGTTCGGGATGCGCCGCACGATGCGGCCCAGTTTCCTTGACCGGGTCGGGCTGTATTCCCTCTGGGCCATATTCCCGCTCCGGCTTCTGAGCGAGAGTTTCACTGCGCATATCAGCGGCGGCAGTTTCCTCACGATTCCGATGAACCGCCTATTCGTATGGTTCTTCGGCAATGACCTCTACTATCTCCCGACTTGGTGGGCCTATTCCATTGCTCTCTGCGTCTTTATGGTCGTGCTGCCGTTTACGCGGTATATGCATATTCCCGCCGAGATGCTGCTGATTCCGCTCCGGAATGCCGGCCTCCGGGTGATGCATCCCCGGAAGGGATTCGCGCGGGTGCAGGTGTTCTCCTGCCCGGGATGCGGCGTCTGCATCGACGCGTGCCCGATGAGCGTAAAGAAGGAGAATCTGAAGGACTGCACGGTCTATCTGAACCGCCAGATTCGCCGGGGCAATGAGAAACGCATCGCCGAGATCAGCGACAAATGCCTCCTGTGCGGGAAGTGTACGGAAGTGTGCCAGGTGGGTGTGGACGGGCCTGATATGCGGGTGGCGCAGCGCTCGATGCGGAAGTACAGCATCAATCCGCATTACAACAACATCAAGGCGGATCCGTTCATCGATGCCCTTCCGGCTGGGACGCGGGTGCTGTATTTCGCCGGCTGTATGACGCATCTGACGCCCGGGATCAAGAAGTCGGTACTGTCGCTGCTCAACAAGGCCGGAGCTACCTACAGCGTGATGGATCCGGACGGCGGCCTCTGCTGCGGCCGGCCGATGATGATGGCCGGACGCGACGAGCAGGCGCGCGAGATGATCCGTCTCAATACGGAAATCATCCGGGCCTCCCAGTGCAACGTACTGCTGCTGAGCTGCCCGATCTGCTACCGGATTTTCAAGGAGAAATACGCCCTCGGCAATGTCCGCGTCGTTCATCACGCCGTGTATTTCGAGGAATTGATCCGCGCCGGGCGGCTCAAGGTGACCCGCGACGAGGCGCAGAAGCTGGTCTACCACGATCCGTGCGAACTGGGCCGCGGCTGCGGCATCTACGATGAGCCTCGCGCCGCCGTCTCTGCGGCAGGCACCCTGCTGGAAGCCGGGAAGAACCACGCCGAGAGCGTCTGCTGCGGCGGCAGTCTCGGCAGCATCACCCTAAGCTACGAGAAGCGGGAGGGAATTACGCGCAAATCGCTCGACAACCTCACCGCCGCCCATCCCGACGCCATCGTCACGGCCTGCCCTCTCTGCCTCAGTACCTTCAACAAGTACGCCGACATCCCCGTCAAGGACCTCGCCACGGTCCTGGACGAGCAGAGCTAAAAAAAATTTTGCAAATTCAAAATTTTGCCTTACCTTTGCATTCCCAAACATCGCGGGGTAGAGCAGTCGGTAGCTCGTCGGGCTCATAACCCGGAGGTCGCAGGTTCGAGTCCTGCCCCCGCTACTAAATGAAAGAGGAATTCCTTACCGGAATTCCTCTTTTTGTTGATATTCAGGTGTTTACGGCGGTGAGACAGAGCGGCG
>JAFZAI010000028.1 GCA_017557325.1 Bacteroidales bacterium
CGAGAACAATACCGTTTTCCCGACGCCCATAATGGAGATTGTGCACAAGAATTTGGACACCTGCTACTGGACCAACAAGACCGTCCCGGAGAAGCTCGCGGAGATTGGCCGCCGCACGGTGAAGGCCTTCGGCATCACGAGCCGGTTCGTGCATCTGGAATTCTTCCAGCTCGACCGCGACCGCGAGGGGCTGGGCAAAAAAGGGGATTACGTGGGCCTGGAGGTGAATATGCGGCCGCCGGGCGGCTTCACGCCGGATATGATGAATTTCGCCCACAGCACGGACGTCTACCAGATCTGGGCCGATATGGTGGCCTTCGGCGAGCGCCGGAAGTCTTTCGGGGAGCAGTTCTACTGTGCTTATGTGGGACGCCGGGACAATCATTCCTACAGGCATTCCCACGAGGAGGTGATGGCCCGTTACGGGGCAGCCATCTGTCTATGCGAGCGGATGAGTCCCGCCCTTGCCGACGACCTCGGCGACCAGGTTTATATCGCCCGTCTCCGGGAGCGGGAAGAAATCGACGCTTTTTTCGCCTTCCTCACGGCATAAACCCGTTCCTCGTTATATTCCTGCAAATTTTTTGTAAAAAAATTCAATTTTTTGCGTAAGTTTGTAGGAATATATGAATTATCGCGGACTTATCTTTTCCCTCATCGGGCTGGTCGGTGTCATTCTCGGCATCGTCTTCGCCGTGCGCGGCCTGCACCGAAAGGATGAAGCCCCGAAGGTGAAGACCCCCGAGCGGGCTATCGAGGACTGTCATTTTCCGCTTCTGAGGGCCGTCCCGTCCGATGCTGCGGTCATTCTGTCCTTCGACGGCGGCAAGGATGCGGCCTGGTATCTGACCGATTCCGCGTCGGTCTTCCCGACGCTGCTGGGGGAGAAGAACCTGCGCCAGAGGGCGAGATTCCTCCGGGCTGCCTCCGGGAAGAAGATGGCGGTTTCGCTGCACGATGCCGGATCGCTGACACCGCTTTATATTCTGGATATTTCCGCGGCGGATTCCTCCGCGCTTGCCTCTCTCTCCGCCCAGGCTGATACGGCCGGGCTCCGGACGAAGTTGTTCAAGGATGGGGGGGTGATGCTGGCCTCCTCTTCGGAGACCCTTCTCGGAACGTCTGAGCGTCACCTTTCCGGCGAAATTTCCGTGTTGAAAAACCGGGAATTGCTCGCTGCTACCGCCGCTCTCCCGTACGGGAATGCCATTTTCCTTTCGCACGCTGCCGCATCGCGGATCATCCGCACCTTCCTTTCCCGGGAATATCTAACCTACGCTTCTTTCCTTTCCAAGGCTGCGGTCTGGACGGGATTCAGTCTTCCCGGCAAAGGCAAATCCGAGGCGGAAGGCTATTCTGTCGCGTATGACAATACCGGCTATCAGAGCCTGTTCGCGGGGATGACGCCCGGGGAATTCCACTTCCGTGAGATCCTGCCCTCGGAGGCGATCTCCGTAATGGCCATCGCGACCGATAAGCCCGGGACTTATCTCGCCCTCCGCCGCAAATGGGTGGATGCTTGCGGGAGGCTGAGTGCTTACAAGGAATCCTGTAGCGGGGCCAAGAAAACGCTCGGGAAAGCGGCAGATGATTACCTGACTGATTTTGATCTGCGGGAAGTTGCGTCCGTGATGCTCCCCTCCGGAGAGCGGGCGGTTGCCCTCCGCTATGGGAAGAAGCTCCCGGATGGTCGGGACTTGAAGATTTATGGGGCCGGTTATGCCTTGGAGATGTTGCTGGGAGAACAGTTCCGCCCGCAGGGCGATACGCTTTGGAGCACGGTCCGCGGGGAGTGGAAACTCATCGGAACTCGGTCGGCCCTGACCGTCGTCTCCGAGTCCAAGCCCCTCAAGGACGTTGCTGTGACGGACAACTTGATTCCCGCCGGAGGCGTATTCGTCCTCTATAATGCCGGCAATGCACCTGCACAGGTGCTTGCCGACGCTTTTGCCATATTCGCCCGCAAACGCTTCGGCGCTTTTCCGCGTGTGGCCTCCTCCTTCTCGGCCACGCCATCGGACGGGGGAGTGCGCTATACCATTCGTCACAAAGGGGTACAGACGGCCCCACAGCGTGTAGCCAAACCCTCTGCGGTCGGCAGTACGCAGGATTCCGCACCGGTTCCGGAAGCGGCTCCCTCGGCCATGGAATACCGTGTGCGCAATTTCCAGACGGGCAGGATGAACGTATTCTTCCAGAATCCCGACAATTCCATCGGCCTGAGGGACGATGCGGGCCGGACGCTATGGACGATTCCGTTTAATCTGCCCATCTGCGGAAGGGTCCAGGAGATCGATTATTACGGCACCGGTAAAATCCAGTACCTGTTCGCGGCCGGCAGCCGGTTATACGTCATAGACAGACTGGGACGCTTCCTGCCTTCGTTCGATGTGGATCTCCGGAAGGATATCCTCATCGGGCCGGACCTCTATGGGTTTACCGACGATAATTATGACGTAATGGTCCTTCACGAGGACAATTCGCTGTCGCTTTACACGCTGGACGGAGCCCGCTTCCCCGGATGGAAGGATATCTCGCCTCGTGAGACCATCCAGAGTCTGCCCGAACTGTTGACCATCGGGGATGAGCAGTACTGGAAGGTGACACTGTCCTCCGGCGAGCGGTATTACCGCTTCGGCGGCGGCGCCCCGCTTTCCGCCCGCAAGACCCGCAAACTTCTGAAAAGAAACCGTACTACTACCTAAATATGGAATTCAAGTCAATCAACAAAATCCTTCAGGAAAGCATCAAGGTCAACTGGGACCGGCCGGCGCTCTCGAATTACCAGGGCGCTACGCTCTCGTACCGTGACCTGGCCCGAAGGATGGCCAAACTGCATATTGCCTTCGAGCAGTGCGGGCTGGCGAAAGGGGACAAAGTGGCCATTTGCTCACGCAACCAGGCCAACTGGGTGGTCTGCTTCCTGGCGACGCTGACTTACGGCGCCGTCGCCGTCCCCATCCTGCACGAATTCAAGTCTGACAGTATCCACTACCTTGTCAACCATTCCGAGGCCAAAGTCCTCTTTGTCGACGAGGTTATCTGGGAGGGCCTTTCCCCGGACGAAATGCCCGGGCTCGCCGTCGTCGTGCAGATCAGCACCTTCAAGTTCCTCTATGTCCACGAGCAGGGCTTCGGGCACATCCGGGAGCACCTGAACGAGTCCTTTGGCCGGAAATATCCCGACAATTTCGGCCCGGATGACCTGAACTATTATGAGGATTCTCCGGAGGAGCTTGCGCTGATCAACTACACCTCCGGCACTTCCGGTTTCTCGAAGGGCGTGATGCTGCCGTACCGGGCCCTCTATTCCAACCTGGAATTCGCCCGGCTGGATGCGGAACCGCAGCTCAAGGCGGGGATGAACATCGTGGCGATGCTCCCCTCGGCCCATATGTACGGGATGATGTTCGAGTTTATGTACCAGATGTCGATCGGTATGCACGTGCATTTCCTTTCGCGGATTCCCAGCCCGAAGATCATTATGCAGGCTTTCTCGGAGATCAATCCCGACATCATCATCGCCGTTCCGCTCATCATCGAGAAGGTCTATCGCAACAAGGTCAAGCCGATCATCGACCGCAACAAGCTCTGGATGCATCTCCCGGTCCTCGACCAGGTGATTGCCAAACGTTTCAACAAAGAGCTTACCGCGGCCTTCGGCGGCAAATTCGAGGAAATCATCCTCGGCGGCGCGGCCTTCAACCCAGAGGTCGAGCGCTTCTTCCACAAGATTGGCTTCCATTACACGGTCGGTTACGGGATGACTGAGTGCGCCCCGATCATTTGCTACGCTCACTGGGACAAGGTCAAGGTTGGCTCCTGCGGCCGTCCCGCCCTGAATATGCGGATCAAGATCGATTCCCCGGATCCGATCAACATCCCCGGGGAGGTGCTTGTGAAGGGGCCCAATGTCTTCCAGGGATACTACAAGAATGAGGAAGCGACCCGGCAGGCTTTCACGGAAGACGGCTGGTTCAAGACGGGCGATATGGGCGTCATCGATGAGGACGGCTATCTGTTCCTTCGCGGCCGATCGAAGTGTATGGTGCTCGGTCCTTCCGGGCAGAATATTTATCCGGAGGAATTGGAGGCCGTGATCAACAACTATGCATATGTGATCGAATCGCTGGTCGTCGAGGACAACGGCGGCCTGACGGCGCTGATCTATCCGGACTACCGCCAGGCGGGCCTGGACGGGATGCCGCGGGCCGATCTGGAGAAGTTTATGCTCTCCGCCCTTCCGGAAATCAACAAGCAGCTGCCGAACTATGCCCAGATCAAGAAAATCGAGCTGATGCCCGAGGACTTCGAACGTACCCCCAAGAAGAGCATCAAGCGGTATCTATACCAAAGATAAATGGAAAAATTCGACAAAAGTTATATGGAAATGGCCTCGGTGTGGTCGCGCAATTCCTATTGCAAGCGCCGCCAGGTCGGAGCACTCATCGTCAAGGACCGGATGATCATTTCGGACGGTTTCAACGGGACGCCTTCCGGCTTCGAGAATGTCTGCGAGGATGAAAATGGCGTCACCAAGCCGTACGTCCTGCATGCGGAGGCCAATGCCATTACCAAAGTGGCCAAATCCGGCAACAACAGCGACGGCTCCACCCTTTATGTGACGTCCTCTCCCTGCCTGGAGTGCTCCAAGCTGATCATTCAGTCCGGCATCAAACGCGTGGTTTATCAAGAGGAATACCGTCTCACCGACGGCATCGACCTTCTTCGGAGAGCCGGCATCGAGGTCGTAAAACTGGACTGAGATGGAGCCGAAAAAGAGCGGATGGCTGCAGCTTCTGCAGGTGATATTGGCCCTGCTATTGGGTGTTCTGTTGACCCTGACCTGGATCAAGGCGGGGGAGAACCGGCGTCTCAGCAAGGTCCGCTATCAGGACTGGCAGAAACTCAATGTCATTCTCGGCGAGATCGAGCGGAACTATGTCGATACGATCAAGGTGGCGGAGATGACCGATGCGGCCGTCGCGGCGGCGCTGGAAGTGCTGGATCCCCATTCGCTTTATCTGCCTCCGGTCGAATTGGAGAATTCTGATGCAGACCTTGCCGGAGATTTTCAGGGGATCGGCATCCAGTTCAATGTTCCCAGCGATACGGCGGTGGTGCTGGAGGTTATCCCAGGCGGTCCGTCCGAGAAAGTGGGGCTTCTGCCTGGCGACCGGATTATAAAGGTCGACACTACGGTGATTGCCGGAGTTAAATTCCCGCAGGACAGTATGGTCCGGCGGATGAAGGGTCCGGCCGGGACCAAGGTCCGGGTTACGGTAAAGCGGGAGAAGGAGATGATTCCCTTCGACATCATCCGCGGCAAAATCCCTCTGCACAGCATTGATGCCTGGTTTATGGTGAATGACACCACGGGCTATCTGCGTCTCTCGAAATTCTCCGCCTCCACATTCAAGGAATTCCGGAGCGCGACCGCCGACCTGCTGTCGCAGGGGATGAAGCGGCTTATTTTCGACCTCCGCGACAATTCCGGTGGCTATTTCGAGCAGGCCTGCCTGCTCTCCAACGAATTCCTTTCCCGAGGCGATACCATCGTCTATCTGGAGGGCCGCTACCGGGTGCGGGAGACTACGTGTGCCGACGGGCGCGGGGCGCTTCTGCGGATTCCGCTGACGGTCCTGATCAACGAGAATTCGGCCTCCTCCAGCGAAATCTTCGCCGGGGCCATCCAGGATAACGACAGGGGCGTGCTGATCGGACGGCGTTCCTTCGGCAAGGGGCTCGTCCAGGAGCCGATTTATTTTACGGACGGCTCGGGGCTCCGCCTGACGGTTGCCCGCTTCTATACGCCTTCGGGGCGATGCATCCAGAAGCCGTATTCCACCGATTACGATTTTGATATCTATAAACGGTATGCGCGCGGAGAGGTGTTCTACGCCGACAGTGTCAAGGTAGACACGACGGATATCCATTATACGAAGGTTGGCCGCCGGGTCTATGGCGGCGGAGGCATTATGCCGGATGTTTTCGTTCCGATGGATACGACGAAAGCGACGTCCTATTATCTCAAGTGCAACAAGAAGGCGACCCAGATGCGTTTTGCCACGGCGATGTTCGACAAGTACCGGAAACAGCTGCTGTCGATTGATGACGAGAAGGCGCTCACGGCCTTCCTGGCGGCCGCATCGTTGCCCGCGCAGTTCCGCACTTTCGCAGCCTCAAAGGATGGTATCACGGCCGATGACAAGGAGTGGCAGGAGACGCTTCCGTATCTGGAGCCGCAGCTCAACGCCCTTGTCTCCCGCTATTCCCGCCTTGGCGAGAATGCATTCTATAAGTATTATCTTCCGATTGATGAAACGGTGAAAGTCGCCCTGGAGACGCCCTCTACTGTGCGATAAACCGGTAAACGATCGTTCCCATCTGTGTCTCCCGGGCATCGTCCCGGGAGAATTTGGATTGGCGGGCGGCTTCCAGCGAACGCTGGCGGAGGCAGCCGTCCGAAGAGGAGCTCAGGTCATCCACCTTGGCGGCCGTGACCTGGCCGAGTGAATTGACGGTGATGATGACAGTGACGTCCCCGGCCCCGTAGCATCGGTAGGCCGGAATCGGAAGCCGGACGGCCTGGCGACCCTCCAACTCCCAGGAGAGGACGGAGGGACCGGAGTAGGGGCGTGTCTGTCCGCTGTCGTTCTTGTCTTCCTCCGGGCCGCCGGTTTCGACGCGGTCGTCCTCTTTGGGCTGATTTTTCTGCCCTTCGCGGATTTCCTGTAGGATTCGTTCGTGCTCTTTGTAAAGTTCGTCGGCATTGGTGCCGCGGTCATCCTTCAGGCCGGCATTGACGGCGATGCTTTTCATCGCCTCCTGATCGCCCTGGGATGCTGCCGCGATGAGCCGTTCCAATTCCTCGCGGGAAAGTTCGACCTGCTTGGGCTGGTCGGGCTTTTTCTTAATCTCGGGCGGCTTCATCTCGGAGTAATCCAGCACGTAGAAGTCCGTGCTGTTCACGGCGTCGATCTTCAGCAGGAGCAAAATGATAATCACCGCGAGAGGGATGATCGCGGTGATGTAGATACCTGCCTTGTCTGCGCCGGTGAGTTTCATTTGCGAATGTGGCTCATCGCCTTCTCGACGGTCGCCGAGATGACGTCGATGGCTACTTTGTTGTGTCCTCCCTGCGGGATGATGATGTCGGCGTAGCGCTTGGAAGGCTCGATGAACTGGAGGTGCATGGGCTTCACGGTGGCCACGTAGTGCTCGATGGCAGTCTCGATGGTAC
>JAFZAI010000029.1 GCA_017557325.1 Bacteroidales bacterium
CGCAACACCCCCTGCCAGCTTGTCTCCTGAGAGATGACAATCTTGGATATGGCGTAACTCTCTGCCGGAGTCTCCGCGTTAACTTTCATCTTGAAGGCAAGGAGCGACGTCATCGGAGCGAAGTTCTGGAAGGTCGGCATCCTGTCTCCGGTAAGGATGGTCTGCATCGAAGTGACGCCGCCTTCCACCTCGTCCAGCAAGTCGAAACCGGCACAGGAGACAAACTGGTAATCCTGCCAGCTCCGTCCGTCCTGCACGGCGGGAATCTCTACCATATAATATGGTAAATTAAGGTCCACTACGCTATTGGATTCGAGAATGGCCGGAATCGATAGCGCCTTCACGGGACTGAGCACCGAACGGGCCGGATAATACGCCGTGAGCCAATACTTCTCATCCAAGGAGGCCGTCGGATTGCCGAACCATTCCAGCGGAGGGATTTCCGATGTGAAGGTGCCCTCGCGGCTTCCTGCAGACTCGTCCGTAAGAACACATTTGCCACGCTTCTGAAGAGGAAGATAGAGCGTACCGGACTCAATCCAGTATAGCATCAGGCCGAGGTAGCCGTCAAACTCCTCCCGGCTCTCGACGTCCCCGGCGGCATGCATAAGCTCATAGAGCTGAGAATAACGCTCTGTCTGCTGGAAATCCTCGAAGGAGCCGATGTAGATCGAGTAAACCGCAATCTCGTCGTTCTTCGACCAGAGCAGTGTCAGGCTATCCGCGTCAAACGTAGTCTTGGAGGCGGACGGGAGACAGGCCTTTACGGTAAAAGGTTTTCCGGCGGGCAGTATATCATCCTCAACACCACCGGCGGACTCACGGGCGCATGCTGCCAACGCTACCAGCGCTGCCGCGCACATTATTTTATAAATAGTATGCATTGTCTTCATCTCTTATTCCTCCGTAAGTTCACCGCCCTGCTGATATTGTCCGGCGCCAGGAGCCTCCGGATTCATTTCCACGAGCGTTAAAGTAATGTTCGTCTTGTAGCGGTTCCCTTCGCAGAGACCATAATAGGTATCCCCTCCGGTGACTCCGTCCGGCCTGGGAATTTCCGGCATATTAATCCAGGCCACGTAATACCGCCCTTCTGTATCCTGGGTCAGGAACTTGAGTTTCATGTCCGTAGCGGTAGAATGGAACGGAAGCAGGGTCGCATAATAGTAACCGCTGGCCGCCTGAGCATTCAATTTCGCATTGAACTGGGTGATTGTCAGCACATTGTTACCTCCCTCAGTTGCCCGGAGGTACTCATTATAATTACCTCTAGCTCCTGCATAAGGCTCGCAACCTTCCGCACCAACGCCCGGGGTATAAAGAATCAGCGGCAAACGGGCGTCACCGACAATGGACTGGTTTTCGGCATCGCTGCCCTGCAGGCTCACCTGAAGCGACGTCATCTCTGTCTCTTCACCGGAGGCCAGCTTGAGCGTGAAGCGAAGCATCGTGGTGATCGGCTTGAACTGGAAGGATATGTCATTGTTTCCCGACAGCACGCTGCTCTTGGAGATCAGGTCATTCATGTCAAGACCCTCAACCTGGTCGTTCAACCCCGGATCATAGAGAATCTGATACTCGTCATAGCTCTGGCCATCCTGCTCGGCCGGCACATTGAAGAGCATATATTCCCAATAGTCGCCGTTCGGGTCGCTCTTATCGTCCGTATACACGGATTTGGGCGTCCCGTTGCTGGGATAATAAGCATAAAAAACATACAAATCCCTGAATGCTTCGAGCATATCGGCCCACTCCGGATCGTCAATCTCCCCGGAGGTCGGATCCTTAAACCACCCGGAACCGTTCTTCGCAGACTGAAGCGTGGCCGAAATCCCCTCGTCGTAAATCGAACTGATGGTCGTCACATCATTGACGGAAGTCGTGTAGACACCTTCGGACCGCACCAGAAGATTCAGTGCGGGGAACCCGAACACGGCCACCTTGTCGGTCATATCCCAGCAAAGCTGGCTCGAAGATTCGCTCGCAAAATGCGATTTGGTAACCGGCATGCTCGCAGTAAACGTAAACCCGTCGGAAATGGAGGTCTCCCTCTGCCGCGCCCCGGAATCCTGGGCCTTCTTGCATCCCCAGACAAGGGGAAGCGCCATCAAAATCAATACAATATATTTTTTCATATGCATTTCCTCCTTTTCCTAAAGATTCACATCATTGTAAGAGCCGGCACCGTTTCCGTCGAACGACAAGGGCGGTTCATACGCCACGCTCCGGTCCTCCACCGGCCGGATGAAGCCGGCATCGTAGTTCCAGGGATAATAGGCCCATTTGCTGTAACCGGAGTCGTGCACCTGCTCATTGGAAACATAGGCATATGCATCGGCAGCGAGGTCGAGACCTTCCTCGTCCGTGATTCCATAAAGGAAGAACAACAGACTGACCGGCGTTCCTTCCGACATCCGGTTGGTAAGCCCATAGGACATATAGGAATAAGCCCAGGACTCTTTGTTGTCGCCCTCGATGGACCATAACGAACCGGGCGTTACGCCCCCATAGTGATAAGCCGTCCTGGTCCCGCTGAACGGGAAGAAGAGCGTCGTCGAGTAGTTGGCGTAAAGATAGATACCCTTATCCGAATAACTTTCCACGACACTGTTCCCTTCGGAATAAGTGGTGCTGTATCTTGCAGGCTCATCGTCAGAAGCCACGATCGTCTCGTACTTGAAACGGGTGACATCCTTCAATTGAGGAACCTGATATCCCACCGGACAAGGATCGTAAATCGTCTTGCGCTGCGTGTCATTCAGCGAAGCGTATTGCTCTGCCTTATTGACATGGCCGCCGAGTCCCAGGGCATTCCAAAGATTATAATACTTCTTATATCTATTATAGAAGGCATAATCCTCTTTATCGTTTCCATCTGCGAAGATCAGCGTCATAGGATGCTGAATGGCATAATTGATGGTCGCCCGGGAGAGATTCGGATCCGAATATTCATATAATTCGACGGACAGTCCGCTTACGACATCCTCTCCGGCGGCAGTCGCACTGCCCGAAGGAATGCCGGGAATCATCGGATCCTTGCGGCCCCACTGATACAACGGGTTGTAGCCGTCAGAAGGAAGACCGTCTGAATACTCCTGACTCTGTCCCTTCTGCAACAGCCTGACGACTGCCGTTTTCCCGCTTTCTTCCTGACGAATACGGATGTACGCCAGATTGTCAGCCTGCTGCCATCCTTTGACCACCATGGTCTGGACCCAGCCCAGATTCGCTTTCGAGAACTTGACGCCGTCTACACTGATATCATCGGAACCATCCAGTTTGACATCCGTAGCCCAGATATGCCAACTCCACATGATGACGCCGTTTGCATCCTTGACGGCAATCACGGCGTTCCCCTGCTGAATGGTCCCGGTCTGGAACTTGACCCACCAGACGCCGGTGTCATCATCCTTCACAAGGGATACATTGCCGATGAGATTCTGTGCATCCTGCCAGAGAACGACCGCCTGTGCGGGCGCAGCCACGGAAGAGGATGAATTATGGAGATAAGGCGATTCAACTGCGCTTCCGGTATAGTCCAGCATCGCGGAAAGGATACTGTCGGCATCGGAGGAATTGTCCGATGCAATCCATGCACCGGCATTCGCCGTCCCATTCTTGATACCATTTCCGAGCACGCAAGGGAAGGTGTAGAATCCCGGACCGTGAATCAGATAGCAGTTGGCCGTATTCTCAATCGCAGACCCGCCGTTCGTTTGATTGGAAAGATTGTAGTACGCGTCTGCCGTTCCCTTGGCACCATCCCAGGATGCAACATAAGGTGCAACCTCCAGATTCTTCGGATTCGGGTTGGCCTTGACCGTTACGTAAGCCTTGTATTTGGCCGTCGCCGACTCGCCCTCCGCAGGAGAATCCTTGGTCCAGGACTTCAGCCACGTTTCCCATTCCTCCTGGGGCATGGTCTGTGTACAGGCGGGATCGTAGAATACGCCATCGTAGTCCCACTCCAGATAGGAAGGCGTCCCGTTATCCATCTTGTAGCTTCTGACAAATCCCTCTATCGTATTTTCGCCCCACGAACCTGCAGCATCCGGCTGGGAGCTGACGATGAAATGATAATCGCTATCCTCTCCGAACGCGACCGTAAGATTATAGCGGTATCCACTGTCAAGGCCCAGATTATACTCCCATTTGTCATCATCGTCCCAGTATGAAGGATACGCCCTTTCACAGACCGCTAGGATATTCCCTTCTGCATCAAGCGCCTCGAAGCGGAGGAATCCGGGCATCTCGTAGCGTTTGAATTCACCGTTTCCGCAGACGGCGGCATAATAATACTGGCTGGTCGTGCTGCCCGCCGGGACGGAAACCGTCTCCGGGAAATTCAGCATGACATAATTATTCAGCCGTGCGCCGTCACCATCGGGATCGAACGGGTAGACAAGCATTCCCAACTCCGGATTCTCACCATATTTATCCGTGTCGTCAAAAAGCAGGAAAGACGTCGTACCGGACAGGGACATGTCCTCCGGAGACCAGTCCGGATAAGAAGAGGGATTGTATTCGTCCAATTGCACCGAGGAAATCTTTACTGACTTGATGGGCAGGGCGTCGGAGGTCGTATTCAAAATCTTGAAACTGAGGACCGCATTCCCCGGTGAAAAGCCCAGGAACTGGGGCTGAACCTCGGTGCCGCCGGTCGCCGCACTCACAAAGGTGCCGTTTTCGACATAATATGCCGCCGTACAGCCCGCCATGCTCAATGCGTTCTGATAGTTGATGCCATCCTGCTCCGTAGGGATGTCCTTGAGAACTTTCAGCAGCAGACGGCCATCCCGCTCTTCGGTGTAATCTATTTCCGGAATCACGCCATTGGCCGGATAGACGGCAAAGAACTGGACACGCGAAGCATCACCTGCCCAGTCCTCCGCGGTTTTGGCCGTATGGAGGATAGCCATGGAAGGATCCGCCGGATCCACCTCGACCGAAGCGAAACCCGATACGACATGGTTGATGTCATACTCGTGGAATTCATCGAAACTCATCCCCCGGGTATCGAGAACCGGAACGGCAAGGATGGCCACATCCTCGTTCCCGTCCCAGACCAGTTGTCCGGAATTATCACCGCTGAAGGAAGCCTTGGTAACGGATGAGAGCGAGGCACGGAAGGACAGGCCGTCGGGGTAGGTGACTTTCACCGTTTCGGGCGCATCCATCTCCGTCACTTTGCTGCAGGCGCCCAGCAGAAGAGCGGCAGCAGAAATACCAAATATGATTATTTTTTTCATCTTTCCTTCCTCCTATACATCCAAATCAATCAATCCGAATTCTCCCGCGGAGACCCCGTCGAACCACACGGCATTGGCATCTTCGGGAATCCGCAGGTTCTTGATGCGATGCTTCAGCGTGGGGTTGAAATTGATCCAGCTGCTTTCGGCGTCGAAGCCTCCGTCGCTGGAATAGGGATTTCCCGTCAGGCGCAGCGAGCGGTTCACGGTCTGGCCATTGCTCTTCGTGATATTGAACGTGAGCGAAAGCTTCGTGAACGAATACCAGGCGTTCAGGATAAACGTGAACACCACGGGCTTCGCGTCCGTCAGGGTAAGGTCCGTGAAATTGATGACGGCCTTGTTGGAAGTGAAGCCTTCCTTCGGGATATCGTCCCAGCGTTCCTCGCCCTGGTCGTTCAGGTAGCGCTGGAAGATGTATGTGCCGGCTATGGGATATCTCTCCTCGCGGGTCGAAATGGTGGCGCTGTTCAGCTGGAAAGACTTCCCCTCCTCTGCAGCGACGGTAATCTCGAAGGCCGTGAAGTGCGGCTCGAAGGGGAGGTTGATCGTCCCGTTCGTCGTGATGAATGCCGGATTGTCATCGTGCCTGTCGGAATACTTGTCGTCGAGCATATCCCTATAATAGTAGTAATCATACGGATTGCAGAACAAATAGGCATAGCTCATATCGGGCTTGTAGACAGTCGCCGTGACATTGTCCACGCCGCAGAAGGTGATGGCCTTCTCCTCGGTCCCGACGGGGACCTGCGTCTCCGGGTAATAATACGGCACCTGGACGTCCAGGTCGCTGCCGGCAATCTTGAAGATGAAGTCATCGTCCTCCGTATCGACGGCGGGATATGTCGCGAAGAACCGGTGATGGGTATTGTTGTGCCAGCGGAGGCCGTTGCCGCCCCACCCGGCGCCATCGATGCCGTAAGGACCGCTCGTGGGCTCGATGGTATTGGCGAAGCTGGACTTGCCGTCGGAGGTGATGTCGCTCAGGCGGTAATGGTCAACGTCCGCGCAAAGGCCGTCGGAACCGCCGTAAGACACATATCCGATGGTAATCATATCGCCGTCCACCCAGTCGATACGCTCGTACTTCGTTTCATCGACAGTGTAATATTCCCCGCTATAGACCGTCTTGGTTCCGGTCTGGCCGGAGGATTCCTTGCTCTCCGCGCGGAAGCGGATCGTGTCACCCGGCGTGGGGGTCCAGAAGGTGTGTTTCTTGCATCCTGCACTGAGGATGGTGAGAGCCGCAAGGGCTGCTGCAATGATAATCTTTCTTGCTTCCATAGTCCTTACTCCCATGTGTGATTAAACTGTGTTTCTTCGGAGAAGTCGTATTCCTTCACCTCCTGCCCCGTCGACTCGACGGTACCGACATTGTCCACGATGGACCCCAGGAGGAAGGACGTCTCGGTCTCGACGCCGACCTCCCGAAGAACAATAGGACGTTTGTACTGTTTTTCCATTCTGTATGGTGTTTAATTAATTATCTTCTCCAGCCAGGCGCGGGGGACGCGAGCCC
Organism: Bacteroidales bacterium; assembly: GCA_017557325.1. Lineage (GTDB taxonomy): Bacteria > Bacteroidota > Bacteroidia > Bacteroidales > UBA932 > Cryptobacteroides. The sequence goes on from JAFZAI010000029.1 coordinate 6,769, forward strand.
TGGCAAAAATGCATCCCATCAAGGCTACGACCACGTACAGGCGGCCCTGGAATTCCAAGACGTTGCCTTCGACGCCCCGGAGCGGGCCGCGGGTCACGCGAACCCGGTCGCCCAGGTCGAGGGGCCGGTCCACGAGGCCTCCTTCGAGGGTTGAGCAGTCGAACACCCGGCGGAAATCCTCCATCTGCTTCTCAGGCACGACCATCATCTGGTGAGTCGCACAGTCAATGACGTAGCTGAGCGGGAGGAAACGCTCGGTCACGAGGGCACAAGCCTCCTCCTTGGTCGCCTTGAGGAAGACCAGGTTCGGGACCGCCGGGGTCTGGGCGATGCCATGGCCGCGCGTCTTGCGTCCGGTACGCACCGGGACGAAAGCCTCCACGCCAAGACCGGTGAGGGTATCCCTCATCTTGATCTCGCCGCGGAAGAAGCGCGTTTTTGCCACGAACCAGTTTTCCATTCCCGTCTAAAACTTTTTACCGGTGACGATGCTGAGGAATGTCAGGCCGAGGACCTTGGCGTCGAACCAAAGGGAATGGTTGCGGAGCCAGTAGAGGTCGAGGTCCAGACGGGTCAGCATCTTCTCCATCGTATCGGTGTAGCCGTTGTATAAAGTCGCATAACTCGTGACACCGGGCCTGATCTGGTACAGGTAGCGGTAGCGCGGGTTATGCTGCATAATCTGATCAATATAAACCTGGCGCTCGGGGCGGTAGCCGATGAAGGACATATCGCCCTTGAGGACGTTCCAAAGCTGGGGAAGCTCGTCCAGGTGATGGTTGCGGAGGAAGCGGCCGACTTTGGTGAGCCGGGGATCGCCGTCGCCGGAATAGAGTTGCGCACCGGCAGCCTCCGCATCGGGCCGCATCGAGCGGAATTTATAGATTTTGAAAGGTTTGCCGTCGCGGCCGATCCGCTCCTGGGCAAAGATCACCGCTCCCCCGTCCTGCAGCTTGACGGCGATAGCGCAAATGGCAATTACCGGAGAGAACAGGATCAGGAGAACCCCGGAGACGAGGATGTCGAAGGCGCGTTTGAAGAAATGGCCCGTGCGGGTCATCCCGTCCGCCTGGGGCGTGACCTGTGTCTCAGAGTCTCCGGATTTCCTGCCCTTGTGGTCCCAGTCCTTCGGGAAGAAGACGCAGTCAATGCCGCCCACCTTCCACTGGAGGGAATTGAGATCGTCGGGATCGGCGCAGAAATAGACGACTTTGTCTTCAATGACGCGGCCGGACATAGCCCGGTCGGCGGAGACAAAGCCCACGACATCGTATTTCCCTTCTTCCTCAACATCCTTAGCCAGCAACACGGAAGAGGCTCCGGTGCCCATCACAAGGGCATTTCCCCGGGCCGCGACCTCCTTGACATCCGTCTTTTCGGAGGCATACAGGCTGGCGGAATAGCGAAGATAGGAAATGATGGCGATGCTCAGCAGCAGGTCCGCGAAAATGGCGACAACACAGAGCGCGGCCGAACCGAACCGGATCAGACCGAAGACCAGCACCAGGCTCAACGCCACCTCCTTGAAGAGGATGGCACCGACAATCTTGGCGGTCGAACGAACGGTCATATAACGCCGTACACTGCGATGACTGCCGGTAATCAGAATGCCCAGGAGAGACGCCACAAGGGCGATCCCCACCCATTCCAGCACGATGAAAGTAAAGCCGGGAATCGGTTCGGACAGCCAGCGGACAAGAAGAATTGCCGCAAGCGATGCGAGGCTCATCATCCCCGTATCCTGCAGCAAAATCAACCGCGCACTGCGGTATTCCTTCGACTTGTCGACCATTTTCTAACCTTTAATTGCCAACTTCCTGTCCCATAGCACATTACCCTTCGCCCCACCAGGAAAGAATACAAAATCGTACAAATTTACGGATAATTCCGCTTAAAAACAAAAGAATTATTCTCTTATAATCTGTGAAAACTCCATGATAGGTAAAAAGTTCAACATTATTGGGATGGTGGATTGAAAATGCCGCAAAATATGGTTATATTTGCAGGTTAAAACGAACCTTTATGGCAGAAGACAAACTCATCGATATCAACGAGCAGTACGGGGATGACAAGATCAAGCACCTGGACGACACCGAACACATCCGGCTCCGGCCGGGTATGTACATCGGCCGTCTCGGCAACGGCGACAATCAGGGAGACGGAATTTACGTGCTCCTGAAGGAGATCGTCGACAATTCCATCGACGAATTCTCGGCGGGATACGGCAAGCAGATCCGCATCACCGTCGAAGGGCAGGAAGTGACCGTGCGCGATTTCGGCCGGGGCATTCCCCTGAATTCGGTGGTCGACGCCACCTCCAAGCTCAACACCGGCGGCAAATTCGACGATTCCGTCTTCAAGAAAAGCGTCGGCCTCAACGGCGTCGGCACCAAGGCCGTCAACGCCCTTTCCTCCTCATTCTACGTCGAATCCTGCCGCGACGGCGTCAGCTCCTTCGCCCACTTCTGCCGCGGCGAACTGAAAGACAGCGGCAAACGGGAAACTTCCGAACGCAACGGCACCCTCGTCCGCTTCACGCCCGACAGCGAGATGTTCGGCAATTTCGCCTTCAATATGGACTTCGTGGAGACGATGGTCAAGAACTACTCCTATCTCAAGAAAGGACTGACCCTCGTGCTGAACGGAACTGCTTACAAGAGCGAGAACGGTCTGCTGGACCTCGTCACCGAGAATATGGCCGAGACGCCGCTCTATCCGCTGATTCACCTGGAAGGGGAAGATATCGAGGTCGTCCTTACCCACGGCAATAGCTACGGCGAGAACATCACCTCCTTTGTCAACGGGCAGAATACCCGCGACGGAGGCACCCACCTTGCCGCCTACCGCGAGGCCATCGCCAAGACCCTCAAGGAATTCTACAAGAAAGACTACAAGCCGGAAGACTGCCGCCAGGGCATCGTCGGGGCCGTCGCCATCCAGATCCAGGAGCCCAACTTCGAGGGCCAGACCAAGACCAAACTCGGCTCGACCTACATGTGGGAGAAGCCCGTCAAGAACGCCGACGGCACCGTCAAGCGGGGCCCGGACGGCACGGCCGTCATCGACCGCGGTCCCACCATCCGCACCTATATCAACGATTTCATCGGGAAGGCCCTCAACGACTACCTGCATATGCACCCGGAAATCGTCGCCCCGATCGAGGACAAGATCAAGTCCTCCCAGCAGGAGCGCGAAGCGATTTCCGGCATTCAGAAAATCGTTCGGGAGCGCAGCAAGAAGGCCAGCGTCTACAACCGCAAACTCCGCGACTGCAAGTACCATTTCAACGACAAACTTCCCAAAAACAAGGAAGAGGAGGCTGAGCGCTCCAGCATCTTCATCACGGAGGGTGATTCTGCAAGCGGAACCATCACCAAGGTGCGCAATGCCAACAACCAGGCCGTCTTCTCCCTCCGGGGCAAGCCCATTAACTGCTATAAGGAGAGTCGCAAGAAGGTGGCCGAGAACGAGGAACTCAACCTGCTGGTAAGCGCCCTCGGCGTAGAGGACGACCTCGAAAACCTGCGCTACAACAACATCATCGTCGCCACCGATGCCGATGACGATGGGATGCACATCCGGATGCTGGTGCTGACCTTCTTTATGAAGTATTACCCCGATCTCATCCGCCGCGGGCACGTCCACATCCTGCAGACTCCCCTGTTCCGGGTCCGCAACAAGAAAGACACCTGCTACTGCTATTCCATCGACGAGAAGGAAGCGGCGGTGGCCCGGCTCAAGACCGGCGTGGAGATCACCCGATTCAAAGGCCTCGGTGAGATTTCTTCCAACGAATTCGTCGATTTCATCGGCGAGAAGATGCGCCTCGACCTCGTGAAGCTTTCCGACGAGGAATCCATCCACGAGATTATGGAATTCTATATGGGGGACAACACCGCGGAGCGGCAGCGCTTCATCCGGGAGAATCTCCGCAGCGAAGAAGAACTGGAAGACGTCAACATATGAACCACTACAAGACCACTTACAGTCCCGGCTGGGCGAAATTCTGCCGCCGGATGCTCAAACTGATGGGCTGGACGGCCGTCGGCGATTCGATGCCGGAGCCCAAGGCCATCGTCCTCGGCGTTCCGCACACGAGCGTCTGGGATTTCGTTATCTCGTATTTCTATTATTCCGGATACGGGAAGGTGGCGCATACGATGATCAAGAAAGAATTCTTTGTCTGGCCCCTCGGCCCCATCCTCAAGGCGGCCGGGTGCATCCCCGTTGACCGGACCAACGCCTCGACGATGGTTCGGAGCATGATATCCATTATGAAGGAAGAGGACAATTTCCACGTGGCCATTGCCCCGGAAGGGACGCGCAAGGCCGTCAAGCGCTGGAAGAGCGGCTTCCACCTTCTCGCCAAAGAGACCGGCGCGGTTGTCTACGCCGGGTATTTCGACTGGGGCACCAAGCGGATCAGCTGCGGGGAGAAATTCGAGCTCACCGACGACGCGAAGGCCGATCTGGAGCGCCTCCAGGCCTATTACGAGTCCCTCCATCTCCAGGGCAAACACAAAGATCAATACCTAACTCATTAATATGAGCAAAAAACGGCCTTATAAGATGCGTCAGGCATCCCGGGAGGTCAACTGTACCAACCTGAACTGGCTCTACCGCTATGCCACCAAGAAGTACGAGCGGCGGAAGATGTCGCAGTACAGCGACGGCGGGCAGGCTTACACCTACGGTGAATTCAAGCTCAAATGCGACCGGCTCTCGCAGCGGCTCCTCCGCTTCGGGATCAGCGCCGGCGACAAGATGGCCATCCTCTCGCAGAACATGCCCAACTGGACGGTCGCCTTCTTCGCGGCCACGGCATTCGGGCGCGTCGCCATTCCGATTCTGCCCGACAGCAGCGAGAACGAGGTGACCAACATCCTCACCCACTCCGACAGCAAGGTTATCTTCATCTCGCAGCGGTGTATGTCCAAGCTGAGCGAGGCGATGCGGGAGAAACTGACGCTCGTCGTTGACATCGAGACCTTCGAATTCATCAAGAAAGACCAGAACGCCTTCCAGTGCGACGGCGTGGTGAAGGATCCGGCGCCGGACGACCTGGCGACGATTATCTATACCTCCGGCACCACCGGCAACGCAAAGGGTGTGATGCTCAGCCACCGCAACCTCTGCCACAACATCATCGAATCCCTCAAGGCTGAGCCCTGCGACAAAAAGGACCGCTTCCTCAGCATCCTTCCGATGGCGCACGCCTACGAGATGGGCATCGGATGTCTGTATCCGATTTTTGTCGGTGCCTGTGTGTACTATATCCAGAAGCCCCCTACCCCGAGCATCCTCATCTCCGTGATGAAGAAGATCCGCCCGACGGTGATGTGCTCCGTGCCGCTGATTATCGAGAAAGTCTACAAGTCCAGCATCGTCCCGACCGTGAAGCGCTCAAAGGTGCTGACCTGGATGCAGGCCAAGCTGCCGCACCTGTTCTACTCCCTTGTCGGCGGAAGGCTGTACAAGACCTTTGGTGGCAAACTGCACTTCTTCGGCGTAGGCGGCGGCAAGCTCGATCCCGTCGTGGAAGAATTCCTCCTCAAGTGCAAATTCCCCTACGCCATCGGCTACGGCCTCACGGAATGCGCCCCGCTCGTATCCAACGCGATGGTCGGCCGGACCAAGGTCGGCTCGATCGGCATCGCCTCCTACCAGATGGAAGTGCGGCTCGACAACGTCGACCCCGAGACCGGCGAGGGCGAGATCGTCTGCCGCGGCGACAACGTGATGCTCGGGTACTACAAGGACCCCGAGCGGACGCTGAAAGTCATCGACGACGAGGGCTGGTTCCGCACCGGAGATGTCGCTACGGTCGATGAGGATGGATACTACTACATCAAGGGCCGCCTCAACAACACGATTGTGGGACCTTCCGGCGAGAACATCTACCCGGAAGAGATCGAGATGGTCCTGAGTGATATGGAAGGGGTCCACGAATCCCTCGTGATGGAGCGCGACGGTAAGCTCGTAGCCCTGGTGAAGTTCGACGACAAGTTCCTCGACTGGGACCAGGAATACGAGGACAAATTCTTCGAGAATCTCGCGGCCCGGAAGAAGGCCGTGATGGATTTCATCAACTCCAAAGTCGGTAAGAACTCCAAGATCAACGAAGTCGACGCCGTCAAGGATCCGTTCGAGAAGACGGCCACCGGCAAGATCCGCCGCTTCAAGTACAAAGACTCCCACGGCGACGAGCCCGAGGCGCCCGCCGGCACGGCCGAAACGCCGGACACCCCGGAAGAAAAGCCCGAGGTTCCGCACGAATAGCCCGGTTTCCGCCCGGAACCTATCCTTCCGGAGATAGGATGCGGGCGCTTTCGCCGGATTCCGCCCGGAACATCCGTACAAAAAAGGCTATTTTGTACGAAAGCCCCATTGTGTCCAATCGAAATTTACAGATCCAGCGCGTCCCAGAGCTGCTCCATCTCGCGGCGGTCCTTCTTGGTGGGACGGCCGGCACCGCGATCGCGCTTGACAAAGAAAGTCTCCACGGGGGCGTGAAGTTTGGCGAGTTCTTCCTCCGGCGTGAGATCCTCGACGTATTCGGGGACAAGTGAGGCCCCGACGCGGTTGTGGAGAAGTTTTATTACCTTATAAGAATAGAAGACGTTGCCTTTGTGCACCTGGATGACTTCCCCTGGTTTGACTTCCCGGGAGGGTTTGACGTTGACGCCGCCCACCTTGACCTTGCCGCCCTTGCAGGCGTCGGTCGCGTCGGTCCGGGTCTTGAAGACACGGATCGACCAGAGGAATTTGTCGATGCGTTCGGTCATAGTGCGGTGCGCTACTTGACGCAGCGGACGGACGCGCAGAAGGTGGCCTTGTCGGCCGAAGCCTTGTAGATCTCGGGGTGGTTGACGTTGATGTAGCGGTACTGTGCCATCGAGGCATCCTCAGGATCGGCATCCGCCGTCCAGAAGGCCGCATATTCTTTGAAGCCGGTGAAAGCGTTGTAATCCCCTTTGACAGCATATCCGGAAGGGACGACACTTGTCAGTTTGCTATTGGTGATCTTGACCTGGGGCCAATACTCCCACATCGGCTCATCGAAGAAGCGGGCGTTGCACATCAGGTCTCCGGCAACGTCTCCGAAGGCATCCCACTCGGCAGCGGAAGGCAGGCGCCAGCCTTCCGGGCAGGCGGTCTGCGCTTCTTCCCAGGTGTAGAAACGGCCGAAGGGATAACTCATTACCTCACAGTCATACAGCGGGATGCCGGCACCGGTCCAGGCCAGGTTGTTGCGCATCCACTGGATCCCCCCGGAGGGCATCGTATAATACTTGTTTTCCTTGCTGTCCCGTACATCGGTCACGGTGTCGCCGCCGTCGATGCCGATCAAAAGACCGGTGGCCGTCAGGGAACCGTTGATCGCCGGATCAACGATGTAGAAGGTCAGCGTCTGGGACGTGGAATAATACCCCTTGGCGTAGGCGCAGGAAACGAGGGAATACTCTCCAGGTTCAGTCAGCGTGCCACCGAGTTTCTCAATCATTCTGTCGAACGAAATGAGGTTTGAGCCCGCGTCGAGCGTATCGTATTTCTCCATCGTTGGGTAGATCTTCCAGTAATAGCCGATTTCGCCGCCCTCCGGATGGGTGACGCCCAGGATCCGGATCCCCGGGACGCTCTCGTCGTGCTCGGGAGGCATCTGGCGAAGATACGGATAGACAACCGTGTAGATATAACCGTCCAGGCTCGGGAGGACTTCATCTTCCTCATTCTTCTTGCAACCCGGCATCAGCGTCGCAGCCAGCAGGGCGGCAGCCAGGAGATGTATAATGTGCGTTCTTCTCATACAACGAAAGGTATAATCGTACAAATATCGGTATTTTCCTTGAAAATTGCTAATTTTGTGCGTTAAACCTCTCCTGTCGTGAAAAGATTACTTGGAATCCTGCTCTTACTGCTGCCTTTGGCTTGTGCACATCCGGACAGATACACCGTCCTTCGGGGATATGCCCAAGGCGGGACGTATGCCGTCAAGTTCTCTCTTTCGGGTGTCCGTGCAAAGCCGGAGCGGATTCAGGAAGCCGTCGACAGTATTCTCCAACGGGTTGATACGACGCTTTCGGGTTACAACAAAGGCTCGATGCTCTCCCGGTTCAACCGGGGAGAGACGGTCTTCCCCAACGACCTTTTTCTGGACGTCTACGACTTCTCGCGGGCGTATTTTGAGGCCTCGGATGGGGGACTGGACGTGGCTGCAGGCCCGGTTTTCGACATCTGGGGCTTCGGATTCACGACGGATTCGCTACCGCCGCAGTCCAGGGTGGACAGCGCCCTTTCCGTGTCCGGCATGAAGCGGCTCGTTCCCTCTCTCCGAAGCGTGCTGCGCGAGGACGGCTCGCTCCGTCCGGAGGATGTCGTGCTGGAAGGCACCGCCCTGCCCCGGCTCAATTACAACGCCGTTGCCCAAGGATATACCTGCGACCTTGTGGCCGAATACCTCCATTCTCTCGGCGTGAAGGATATGCTGGTGGATATCGGAGAAATTTTCTGCGAAGGGGTCAATCCCGCCGGGAATCCCTGGTCGATCGGCGTCGACCGCCCGGTGGATGGCAACAATACTCCGGGCCAGATGCTGGAAGGGGTCTGGCAGTCCCCCGGCGGGGCACAAGGAGTCGTTACGTCAGGCAATTACCGTAAATTTTATATCAAGGACGGCCGCAAATACGGCCATACCCTCGATCCTCGTACCGGATATCCCGCGCAGGACAGCCTCCTCAGCGCGACGATCGTCACGGCAAGAGCCGCGGATGCCGATGCCGTCGCCACCTGGGCGATGGTGCTCGGCTTCGAGAAGGCCCGGCAGCTTCTGCTGGAGAGAGAAGACCTCGAGGGCTATTTGATCTATGCCTCTCAAGGTGATACGATGAAACACTGGGCCTCGCCCGGATTTAATTTGAAATAAATGGACAAGAACCTCTATCCGCTCCAATTCACTCCCGTCGACACCCAGCGGCCCTGGGGGCAGGAGAAATGGCTGCTGGCCGACCTCGGCTATATCGATTCCGAAGTGCTCGGCGGCTGGCTCGACGGCAACACCCTCAGCGAACTGATGCAGACCTACCTCGAGAAGATGGTGGGAGACGATACCTTTGAATACTATGGCCTGCAGTTCCCGGTATCCGTAAAGGTGATTGAGTTCGATGGCGAGACACCTGTTTTTGTCCACGCAGACGACACCGTGGCGGAGCAGCGGTACGACAGCCTCGGCAAAACGGCTGTCTGGATGGTGGTCTCCGCAGAGCCCGGCGCTCACGCGCTTCTGGGCTTCCAGCGCCGGATCACGGCGCCCGAGCTCTACGCCGCAGGGCAGTCCGGAGCGCTCAAGGAGTTGTTGAACGAAATTCCCGTTCGGGCCGGGGACGTGCTCCCGCTGGAGCCCGGCATCCCGTATGCTTTCTGTGGCAAGGCAAAGGTCATCGAGATCTCGGAGGCCTCGTCACTGGTCTTCGACCTCACGGATCCGGAGGATCTCGTGGAGGCGTTTGATTTCGTAGGGCGGGAGGGGTATAAGATCCCCGATCAGGTCGGGGATAACGTCGGTAGCGCCGGGAATCCGCATTTCCGGGTGAAACGGGAGCTGGGCCCGGAGGACGGCGAGGAGGAGTTCGTGCTGCATATCACGGCCGATGGCTCCAGCCTCACCCTATACCCCGCAGAAGGAGACAAAGGCGCATTCCCGCCGTGCGGGATTTTCGTGTTGCCGGGGGAAATTACCGCAAATCGGTGACGACCCAGTCGGAGCCGAGGGAGGAGCGGGCGAACTGGAAATCGGAGAGGGCGCCTTCCGGGGCGTAGCGGATGCCGGTGAGGCGGAAGCGAGATACCTGACCATTCTCCATTGTAAGAGAGATATCCAGAGAATCGGTACCCGAACTGTTTACTTTCAAGGATTTGTCAAACGACTTATAGCCGGCCACGATGGCGGCCGGATTGGTCATTACATCCTCCGCGTCGACACTTTCCACGATGGCTTCCTTGCCGCTGCGGTCGAGCGTCCAGCGGACTTTGCCGTCGGAGTATACTTCCAGACCGTCGCCCTTGAGAAGGTACGCGCTCCCCTGCACGGTCATCTTGCCGGAAGCCACGTTGTCGTACGTCTTGCCGCCGGACGTGTAGCCGTAGGAATAATCGAAGGTCACGCGGTGACCGGCCGCCTTGTCCAGCAGCGGAATGCTCTGGGCTGAGGCCGTGAAAGCGGCAAGCAACAGGGCCGTAGTGAAAAGGAATGCTGAGAATCGTTTCATTGTACCGATGTATTTCCGGACTCCCCTATTTGCAAGGATCATTCCACGAACGCTACTGCCCAAGGAAATGCGAGAGGATTTCGTCCAGTTCGCGGAAATCCTTCACGAGCACCTCACGCGGCTTGGAGCCGTTCTGCGGGCCGACGATACCGGCAGCCTCCAGCTGGTCCATCACCTTGCCGGCGCGGGCGTAGCCCATTCCGAGACGGCGTTGCAGGTCGGAGGTGGAGCCCCGCTGATTCTGCACGATAAGCCGGGCGGCGTCCTCAAAGTGGTCGTCGATGTTCTTCATATCGACCTCTCCGGGGCCGTCGTTGCTCTCGGAAGGCGGCTCGGGCAGGTAGTACGGCGTATTGTAGCTCTTCTTGTAACCCTGCTGCGACCAGATAGAATCGGTCACTGAGGCAATCTCGTCGTTGCCGATGAGGGCGCACTGGATACGCTCCATATCGATACCCGTATAGAGGAGCATATCACCCCGGCCGATAAGTTTCTCGGCGCCAGGGGTATCGAGGATGGTCTGGGAATCGATGCGCGAGGTCACGCGGAAAGCGATCCGCCAGGGGAAGTTCGCCTTGATGAGGCCCGTTACGACGTCCACCGTCGGGCGCTGGGTAGCGAGAATGACGTGAATACCCGCAGCACGCCCCTTCTGTGCCAGACGAATGATCGATTGCGTAATGCCGCGCGACTGCGCCTTGGCCTCGGGGCCGGCGCCGGCCGACATCGTGAGGTCGGCGTATTCATCCACCACCACGACGAGGTACGGGAGGAAGCGATGTCCGTCCGTCGGCAGAAGATGGCGGGACTTGTACTTCTCGTTGTAGAGCTTGATATTGTTGACGTAGGCCTTGCTGAGCAGAAGGTAGCGCTCGTCCATCTCGATGCAGAGGCTCTGGAGCACGGCGGCCGCATCCTTGGCATTCTTGATGATGGCGTGGGACATCTCATCGGCCGCATCGGAGGAAGTCGGCAGCACGGCCAGATAATGGTGGATCATCTTGGCGTACGAAGAGAATTCGACCATCTTGGGATCGATGAAGACGAACTTCAGCTCGGACGGGTGCTTCGAATACAGCAGGGACGATACGATCACATTAAGGCCCACGGATTTACCCTGCTTAGTCGCACCGGCGATCAGCAGGTGCGGCGCATCGGCAAGGTCGAACACCTTGACCTTCTGGGTGATGGTGTAGCCGATGGCGACCGGGAGCTCCGCCTTGCTCTCGCGGTAGGCGGGGTCATTGAGCATCTTTTTAAGCGGAACCACCGACGGGGTGTCGTTGGCGACCTCGATGCCGACCGAATCCGACAGAGTCACCACGCGGACGCCGCGGGCGTTCATCGAGATGGCGATATCTTCCTGGCGGCTCCGGATCGAGGCGATCTTCACGCCGGCGGAAGGATACACCTTATACAGGGTCACCGTAGCGCCGACGATGGCCTGCACGTCATCCACCATGATGTTGTAGCTGGCCAGGGTCTGGCGGATCTTGTTGTTGTTGCGCTCGATCTCCTCCCGCGTCACCTCGTGGTGGGTGCCTGCATAATCGTTCAGAAGCGTCAGGGAAGGCGCTTTGAACTGGGGCAGTTCGTCGCGGTTGTTGATCGGGGGAAGATCCTTCTTCACCTCCGCGTCGAGCGTATCGTCCGTAAAGACCTCGATAGGCGTCTCCGCCTTCTGCGGAACGGCCGCCGGCTGAGGAGCCTGCACGGGCGCGACGACCGGCGGGACAATGATCTCAGGCTCTTCCGGCTCATCCGTCTCAAAGACGATGTCCTCGAAATCCTGCCCCGGATCATCCGATTCGTCCAACTCCTGGGCCGCCTCTTCGACGCCGTCCATATCGATTTCCGGATTGTCCTCCTCCTTGCCGAGAGACATCAGCCAGGCCGAGAACCGGCGGCTGACCATGAGCAGCCAGATGCAAATGAGCACCGCGAGAAGGATACCGGTCGGAATTACGCCGATCATCCGGCAGAGCCAGGCCCGGGAGGCAAATCCGACGCCGCCGCCAAGGCCATTGCCCAGAAACATCGCATCCGTGCCCGCCAGGGTGCTGATATAGGCAAGCAGGAGCGACAGGAGATACGTCCCCGAAAAGACGGCGACAAACCGACGGAGAGAGGGTTTGAAGCGCTTTTTGACGACCAGCAGGAGCGACAGGGCAAACAGGTATCCGGCGAGGACGAAGGAAGCGAATCCAAAACTATTCCCCACCAGGCCGTTGGCGATACGGAATCCCAGCATTCCCCCGGCATTCCGGACGCCCTCAGCCTTCCCTTCCGCCACAGCGGTACCATTCAGCAGGTTGCCGTCCACCTTCCACGAAAAGACATACGAGAGGGAGGCAATGATCACGAGCGCCGTGATGCAGGTGAAAACAAGACCGGAGATAAACAGGATCCGGTCTTTCTTCTCCTCGGGCATATCTTTCCAGAAGGAGAATATGCTGATTTTGCGTTTGGTCTTTTTCATCCCGTTATTTCTTCTTCCCACGGCTACGCGAACGGTTGCGACGTCCGCTCATATTGAGATTCATCATCGGGCGGGCCAGGCGGCCGTCCATCTGGATTTTGGTGAGTTCCATTCCCTCGGGAACCTTCACACGGCCCTCGGAAAGGCGCTCGATATCCTGGAAGATGGTCGCGTCGGAGACGCTGTCCTTGTTCCAGATGAGGTACTGCTGACGCATATAGATTGCCAGGGAGCGGATCATGGCCGTCTTGACCTCCCCTTCCGGCTCAGTCGCGATGAGGTCGATGATCGACTCGATGTTGCGGCCGTAATGGCGGGCCTTGAGGGGCCGCTTTTTCAGCGGAATGATCTCGGGCCGGGATGCGATGATCTCCGGCTCGGGAGCGGGATACGGGGCATCGATGTCCAGGTCGAGCCCGGCAATCAGATAGAGGTGATCCCAGAGTTTCTGGGCAAAATTTTCCTGCTGGTGCACCTGGGGATTGAGGAGCTCCATGACGCGGACGATACCCGCGGCCTGGCGGGAACGCTTCTCCCGGTCGGGCTCGGCCTTCATATCCTCCACCATCTTCAGCACGTTGCGGCCGTATTCCGGCATCTTGAGCTTCTCTACTTCGGTGTTGTAATAAAGTTTGATTGTATGTTCGTTAGCTTCCATCGCGAAAAAAAAGATTCTATTAATTTCGATAGCCTACAAAATTAATAAAATCTTCGCGATTCGGAAAAAAAATATACAAAATTAGATGCGGAGCTACACCCGCGTCCAGTAGACCGTCTCACTGATGCCCAGCAGGCTGCCCTTGACGGCGAGACGGCCGTCGGGCAGGAAGCGGACAACGACATTGGCCCGGATGCCGCGGAGAGGATCATAGACCTTGGTCTCCCCCCACTGGTTCTTTTCCGCATTGTAGCGAAGACCGTCCATCAGGACGATACGGTCGCAGGGGGTGTCCCGGAGCGCTTTATTGGGATTCTTGACATCCTTCCGCTTCTCCCCGGTCGCGGGATCGATAGCGTCCTTGATCCAATACACCTTGGCGATATAGGTTCCATCCGTCTTTTTGGAAATCCTTGCCTTGAATTCATACCCATCCTGGGTGGACTTGTAGTTACCGAGAATGGCATCCGCCGCGTCCTGGGCCGAAAGGGTCCAGGCAAACAGCAACGGGAAAAGGAGCATCAATAATCTTTTCATCTTTCTGTCGTTATTCCGACCCGGCTGCGGTAGGCATTCACGGCAAGGCGATAAGCGATCTGCCGGTCCGTCAACTGTTCCCGCGCCGAGGTCACGGACAGCTGTGTTTGCAATAACTCTGCCAAAGTCACTTCGCCCGCCTCATAGCGGATGCGGATCCGGGAAAGTGCATCCTCGGCAAGGGCGACCGACTCTCCTGCAATGCAGAGTTCGTCCCACGCCGTTTCGACTTCCTGATAAAACATCCGCTCCTGCAGACGAAGCCTCGACGTCAGATAGTCCCGGTCCGTAACGGCTTTCTGCACGGCATATTCATAGCGGCGGGCACGGAAAACGGCCTTGGGGATATCGGTCAGGGGAATCTGAACAGTAGCGAAGACGAGACCGTTGAAGGAGCCGTCCTTCGGGCCCATCAAGGCCGAATAGCCGTATCCGCCCCCCACGGCAATCTGCGGCAGAAGCTCCCCGACGGCCATTTTCTTTTCCTGCTGCTTCGCTTCCACCTGGATAGAGAGCAGCCGCTGCTCGTTGATGGTGGAGAGATCGGGATCCTCGAGAAGCACCTCCCGGGGAGGCGGAAGGGTGCCGAGAGAATCCGACAGGGTGATGGATGCGAGGTCCAGATAACGGTAAGGATAGGCAATCCAGTCCAGCAGATCCATCTTCAGCAGGGAGATTCCTCCTTCCAGCCGGCGGATGCCGGCGGCGAGCTCATTCTTTTTCAACGCCAGTTCGAGCGTCTGCGGCTCCGTAGCCAGGCCCGCGCTGCGGGCGGAGGCGACATTCTTTGTCAGCGATTCCAGGAAATCGGACGTCTCCCGGAGCGTCTGCCGCTTCTGCTGCAGGGCCACGATGCGCCAGTACTTGGTCTCCACGCTGTCGAGGACGCTGCGGCGCAGGATGCTGTCCTTCAGCAGGGCCGCTTCTTCGCCCAGGTCGGCCAGCCGGTTTCCCGCCCGGATCCGGCCGCCGGCATACACCGGCTGCATCAAGGTGGCGGCCACGCCGTAACCCCATTTGAGCGTCGAATAGGAAGGTTTGATCCCGTTTTCGCGGGCCAGGGCGCTCAGGTTGGTATTGAGGTCATTGGCCGCATCGCTGTTGCCCAGGACATCCTTGAGGGTGATCTCCACCAACGGATGGAGGGCGTAGTAGCTGAAACCGGTAATGGAAACCTTCGGCAGATACTCCAGACGGGCCTCCGTCTTCTGCGCCCGGGCGGAAAGGATATCCAGCGAAGAATTCTTCACGGAAGCATTCTGCTGCGCACCATATTCGAGACAATCCTTCAGAGAAAGGGACTGCGCCGAAGCGGTCAGGGCGACCGGCAGGAGAATTCCTATGAGCCATCTTTTCATCGCTTGTCGGCTTTTTTATTGAGCTGCCAGTAGGAGACCGGCATCACCAGGGTAATCAAGAAGATGGTCAGGAGGGTCCCGAAGCAGATGGTCACCCCCATCGGCATCCAAAGAAGGTCGCCGCTCAGGATCATCGGAAGGACGCCGAGGGCGGTCGTGCAGGAGGTCAGGAAGATGGGCCGCATCCGGCGCTGACCTGCCTGATAGGCAGCGTCGCGGACACTCTCGCCCCGCTCGAATCGAGCCTCTTCCGCGAATTCAAATAGGAGAATTCCGTTGCGGACGATGATGCCGACAAGCGAAATCAGGCCCAGGACGGCCGTGATGCTGAAGTCCAGGCCGAACACCCACAGGCCGAACGAGGCGCCGAACAGGCAGAGCGAACTCAGCACCATCGTCAGCAGGGCGAGGGATGCTTTGCGGAAATGCAGGAGCAAGAAAAGGAAGAGGATGCTGCAGGCCGCGAAGAAAGACCAGCCGATTTCGGGAATAACCGTCGCATTGATGGCTGAGAGGCCCCCGTAGACAACTTCCACGCCTTCCGGAAGCGAAGGCTCAATCTCGTTCCGGACATATTTCCGGAGTTTTTTCTCCACCGCGGGCTGGCTGATGCCCGTCTTTAGGTCGCAATAGGCGCCGACGCTCTTGCTGCCCCCTTCCCGGCACAGGCGGTCCAGCTGCCATCCCGGTGTGATGGACGCCACCTGTCGGAGAGGAACGCTCACCGTGGGGACCGGTGTCGGAATCATCTGGTCGCCGAGCGTCCGGTACACCGCCTCTTCCCCGACCCCATCACTATATATATTTACAGGAAGCGCCCTGTCATCCTCCCAAAGGGTTGCGATGGTCTCGCCGCCGAAGGTCCCTCCAAGCGCGAGAGAAAGAAGCGCCTTCGACACACCCAGCCGGGACGCCTCGTCCCCGTCAAGGGTAACGTCCACGACCGGCACCCATTCTTCCGCATCGCAGTGGACCCACTGGGTCTCGGCGGTCAGCGAACGGAGATAGGCCGCCGCCTTTTCGGCCGCCGGGAGCAGGTCCTCCCGCTTTGCCCCGCGGAACTGAACGGAAATCGGGGCCTCGACAGGCTGGAAATCCATCTGCTTGAAGCGGATTACCGCATCGGGGAACAGGTGTTCGTAACGCTGCTCGCATTCCCGCAGGATCTGTTCCGTCGCGAAGGTGGAGCGGGTCGTAACGATCAGCTGTGCCGTCTGGGGAGACGGCAGAATGGGAGTATAGGTGGCGGAAAAACGAGGGGCGCCCGTGCCCACGAAAGCGGTCACGGAGAGCACCCGGTCATCCTCCCGGAGGATCTTGCCCAGCGAATCGGCCCGCTCGCGGGTGGCGCGGACGCTCTTGCCGGGGCGTTCGTACATTTCGACGACAAAGTAATTGCGGGCAGCCTTCGGCAGCATCTGGATCTCCAGACGGCTGAACATCAGCGCCCCGAGAACGATGGTCGTCACACCGCCGAGCAGGGTTAGATGAGGATGGCGGAAACACCAGGCGAGACAGTATTCATAGAAATGCTGAAGGGCGTCAAAGAAGCGGTCCTGGGCCCGGGAAATCCAATTCTTGCGGGTAACCGTCCCCGGCGGAAGGATGTATTTCACCTCCAGGGAAGGAACGATGGTGACGGCATAGAACATCGACATCATCAGCGCGATCAGAACGACCCATGGGAACAGGCTCACGAAATCGCCCAGATAGCCGGTGATAATCAGCTTGATCGGGAAGAACATCAGGCAGATGGCCAGGGTGGCGATAAACGTGGGCATAAACAACTCCTGCGCACTCCGTGCCGCGGCGTCGATGCCGGAAACACCCAGCCGCTGCTGGTTCATATAGCCGTCCATCGTAATGATGGAATCATCCACGATCATTCCGAGCACCACGATAAGGGCGGCCAGGGTGACCGTATTCAACGGCATTCCCGTCAAATACATCACGGCAACGGCGACGCCCGTACAGACCGGGACGCCGGAACTGGCGATCAGGGCCGAACGCATCGGGAAGAGCATCAGCATAACGGCGATGACGACCAGCATCGAAATCAGCAGATCCCGCAGGAAGGACCATACGCTCCGTCCGACGACCTGCGGCTGGTCACAGATCCGGCCGATGGTAACGCTCGGGGGAAGGGTTTCCCGGTAGGCCGCAAGGACCTCCTCGACCCGGTCGCCGAAAGCGACGATGTCGTTGTCGGGCCGCATTTCGACGTTAATGATCAGGCAGGCGTTCCCATTGTAAGACACTTCCTGCTCGGGCTCCTTGAAGCGACGCTCAACCTTGGCGATGTCGCGAAGCCGGACGACGTTGCCCAGCGGATCGGCATAGACAATCCGTTCCGCCACCTCGCGCTCACTTCCCACCGTACTCCCGACGTGAATCGCCTCCCGGTCCGAAGCCGTCTCGACGGCCCCGGCCGGAACGGAGAAGGACGCGGCCCGGTATTCGAGGAAAAGCTGTTCGGGGGCGATGCCGTAAGAGGAAAGTTTCTCCTTGTCGATCGTCACGGCGATTTCTTCCTGCTGGGCGCCCACGACCGAGGCCCGGGCCAGCTGAGGCAGGCGCCGGAGCCGCTCGCAGAGTTCGTCGGCATAGTCCTGCAGCTCCTGGTAGCTCTTGTCGGAGGACTCGAGCGTGATGAGCATCGAACTGGTGGAGCCGAAATCGTCCAGCACGGCCACCGCCAGCACCCCCATCGGGAGGGTCAGTTTGCGGGCCTGGAGGCCCAACTTGATTTTGGACCAGACCTCATCCTTGCGTGCCTGCGGGACATCTTTCCCGAGATCGACATAGATATAGCAGATGCCGTCGCGGGTAACGGAGCGGACCGTTTCCCGGTTGACTTCCTTGAAGGTAAAGAGGTACTCCTCCAGCGGGAGGGTCAGCTGGGCTTCCACCTCCGCGGCCGTAGCACCCGGATAGATGCCGGCCACGAGTCCCTGCTTGAGCTGGAAGACCGGGAATTCGTCCTTGTTCATCCGGAACAGGCCGAAAATACCCAGGCCGACCAGGGCCAGCACGGCGAAGATCACCAGCCCCTTCTCGCGGACAGACCACCGCACCCAGGAGGCGATGCCGCCTTCCGGAACCATTCCCTTCAAGTCCTTGAGAGCCATCTCTTAAAACTGCGTTTCGACCTGCATTCCGGTAGAGACTTTGCGGCCGCCTTCCACGATGACGAGATCCGTAGCCTCCAGGCCGTCGGAAATGATGATCCCGCTGCCGCTGTAGCCGCTGACGGTGACCCTGCGCTTGGCGACGATCCCGTCCGTAGCCGTCCAGACATACCGCCCGTCCATATCGGTCATCACGGCCGAGGTCGGGATGACGATCTGCGGGGTCTCCCCTTCCGGAAGATACAGTTTGCAGACCATTCCGGGCGCCAGCCCCGGAATCCGCTCCTTGAGCGATACGACGCAGGTATAACTATGTGAAATCGGTGAGGCCGTGATCCCCTTGACGGAAAGGGTCCCCGTGGAAGTGGTATCCAGGGCAGGGAAATACAGGTGCAGGATTTCTCCGACGGCGTGGGAGGAAAATTCACTCTCGGGAAGGGGGAAATGCACTTCCGGCGAGCGGAGATCCACGAGGCGTAGAATCTGCTCCGCCGGCAGCGTCTCCACGCCCTGGGTCAAATAGACTTTATCCACCACGCCGGAAAAGGGAGCCCGGACCGTACAGCGCTTCTGCATATCCCGGGCGGCCGCATCCGCCGCACGGGCTTCGTCGAGGAGCGTCTTGACCTTGACATATTCGACCTCGGTCACCGTCCCGCTCTGCCGGACGATCTGGATGCGCTTCCAGGCATCTTCCGCCTGGGAAAGCCGGGAAGCGGCCGCTTCGCACGCACTGGTCACCGACTGGGATTCGATCCGGGCAAGCACCCGGCCTTTCTCCACCCGCATTCCCTCCCGAACCGGCAGGGA
>JAFZAI010000030.1 GCA_017557325.1 Bacteroidales bacterium
CATGGGTAGATCACTAGGTTTCGCGTCTGGCGCCGCCGACTGAACGCCCTGTTCAGACTCGCTCTCGCTTCGGCTCCTTACCTCAGGTAATTAACCTCGCCGGCGACGACCAACTCGTAGGCTCATTATGCAAAAGGCACGCGGTCGCTCATCTCTGAGCTCCCACCGCTTGTAAACGAACGGTTTCAGGTTCTGTTTCACTCCCCTGCCAGGGGTGCTTCCCACCTTTCCCTCACGGTACTGGTCCACTATCGGTCTTCCGGGAGTGTTTAGCCTTGCGGGATGGTCCCCGCGGATTCGGACAGGATTCCTCGTGCCCCGCCCTACTCAGGTGGCAGACTTAAACCATACCCGTTACCCGTACGGGACTTTCACCCTCTATGGTCGCTGTTTCCACAGCGTTCCGGTTCCTGTATGGTCCTTGGCGTCTGCTCCTACAACCCCGGCACGTCCGTAAACGCTCCGGTTTAGGCTCTGCCCCTTTCGCTCGCCACTACTCAGGGTATCGACTCTTTCTTTCTCTTCCTCAGGGTACTAAGATGTTTCAGTTCCCCTGGTTCGCTCTCCCTTTCTAGGGAGTGGCAGGTCTTCAACCTGCCGGGTTGCCCCATTCGGACATTCGCGGATCAATTCCTGTTTGCGGATCCCCGCGACTTTTCGCAGCTTACCACGTCCTTCTTCGCCTCCGGAAGCCTAGGCATCCTCCGTTCGCTCTTATCTTCTTTCCCTTTCGCCGCGCTTATGCGCGGCAAGTGGTCTGAAGAAATGTAAGTAACTTTCTTCGTGAATCAATTTTACTTGATTGCTCTTGCCTTTTCATGAAATTGTAGTCTTGCAACTCGAAAAAACTCTAATAATTTTTACTCTTGTCACAGACTATCTCTTTCTGCTTCGTTTCGCCATCCCTCGCGGGACGGCTACCTCGTTTTCTTTCTCTCAGTATTGTCAAAGACCGTTTTTTGTACCCAAATGGGCCTAAAAAAGTCCCCTCCTCTCGGAGCGGGAATGCAAAGGTAGAACATTTTTTTTGATTTGCAAAATTTATTTCAAAAATTTTCAGAAATTTTGTATCTTCGCATAAATATAAAAAATATGAAAAAGATTTGTCTGGTTTTGGCGGCGACCGTCGCATTATGCACATCAACAAATATCGGGGCCCAAAAGGTCGAGTATTTGGGACAACTGCAGGGAGAAAACCATAAGATGAAGGGGCATTCCTACCAGGGAATGGACGTGTATGGCAATTATCTCGTAAGCCTGCAGGATAAGGGAATCGCCACGATTTACAAACTTTCGGGCAAAAAATACACGAAACAGGGGCAATTCCACCTGGCTTCCTACGATCCGGTCAACCACTCCAACGTGCTCACCTTCGGCTGCGACAAATTTGACCGCAAGGATCCCTTCCCGCTGGCCTATATCAGCCAGTGCCACAAGAAGCCTTACAACGGGATGAAAGATGTGCTTTTTGTCGAGCGTATCGCTCCGGATCTGCAGTCCTCCACCCTCGTCCAGACCATCCTTTACGACGACACCGTCGGCGATTTCGGCTATGCCCTGCAGTGAGTGATCGACCAGCCTAACCGGATCCTCTACGGCTACGGCAACACCGTCAACAATACCGACCCGGCCAACCGGCACCGCGTCATCAAGTTCCGCCTTCCCCGTCTCGAGGACGGCGAATTGGTCACGCTGAAGCCCGAGGATGCGCTGGAAGATTATCTGATTGAAGACGTCTCCGGATTCAGTTTCAATCCGATCGGCCAGGGCTTGTATGTCTACAAGGACAAGCTCTATATGCCCACAGGCCTTGGTAGATACGAAACGCCCTCCCTTCTCTATGTATGGGATCTCCTCGGAAAATCAATGGAAGTTATTGACCTGGCCCCCTGCACCGCGGGCGAACTGGAGGACATCAGCCGCTACCGCGGCCGCTTCATCCTCCAGGGCCAGGAAGGCCTGTTTCTCGTTAAAAGACTAAAGTAAAAAGCCTACTTCTCTGCCGTCAGGGCAATAATGCCGAGAATTACCTTCGCGGCCGCTTCCATACTCTCAAGCGGAACGAATTCCATCTTGCCGTGGAAGTTGAGCCCGCCGGCGAAAATGTTCGGGCACGGGAGACCCATAAAGCTAAGGTTAGCACCGTCTGTGCCGCCGCGGATGGGCTGAATCTTTACCTTGATACCTTCCTTCTCCATCGCCTTCACGGCTTTCTCCACCACGTGATAGTGCGGCTCGACCATTTCCCGCATATTGCGGTACTGGTCCTTGACTTCCAGGCTAACCGTACCTTCGCCGTACTTGGCGTTCATAAAGGCGGCCACTTCCGCGATCTGCTCTTTCTTGCGGGCAAACTTGGCGGCGTCGTGGTCGCGGATGATGTAGGCGAAATCTGCTTCTTCAACGGTCCCCTTGAAGCTGACGATGTGGAAGAAGCCCTCGTAGTCCTGCGTGTATTCCGGTCGCTGCTCAATGGGGAGCAGGGCATTGAATTCCTGCCCGATGAGGATGGCGTTCTTCATCTTGCCCTTGGCGTAGCCGGGATGCACGTTGCGCCCCTGGATATGCACCTTCGCCGAAGCGGCGTTGAAGTTCTCGAATTCCAGTTCACCGATCTCTCCCCCGTCCATCGTGTAGGCGAAATCGGCCCCGAAGCGCCCCACGTCGAATTTCACCACGCCCCGGCCGATCTCCTCGTCGGGAGTGAATCCGACCTTGACGGGGCCGTGCTTGAACTCAGGATGCTCGGCCATATACTGCACGGCGTGCATAATCTCCGCCACGCCGGCCTTGTCGTCCGCACCGAGAAGGGTCGTGCCGTCGGTGGTGATGAGGGTCTGACCGACGTAATGCAGCATCTCAGGGAACTCTTCCGGCTTGAGTTGCAGGCCGGGAACGCCCTTGAGATCGATCGCTCCGCCATCGTAGTTCCCGATGATCTGCGGCTTGATGTCTTTTCCGCTGGCGTCCGGCGCTGTGTCGACGTGGGCGATGAAACCCACCGCAGGAAGCGGCTCGGGTGTATTGGCGGGAATGGTCGCCATCACGTAGCCGAATTCATCCAGCATCGCTTCCGCCCCAAGGGCTTCCAGTTCGTCGCGCAACTGCCTCAGCAGGTCGAGCTGCTTGGCGGTTGACGGCTGGCTTTCACTTTCTTCGCACGACTGCGTGTCGAAAGAGACGTATCTGAGGAATTTGTCGAGAATCGGTTCCATAGGTGTTAAATATAACTTATTATAAATCAATTATTTACGCAAAACACCTTACTCGAAAACCAGTAAGGTCTTTCTTATAAAACCTTATCAATCAACGATTTACACTTTACGCTTTGCTCTCATTGCGCTCCATCCCATATAGACCACCAGGCCGATAAACACCGCAATGGCCAGCCACTGGGCGCCGGCAGAGGCGTTCCAGGCGGCCATCGGGCTGCCTTCCGTGAGGAAGTCGACCTTGGCGAATTTGAGGATGGCGCTCACCACGCCCATCAGGGCGCCGCCGGCGATGAAGCCGGATGCGATGAGCGTACCCTTCTCCTGCCGTGCATCGTTGACGGCCTTGTCCTTGCTGCGGGTCGAGACGAACCACGAAATGGCGCCGCCAACCAGCAGCGGGAGGTTCAGGTCGATCGGGATGAACATACCGAGGGCGAAGGCGAGGGCCGGGACCTTGCAGAACGTGAGGATGATGGCAATCAGCGCACCGATGCCGTAGAGCAGCCAGGGCGCGCCGCCGCCGTTCATCATCGGCTCGATGACGGCCGCCATCGCATTGGCCTGCGGGGCCACGAGGGCATTCTCACCGGTGAATCCGTAAGTCTTGTTCAGCACCAGCATCACGCCGCAGACCGTAACGGCCGCCACGGCGACACCGAGGAACTTCCAGCCTTCCTGCTTCTTCGGGGTTGATCCGATCCAGTAACCGATCTTGAGGTCGGGGATGAAGGAGCCCGCAACCGAAAGGGCCGTGCAGACCACGCCGCCGATGATGGCGCAGGCGGCCATTCCGGCCTGGCCTTTCAGCCCGACGGCCACCAGGACCAGCGAAGCGAGGATCAGGGTCATCAGCGTCATTCCGCTCACGGGGTTGCTGCCCACGATGGCGATGGCATTGGCCGCGACCGTCGTAAAGAGGAACGAGATTACGGCAACCACCAACAGGCCGATAATGGCCTGCCAGATATTGCTCACCACCCCGCCGAAAGCGAAGAACGCGAAAACGCAGAGCAGGGTAATAGCGACGCCGAACACGATGGTCTTCATCGGAAGGTCTTCTTCCGTACGGCTCACAGCCTCCTCGGACTGGCCGGGCTTCTTCTTGAATTCCCGCACGGCAAGCCTCATCGCGGACTTGATGACGCCGAAGGACTTGATGATGCCGATGATGCCGGCCGTGGCGATGCCGCCGATGCCGATGTGACGGGCGTAGCCCTTGAAGATTTCATCCGCCGACATCTCGCCGATGGTCTGGGTAATGCCGGTGCCCATCAGGTCAATGACGCTACCGCCCCAGATGAGATTCATCAGGGGAATGATGATCAGCCAGACGAGCAGGCTGCCGCAGCAGATGATGAAGGCGTATTTGAGGCCGACGATGTAGCCGAGACCGAGCACTGCCGCGCCAGTGTTGAGCTTGAGGACCACCTTGGCCTTGTCGGCCACGACCGTTCCCCAGTGGGTGAGCGTCGTGGTGACCGTCTCGGCCCAGGCGCCGAAGGTCGCAATGACGAAGTCATACAGACCGCCGATCAGGCCGCTCAGCAGGAGGGTCTTGGCCCCGGAGCCGCCGCCTTCCCCGCTGACGAGCACCTGGGTGGTGGCCGTTGCCTCGGGGAAAGGATACTTCCCGTGCATCTCGCTCACGAAATACTTCCGGAACGGGATGAGGAAGAGGATGCCGAGGATGCCGCCGAACAGCGACGACAGGATCATCTGCACGAAATTGACCTGCAGGTTCGGGTACAGGAGGGCGCCCGTCACCGGGTCTGTCTTACCTTGTAATATATATATAGCGGGCAGGGTGAAGATTGCACCCGCTACGACAGCGCCCGAGCAGCCGCCGATCGACTGGATGATGACGTTCTGGCCCAAGGCCCCATTTTTGCGAAGCGCGCCGCTCACGCCGACCGCAATGATGGCAATCGGGATGGCCGCCTCGAAGACCTGCCCGACCTTGAGGCCGAGGTACGCCGCGGCCGCCGAGAAAATGACGACCATCAGCAGGCCCATCAGGACCGAGTAGAGGGTGACCTCAGAATGTTTCTTCTGCGCATCCAGAAGGGGGACATACTTCTCCCCGGGCTTCAACTCCCGCTGCGCGTTCTCGGGGAGACCCAGATTCCTGTTTTCGTCCATAATTTACGAAGCGATGATATCCAGCGTCACGATCTTGGTAACACCGGAGGTTAGGGTAATGTGAGCATCGATGGTGTGCTGACCGGCCGGGAGGATGACAGATCCGCCGCTGACGGGCTCGTCGTCGAGATACCAGGCAACCGACTGCGGGACGCGGGTATCAGATTCGACCAGTTGCAGGGCGAAGGCCGATCCGGCGGAATACACACCATTGCCGGGATTGGCGATGGTGTTGTAATCCAGGGACTCGGAAGGAATATTCACCGTCAGGGTCACGGTCTTGGCAGATGAATTATAAGTAATGTCCGAGAACCAGATGGAGGATTCGACACCGCTCCAGTCCTTGGGGGTGTATGTCCTCACCGCACCTTCGGATTCGCCAGGGAAGGGGATGTTGGTTTCGTCATATGGCTTGGTATACCCGGCATACGAACCGGTATAGCACTCGTACTGGATCTTATCCTGATCGCGGGCCGGGACGAGGTAGCCGCAGGGATGCATGGCATTTTCGTTGATCTGGTTGGTTGCCTCCCAGTTGGACCAGAGTTCGGCTGCGGAGACTTCCACCTCCTCATAATAACCCGCGGCGTAATTGGGAATCCAGATGGGAACCAGGGTTTCAGACTTATCTATATGATAGACAATAAGGCCTGGTCCGCCGGGAAGATAAGCATCCCAACCCGACAACGCCCGGCATTCATACAGGAAATACTCACCGGAAGTGGATGTCGGCGTCTTATAGGCAATATTGTTGTTGACCGTCTGAATGGTGACACTTCCTTTGGTGGAGAACTCCCGAATGGCACTTGCATCCACCCAGCCGAGCATCATCCGCTCCTCGATACCAAAGTACGGAGGCGTGTTGCCGCCATTGTTGTACGGACCGGAGCACATCGTGGAATAACTGTAAAGGTCGGCCGCGCAGCCGTGGTTGTCACCAATCTCCCAGCCGCTGTCGCCATAGTCGGTATCGTAGAAATCGGGAAGGCCTAGCGAGTGGCCGAATTCGTGGCAGGTGGTACCGATGCCGCAAAACTTGGTCGTATAACTGTAGTCTGTCACCTCATCGACCGAAAGTTCAGAGGTGCAGAAATAATTGTCGAGGATCTTTCCATCAAAGTTGTTTCCGTTCTGAATGGTGGTATTATCTGAACCTGTCATATTCCAGGAGTGAGGCCAGATGCTGTCATCGGGGCCGTATTCCGCCTCATTCTCTCCGGCGTAGTAGAACAGGACCATATCCACATAGCCGTCATTGTTGTAGTCGTACTGCGAGAAATCAATCTGCAGGTCCAATGCCTTACAAGCCTCATACAGCGCCAACTCAGGAGCCTTGTCGCTGCCCGGCTGATCTGGATCTGTATTTCCCCCGTAACTCGACATATTCTTCGTCAGGGTCACGGGACCGTAAACATCAAAGATGGGCGTAAACTGCCCGCCGGAATTCTCATAATAGAAATCCCGAACCGAACCGGTCGCGCCGTTGTAGGAATATTCCCGTGTATTGAGAAGGGCGTTGAACATGCTTGCGGGATTGTTGACCGTAAAGGCCTGGTCCTTGAACGCAGCAAGGATGACGGGAATGTGCCGCTCGCCGTGTGTCAACGAATAGGCTGATGAACGGGTCTGAACGCGGCGACGCGCCTCTGTAACGCGCTTCCGCAGCAAGCGGGAGATCTGTCGGCGCATCGTCATCCGGGCCTTGACAGTCACGGGATCGGCCTGACGGTAAAAACCATCGGCATCTTTTTCCAGAAGGGTGCCGTTGGCGTCGGTGACCCAGTGATTCCACTCATCGCCGTGACGCTGGATAAGAATCCTGCTGCCGTCAGGCTGAGTGTACCAGAATTTACCCGGACGGGCGGGAACCGCCAAAAGGGAAAGAGCCGTAAAGAGGGCTACGAACGTCAAAACTATCTTTTTCATATCCATTCCTCCTTACTTCTTGATGATAAAACCATTGCCGGAGCCGTCCCCGAGCCAGACTTTGGAGCCGTCCTCCCCGACGACCGACATTGTGTAGGATGCGTTCCTGAGGGTTGTCAGGCCGCGACGGTGCTTTACCGAGACAATCACCTCATCCCCCTTGACAAGAGTCTTCCGGTAGCCGGTGATCTCGAGTTGCTCATTGTCGGCGGGATGCAGAATGGCGAAAGTCAGCACACCGCCGTTGTATTCGCGGCTATACTGGTCTTCACCTTCGTTGTAGAGACGCTGCCCGTCGCTGAGGTAAGCCCCATAGCGGGACTGGGCAAGGAGCGGATCGTCCGTGAAGTCAATGCTGGAGCCGCCGCCTTTGCGGAAGAGACAGACATCCTGCTGACCGGAGCCATAGCAGGCGAAAATGGGCGAGTTCGAGTTCAGGTTAAAGCGCAGGATATACCGATCCCCTGCCTCGGCCTCTATCGAGGCAACACCGGTCGATGCAATGTCAATGGCGAAACTGGAATTGTCGTTTATCGACGTTACCGTAACCAGCCTATTGCTGGTTCCATTCCGGTTGGCGAGATAACCATCCCCCGTCGAGAACGCCCAGGTACCGGGATTCTTGCCGGCGACGAGCGTCAGTACCTGTGCCGTGGAAATGGGCGTCTTCCAGACGTGATTGACGATGCTTCCGGAAGGGATAGCGTCGGCGGCGCGGTTGTTTGTATTCTGGGTCGTACTCAACACGTACTGCTCCCCGGCATCGAGGATGAGCACCTCGTCCCCCTCCTTCAGGTTGTTGGCGGTAACGAGCGTCCAGTCGTCCGAACCGAATTCGACACCCGTCATATCCACACTGAACTTAGCAATCTTGCCGGAGGTAAACTGGCGGCCCGAAGGGAAGGTAACCTCCTTGACGAGGGCTCCCTGATTGGTAATGACGGTGACTTTCAGGGTCTCGCCCGCCACACTCACCGGGGCGCAGGCAAACCAGACAGCATCCGTGCGATTTGTCACAACCCTGAGTGTGGAGGATTCTCCGATCGCTGTGAAAGCACCGTCAGCACAATAAAACTCGCCGACGATCGGCGTCGTGCAAGTCAGCTCTACCGCCTGGACCGTCGCTTCGCCGAGCGAAAGATTGGTCAGGCTCAGCAGCCCATAGGCCGTAGCGTGGCCGAAATGCAGCGAAACCTCGTCCGGTATCGTCGTGAACGCTGTCGACTTAGCCACAAGGATCTGGGCACCTTCATCTACCGATCCGTCGACAGGTGTCTGCACAGAGGGGATCTTGATGCGCCACGCGCTCCGACTCGGGCTCACGGCCACCGCCGCGGAAGCCGGGCTCACGGCATAGAATGTATATGGCGAGTTCGCCGAGACCGGATCCATCTCCGCGGAGAAGGTCGCCGTGCGGAAATCCGCAGACGGGACTACGCCAGCCTCAACGGGATCGTTAAAATTCAACGTGATCTTGACCTTGCTGTCATTGGCGGTCCAAAGGGTCGGACGGGACGTACCGTCCGACTCGCCGAAGGCCGTCTTCACATCGGGGGCTCCGGCCCGGAAAACGATGGTCCGATGGCCATCTGCAGGGTCATCCTTTTCGCGATTTTCGCGGCAGCCCGCCAGGGTCAGCGCCATGGCGGCAAAGCTGCAAAGTAACATCCATTTTCTCATAACATCCGGTGGTTAGAGGTTGCCCCAGTTTTCATCCTCTCCGGGGTCGATGTCGCCGGAATAGCCGGTCTGCGCGAAGTACTTCTCCAGACAGTACTCCGCCAGACGGGTCTCAGGGGTTAAATAATACTTTTTCATCACTTGTTATTCATTGGGTCCCTAAGTACGTCTGGGCTTCCTATATTTTTAGCCTCTTTGTCCTGGTAGTGACGGAGGTATTTTTCATAGAGGGCTTTCTCGCGGGCTGCGCGGGCGGCCTCGCGTTGAAGCGCCCTGAGGGTCGCCTTGCGCTTCTTGTCCAACTTCTTCTGCTTCTTAGCCTCGGCCTTGGCGGCATCGCGGGCGTCGAGCTCGGCCCAGCGGGCTTCCCGGGCGGCCTGCTTCTCGGCTTTCAGGCGCTCCTTCTCGGCCTTGCGATCCTCCTTGGTGGACTTGGTTTTGCCCCCGGATGAACTGGAAGGAGATACACTCGCTCCTCCGGAGCCCGGTATGACAGAAGAGCCATCGGTTGTCTTCACACCCGTCGTATCAGAGGGAGATCCGCTCGCTCCTTCGGAGCCCGGTATGACAGGTGAACCATCGGTTGATGTGCCCAACGAACCGCCCTCACCGCCGGCCGCCGTCCCGTCACCTTCTGCGACAGCCCCCTCACCGCCGGTCATAGCGCCGTCACTCTGGATTGTCCCACCGTCACCCCGGACTTGATCCGGGGTCTTCTTCGGCCGGTGGCGGGCGTCCTCCATATCCTTGAAGGCTTGCTTCATATAGCCCGGGAAGTAGGTTTCAGTCAGGGGATAGTCCGGCTTGGCGTGGGAAGCGTAGGACTTCCGCTCGCTGTCGCGGGGCTTGAGGTCCGTCAGGTCGTGCAGGCCCGTGGGGCGGAGGTCCGGCTGCCAGTTGAAGCCCTTCATCCGCTGCTCCTCGGCCGGCAGCTGCACGACGGGATAGGCGTCGTTCTTGGCACTTTCGAAATAGAGGATCCGGTCGAGATCCCCGTCCCGGAATGTCGCACTGAGCATCTTGGCTTCGACCTTGTTAGCCGTAGCGATGGCATTATTTTCCTGCAGATAGAACAATGCGATGCTGCCTCCGAGGCCGTCAAAACGGCGCAGGGCCCCTGTCGTATCGAAGTATGCCAGCATTTCCGCCCCCTTGATCTGGTCGTAATAGGTGGTATCCTCCTGGATCAGGATGAAGGCATTCGACATCAGGCTGGCCTTGTCGATGGCCTTGCCGCGGATGGCGACATAGATGCTGTCGGAGGTATACTGGCGGGTCCCTTCCTGGTAGACAAACGGGTTCTTGTAGATGCGGACAAGCGAATCGAGGCCGTTGTAGGCCAGGGAGTCGCAGGCCATCTGCGTATCCTTACGGAAGAGCTTGACGCGCCCCCAGGCCCGGACGAAGTCGATCTTGGTGGAATCCTTCGGCGCCGGCGCCGCGGCCGCAAGGCTGTCGGCACCCGCCGCGAGGGAATCGAGCGGGGCGCCCAGAGAATCAAGCGGGACACCGAGGGAGTCGAGCGGGGCGGAGAGGGTGTCGGTAGAAGCCGAGAGGCTGTCGGGAGGAGATACGCTCGGGCTTTCAGCCCTCGGTATGACAGAAGAGCCAGATCTGCCCCGGACTGTCCCACCGTCACCCCGGACTGTCCCACCGTCACCCCGGACTTGATCCGGGGTCTTTGCAGCGGCGGACTTGTCCGCAGGCCTGGGAAGGTCCGGCGGGCGGTTGGGATCGTCCTTTGCCGCCTCTTCGGCCGCTTTGGCCGCCGCCTCGGCCGCCTTGCGGCGATGCTCTGCGATCGGGTCGCCGGCGAGGTCTTCCAGACGCTTTTTCGCCAGCACGACCTCCATCGAGTCGATCTCGCAGCGCGGGATGCCCTGATGGATGAGCGTATCGGCACCGAACAGCACCGTATCCTTCTCCTCACTCAGGGAGATGATCGCCGGCCGCCGGGTCATCGTGACCCGCGAGAGGGTATCCTGATAAAAAATTCTGCCCGCAAGGGCACGCACAGAGCGCGTCGTATCCAGCACCTGCGCATTCCCCAGCATCTCCACCTCGCTGATCGGCCGCTTGAACAGCAGGGAATCCGACCATCCTTCCCTGTCCCGCGTCATAATGTGGACATTCTTCCGGAAGAAGAACCAGTCCTTGCCGCGGTCGAACCAGCCGTCGTTGGAACTCAGCATATTGTCGCCGTTCCAGGCGTCGGTGCCGTAGCCGAACGTGGCAATATTGGTCTCGGAATTGAACACCAGGCGGGAAGTCTTGATAAGAGTCGTGTCCGTGAACATCTGGACGTTGTCCATAAAGGTGAACGTCTTGATCTTGGACTCATACGATCCGAAGCGGCTCTCGATGACCTGGCCGTCCTTACTCTTCATCGCGCCGCCGTTCTGGAAGACGGCGACGCTGTCCTTGGTGTTGTAGTCGAGATATTTCGTCCGGAGGACGTTGTTGTCCTTGTCCTCCAGCTGCACTAGGCCGCGGAACTTCGCCAGATCCTCCTCCACCACGTAATCGAGCGTCTCGCTCGTGAGCTGGGTGCGGTTCTGGACAATCTTGACATGGCCGATGGCCTGAATGAGCTGATCCTCGACGTGCCAGTAGGCAGTGTCGCAGATCAGGTAGGTCTTGTTGTGGTAGAATCGGGCCGGGCCGACGACCTTGCGGACATTCTTTCCCCGGACTTCCATCAGCTCCGCCGACTGCGCGCTCAGAAGGGTCACCACATTATCCGGCGATTGCCCGGGGGGTGTCCTCTGGGCAATCAGGCCGACGGGCAGAGCCAATGCGGCGCACAGGGTCAGCAGAATTCTCCTGAAGATCATCCGGCCGAAATATTTTACTGACGGAACTTCTCAGCCCACTCCTTCCGGGAGAATTCACACTCGCGGTACATCGGGTCGATCACGATAAAGGTAGATGCGATCTTTTCGGAAATAAAGTCGTCGATCGCCTTCATCTTCTTGGTCGCCTCCACCTGATGGAGGAGATCCGAGTAATCCTCGTTGAAGGTCGCTGTGTGGGCGGGGAGAATCTTGTCGACGCGGATGATCTTGTAGACCAGGTTGCCGGAGCGGCCTTCGTTGTCGAGCGATTCGATCGGAAGGGAGACTTCCCCTTCCTTCAGGTCCCGGATGGCCGCATAGTCCTGCGGCTTGATCTGGTCGATCTCAAAGTAGGTAGACCCGGTCCCGGGATCGGACATCTGGCCACCGTTTGTGCGGGTTGCAGGATCCTCCGAATAGAAGCGGGCCGCAAGCGGGAATGTCACGGCGCCGGCATTGATCTCGGTCCGGAGCGAATCCAACTTCGTGAAGGCCTTGGTCCGGTCTTCGGATGTGTACTGGGGCTTGATCAGGATATGCCTTGCGTTGAACATATCCCCCTTCTTCTCCAAGACCTCGATGATGTGGAAACCGTCGGGGGTCTCCACAATCTGAGAAATGAGGCCCGGCCTGAGAGCCATCGCCGCATCCGAGAAGGCCGGCCAGAAGATGGACTTGGAGGCCATTCCCAGCTCTCCGCCCTTGCGGGCGCTGCCCGGATCCTCGGAATAGATGCGCGCCAGAGTGGAGAATTTCTCCCCGTTGATGATGCGCTCGCGGATCGACAGGAGCTTTTCCTTGACGGCATTGTTGGCAGCCTCGCGGTCAGGATAAATGCAGATCTGGCTCAGCAGGTATTTGATCGGCACTTCCGGCAGATCTTCCGTCTTGACGGTATCCATCCACTGCTTCACATCATACGGGGTCACCTCATTGATGTTGGAAGCCACCTGGCTCTGCTCCTGCTGGGTAAGGCTCTGATCCTCCAGGGCCTGCTTCCACTCCTCGCGCAGCTTGTAGAGCGGCTTGCCGAAGTATTTTTCCATTTCGGCATCGCCGCCGAGCTGGGTCCGGATCTGGTCGAAACGCTGGGTGAGTTCCCCCTCGACCATATCCTTGTTGACGGTGAGCGAATCCAACCGCGCCTGCATCAGGAAGATCTTCGACGCCATCATCTGCTCGAGGATCTCGCAACGGAGGTTGCGGTCGGACGCCATTCCCTGGGCCCGCATCATCTGCACTTCCTGCTCGATGTCGGAAATCATGATGACCTCGTTTCCGACCACGGCGACCGTCTTGTCAATCACCCCTCCGCCGTATTTCTGGGCGGAAGCGATGAAAGACAAGCCGATGAAAAGTACAGTGGCGAGAAGCCTACGCATTTTCGATGCCCTTCTTGACGGCGGCGCTGAGCCGATCGTACAGCCCGTCCACCTTCTCCAGCAGTTCCTTCCGGATGGCGGCGAAATGCGCCTTCTTGTCTCCCTCGGGAGCAGCCACCTTATCCCTGAGCGCATTGAAGAGGTCAACGGCCTCATCGATGAGGTCGGTGATCTCATCGGCATTCTTGCCGGGATGCACATTCAGGAAAAGGGTACAATCATCCACAAACGCACCGATCACGTATTCGATGTCTTTTTTGATGTCTCTAAGATTCATAGCTCTAATGCATTTATCAGACTACAAATATACAAATAATTTTAATTCCGGCCAGGTTTACACGCCACACCCATCAGCGAGGCTGCGGCAAGGACAAGCGTTAAGATTTTTTTCATTGACAAGCTCTGTTTATCACAATCTGCAAAGTTAGCATAAAAATCCATTAAATTGAACCTTGCAAAGATTTGCATCCGCCCCTCATTTGGATTATCTTTGTGGAAAACGTTGAAGATATGTCTAATTTGGAGAAAATACATCTGTTCGAGAACAAGAACGTAAGAACAGTTTGGAACGAGAAAGAAGATAAATGGTACTTTTCAGTACTTGATGTGATTGAGGTTCTTACTGATAGTAAGGATCCTACTGATTACTTCAAAAAGATGAGAAAACGTGAGCCCGGGCTAGCTGAATACGTGGGGACAAATTGTCCCCAGGTAGAAATGCTTACTCCTACAGGTAAGCATAGAAAAACACTTGCAGGGGAGATAAAAGTCATTCTGCGAATAATCGAATCCGTTCCATCCAAAAAGGCAGAGCCGTTCAAACGTTGGATGGCTCAAGTTGCTGCAGAGCGCATTAACCAGGCTATTGACCCGGAGCGTAGCATTGACCAGGCTGTAGCCGATTATCGTAGGCTTGGGTATTCGGAAGCGTGGATTACCCGACGCATCAAGACCATTGAAATCCGCAAAGGACTTACGGACGAATGGAAGCGCGGCGGCGTGACTAAAGAAATAGACTTTGCTTTCCTGACAGACCTGATGTCCAAAACTTGGAGTGGCCTGACAACTCGCGAATACAAGAAGTACAAAGGCCTGACAAAGGAAAACCTTCGAGACAACATGACTAATATGGAATTGCTGCTTAACGCCCTTGCAGAAGAATCGGCAACAGAACTCAGCAAAGCTCGCAACCCGGAGGGCCTGTCAGAGAATGCATCTGTGGCGCAAGAGGGGGCCGAAGTTGCCAAGACAGCGCGTGAAGACTTTGAAAAACGCATCGGTCATAGCGTAGTCTCTCCCGAAAAGGCCATAGACTACATCAAATCGCCGGAGGACCTCCCCTTCCCTGAAGATCAAAAGGGGGAAGAATAAAAACATCAATAAACAATTTTTCTTCCAGGCAACGCCCGAAAAGACGTGCACGCGCGGGGCGTTGGAATACTCGCAGGCTCACCCGGTAAATTATTCTTCCAGAATGTAGTGCGTGGCGGTGTCAAGGAAAAGGTGACCGCCGGAGAGGGCTGCTTCCTCCTGCAGGATGCGCACGGCGCTTTCGTTGTCAACGAGGTCGCTGGAAAGGAGGCTGGCGGTCTGGTTCCACTCGATCAGAGGATTGGGAAGGAGGGTGGTGTAGTCTACCCGCTGGGTGGTGGCCAGGTATTCGCTCACGGCGAGTTTCAGGGAACGGGAGGCCCAGTCGCCGGTCCACGTATTGTCCTGATAGATTACAGTGCCGCCCTTTTGGAGCGAAACCACGGCGGCGCCAGTGTAGTGGCAGTCCAGGCCGGTCATACTGGAGAACAGGCTGTTGCCCCCGCTGGTCAGCGAATACGTTAAAAGTTGGAGCAAGTCCGCGTACGTGATGTTGTAGACGTAAA
>JAFZAI010000031.1 GCA_017557325.1 Bacteroidales bacterium
AGTCGATGGCGAGGTCGGGGTCGTCCCAGGCGATGCCGCCTTCGGCTTCCGGATGGTAGAACTCGTCGCATTTGTACTGGAAGACGACTTCCTCCGACAGCACGCAGAATCCGTGGGCGAATCCCTTCGGAATGAAGAACTGCCGGTGATTCTCCCCCGTCAGCTCTACGGAGAAGTGCTGCCCGAACGTCGGACTCCCCTCCCGGAGATCCACCGCCACGTCCAGCACCGCACCCGATACGACGCGCACCAACTTCGCCTGCGCGTAGGGCTCCTTCTGAAAGTGCAGCCCCCGCAGCACGCCATAGCGCGACTTGCTCTCATTGTCCTGCACGAACTTCACCGGCCCCACGGCCTCGATGAAATCCCGCTCGCTGTAACTCTCAAAGAAGTACCCCCTCTCATCACCGAAAACCCTCGGCTCGATGATCAGAAGGCCCTCTATCGGTGTTTTAATAATTTTCATATTTCCGATATTAGATTCCGGATCAAGTCCGGAATGACAGGTTATACAAAACCGAAAATAACGTGGTTTTGACTGAATGATGCAGGAAGTAAGGTTTGAAAACCGTGGCCGCCCGTGGCCTCGTGAACGGGAGGGGCCCACAAGACGAATGTCGCAGTGGGAGGGATGAAGGTGCGTAGCACCGGAAGTTTCTCAAACCTTACTTTCGGAATCATTCAGTCTTACTATACAACGTTTCAAAGATTCGTACCAGTGCGGGATAGTGATTCCGAAGGTGGCTTTGACCTTGGTCTTGTCGAGGACCGAGAAAGCCGGGCGGCGGACCTTGGAGGGGAATTCGTCCGTGTGGCACGGTGTTATGTCACACGTATTTCCGCAGAGGTCGCGGATCGCGCAGGAGAAATCATACCACGAGCATACCCCCTCGTTGCTGAAATGGTACACCCCCGTGCGGTCCAGCATATCCTCCGTGATCACCTTCACCAGCAGCGCCGCCAGATCCGCAGCGTAAGTCGGCGTTCCGACCTGGTCGAACACCACCTTCAGCGAAGGCCGTTCCGCGGTGAGCATCCGCATCGTCTTCACGAAATTCTTCCCATACGGGGAATACAGCCACGCCGTCCGGAAAATCAAGTACTTGCAGCCGCTCCCCTGCACCGCCAATTCCCCCTGGAGCTTCGTCGCGCCGTAGACGCCCAGCGGGTCGGTCGGCCAGTCCTCGCGGCACGGATGCGCTACGTCCCCACCGAACACATAGTCCGTCGAGATATGGAGCAGTGTCGCACCGCTTTCCTTCGCCACGACGGCGAGATTCTCCGCCGCCTTGTGATTCAGCAGATCCGCCATCACCACATCCTCCTCGGCCCGATCCACATTCGTGTAGGCCGCGCAATTGACGATCACATCCACCTTCTCGCTCTTGCAGATCAGGCGGACCGCCTC
The DNA here is from genome assembly GCA_017557325.1 of Bacteroidales bacterium. GTDB lineage: Bacteria > Bacteroidota > Bacteroidia > Bacteroidales > UBA932 > Cryptobacteroides. The sequence continues at coordinate 1,409 of JAFZAI010000031.1, forward strand.
CAGGTTGGTAATGTCCAGATACACCGTCTCCACACCGGGAAGGCGGCTCACGTCGGTAAAAATCCACGACTGCTTCGTCCCGGCCGAGAGATTGCGCATCTCCGTACCGAGCTGGCCGTTGGCCCCCGTGACAAGGATCCTGTGTTTCATCGCTGGAGAAGGTGCATCAGGTATTGTCCGTACTCATTCTTCATCATCGGCCGGGCAAGCGCCTCCAGGCGGGCCGCGTCAATCCAGCCGTTGCGGTAGGCGATGCCCTCCAGGCACGCTACCTTAATGCCCTGCCGCTTCTCAATGACCTCGATGTAATTGGAGGCCGCCGAGAGCGACTCAAAGGTGCCGGTGTCGAGCCAGGCAAAGCCCATCCCGAGGGTCTGGATCTTGAGCTCTCCGTCGGTGAGGAATTGCTGGTTGACCGAGGTAATTTCGAGCTCACCGCGGGCAGAAGGCTTGATGGTCTCCGCCACCGAAACGACCTTGTTGGGATAGAAATAGAGGCCGGTCACCGCGTAGTTGCTCTTCGGATGCTCCGGCTTCTCCTCGATGCTGATGCAGTTGCCGTCGTCGTCGAATTCGGCCACGCCGTAGCGGCCCGGATCGCTGACCCAGTAGCCGAATACGGTCGCCTTTCCATCCTCCTCCGCGGCACGGACGGCCTCAGATAGCATCGGCGAGAAGCCGACGCCGTGGAAGATGTTGTCGCCCAGCACGAGGCAGGCACAGTCATCGCCGATGAATTCCTTCCCGATGATGAAGGCCTGGGCGAGGCCATCGGGCGAGGGCTGCTCGGCGTAGCTGAACTGCACGCCATAGTCGCTCCCGTCGCCGAGCAGACGCCGGAATCCCGGCAGGTCCCACGGCGTGGAGATGATCAGGATTTCCCGGATGCCCGCGTCCATCAGGACGGAGACCGGATAGTAGATCATCGGTTTGTCGTAAATCGGCAGCAGCTGTTTGCTGACGCCCTTGGTGATGGGATAAAGCCTTGTGCCTGATCCACCAGCGAGAACTATTCCTTTCATAATAGACAAAAATTATATTCCCCTTGGACGTGATTGAGCAAGGGTTGGCGGAAATGATTGAAAATCAGTTCCTTGACAGAAAGGCTGCGCTATCCAGCGCAGGGACTATTCTGCCGTTTCGGGAAGCCCGGCCATCAGCGGGCCGAGTTTCCCGACGGTATCTTTCTTCAGGACCGGGTCCGCATACCACTTCCGGATGGACCTGGAGCGGTGGCAGTCAGAACCGGCCATTACATACATTCCTTTTTCAAGCAGCCAGAGTGCCTTCGCCTGCACCCCCTCCCCGTAGGCTCCTACGAGGGACGGGATGTTGAGCTGGAACAGGACGCCCAGGCTCCTGAGCTTTTCGTAATCCTTCTTCTCCATATAGCGGTACCGCTCCGGATGGGCCAGCAGGGGCAGATACCCCTTGCGCATCATCCGGTCGATGATGTCCCAGAAGCCGATGGGCGGGAACAGGGTGGATGTCTCCACCAGCACGCGGTCGCCGCCGTGATACAGCAGGTCACCGGCCTCCAGCCGCTCCTCGAAGAGGTTGTCCATCATATATTCGGCGGCCAGATGCAGTTGCAGCGGTCCCTGATAGGCTTCCCGGAGAGCGTCAAAGCGCCGACGGAGGTCTTCCGTGGTATTCGCCACGTCCTCCATGATGTGCGGCGTAAGCCAGAGGGTCGAGAAACCGCATTCCTCCAGAAAAGCAAGGATTTCGAGGGACTCGTCAAGGGTCCGTACCCCGTCATCGACCCCCGGAAGGATGTGGCTGTGATTGTCAACCGCATCCTTCAGAAGGCCCGACTGGATAAAAGATTTCTTTCTGGAGAACAGACCCAGCATCGGCTACCTCCTATTTCTCATTGTCGTCCTGGGAGCCGTAACCATAGCCATAGCCGTAACCATAGCCATAGCCGTAACCATAGCCGTAGCCATAACCATAGCCGTAACCATAGCCGTAGCCATAACCTCCCTTCTTGTGGTAGGTATCGACGCCGTTGAGGATGATAGCCATCCGCTTGTATTTGCCTTCCTTGTACATCTGGTCGATGGCCGGGAGGCCGCGCTTGTCGAAGAAGCCGGCACGGACGATGAAGATCGTGATGTCGGTCTGCTCCGCGATGATGGAGGTATCGGCAACGACGTCCACCGGAGGACAGTCGAGGAAGACATAGTCATACTCGC
>JAFZAI010000032.1 GCA_017557325.1 Bacteroidales bacterium
CCAAGCCTTCCGTCCCGGTCATCATCGGCACCGACGGGCCATAAACGTCCGCGTCCGCCAGGCCAACCCGGTAGCCGAGCCGCGCAAGAGCGATGGCGAGGTTGACCGCCACCGTCGACTTGCCGACGCCGCCCTTGCCGGACGCCACGCCGATAATATGGCGGACATTCGAAACCTGCTCCAGCGTCAGGTCGCGCATATCCTGCTTCTGCCGGGGCTTTTCATTCACAACGGTCCGCACCTCGACTTCCGCCGACGGGTCGTGGCGGATGATCGCGGCCTTGACGGCCCCGGCCAGATAATCCTTCAGGGGATCCTGCCGACCTTCAAATCCCAGCGTAACAATAATCTTCCCATCCTCCAGGGAGATGTCCTCCACCATCCCCAGGTCGATGATCGACCTGTCCCCTTTCGCCGGATGCGTCACCTCGGCAAGCGCCCGCAAAATTTCTCCGCTCTCCATCATTTCGCGAAATCCATTTCCTTGATGAGGTGGCTTGCGCCGCCGAATTTATTCACGAGGAACAGCACGTAATGGATATCCACGCAGATGCAACGCTGGAGATCCGGCTCGAACATCACGTCCGAAGACATCGACTCCCAGTTGCCGTCGAAGGCGAGACCGATGAGGTTGCCGTCGGCATCCAGCACCGGCGAGCCGCTGTTGCCGCCCGTGATGTCGTTGTTGGTGAGGAAGCAGGTGTGGATCTTGCCGTCCGCTGCCGCGTATCGGCCATAATCCTTCGCCTCGAAGAGTTTTTTTAGCTTCTCAGGAACGATGAATTCCGGGTTGGTCGGATCTTCCTTCTGCATCACTCCCTCCAGCGTCGTGTAATACTGGAACAGGACGGCATCCTTCGGGGAATAGGGCATCACGTGGCCATACGTGAGACGCATCGTGGAATTGGCATCCGGATAGGACGGCTTGCCTTTCTCCCATTCGAGAAGGCCGGCCGCGAAAGCCTTGCTGCCCTTTTCATACTGCTCATTCACGGATTCCAGGGCCGGATACAACTTCATCATCTCCGCCATAAGGGCATCCCGGAGGGCGAAAGCCGGGTCATCGGCCTTGATCTTCTCCAGGCCACCCTCCTCGGCGAGCGCCTTCTCCAGCTTCTCCGGAGAAGTCAGCACGCTGGTGTCGAAGAGATAATCCACGTATGGGCCGATCTCCATCGTGGCAAAGTCGGAGCCGTCGCCGAGATCCTTGGGATAATCCTCCTTCCGAGCCCTTTCCCGGTAGAATGTCAGCAGGGCCACGGCCTCCTTGCGGTCGATCTCCTCCACATAATCCTTATAATAATCTTTCAGGGCCTCGGGGCCGCGCCGGCCGAGCACGTTGGCCAGCGTCAGGAGTTCGATCCGAAGCGGCGCTTCGTAGAGCAGGGTAAGCGCTTTCATCGCCTCGTCCCGGCCTTCCACCGCGGTGCTGATATCGCTGAGCGCCTCCTGATACTTCTCGGCGCGGGACTTCTTGACGCTGTACCATCTCACGAAATCGGCTTCCTTCTGCTCCTCGCGGGCGATGATGCCGAGCTTGTCAAACGCAAGCTCCTCGCCCTGCCATTTCTTCCAGCCGTTGGCGGAAGAGGCATACTTGTCGGCATATTTGAGCTGCACGTCAGGATCGGCGCACATCGCATCCCACATAATCTGCTGCCGCACGGTGCGGGCGTCGATGCGGATGCGGTTCGTCGCAATCATCTGCCTGAGTTCGGCGGCCGTCTGGAAACGCTGGGTGCGGCCCGGATAGCCGAGAATCATCGTATAATCGCCCTCCTGGAGGTCCCGGAGGGATATCTTCAAGTGGCGGGCGGCGCGGAGCGGCTTGCCGTCATCGTCATACACACGGAACATCGAGAAATCGCCCGTATGGCGGGGCCACATCCAGTTGTCGGTCTCGCCGCCGAATTTGCCGATGCTGGCGGGCGGGGCGCCGACGAAGCGGATGTCGCGGTACACCCTCGTCGTGATAAGATACCAGTAGTTCTTGTTGTAGAACGACGTGACAAAGGCCTTGCAGCCGGGATTTGCCTTCTCGGCGCGGGCAACGGCCTCCTGTACGAAAGCCTTCTTATCCTCAGCCTTGTCGTACTCCGCGGTCACATCCTCCATTTTCTTGAGGAAGGTGACGGTGAGGCCCGGAACCTTGAGTTCCTCGTCGCGGTTTTTGGCCCACCAGCCGTCCATCAGGTAGTTGTGTTCGGGCGTGGAAAGACCCTGGATGCTGCTGTAGCCGCAGTGATGGTTGGTTACCAGCAGGCCTTCGGCCGAAATGATCTCGGCCGTGCAGCCGCCTCCGAAATGCACGATGGCATCCTTGAGGGACGAACCGTTGATGTTGTAGATTTCCTGCGGAGTCAGGCGGCAGCCGGCCTCCTTGAGGGCTTTGCCATTCATTTTCTCCAGCAGCGGCAGGAGCCACATTCCTTCGTCCGCCCGGGCGGGCAGGACCAGCGTGAGGGCCAGGGCCCAAAGAACCAGTTTCTTCATATTACTTTTTGATTTTCATTTCTTTGAGGAGGTAGCCTGCGCCGCCGAGCTTGTCGACGCAGAACAGCACGTAACGGATATCCACGCAGATGCAGCGGGTGAGTTCCGGCTCAAAGAGGACATCCGAGGACATCGACTCCCAGCTGCCGTCGAAGGCGAGGCCCACAAGGCGGCCGTCCGCGTCCAGTACCGGAGAGCCACTGTTGCCGCCCGTGATGTCGTTGTCGGTAATGAAGCAGAGATGGAGTTTGCCGTCCTTCTTGTCGGCGTACCGGCCATAGTCGCGCGCGGCATAAAGTTCTTTCAACTTCGCCGGCACGTCAAATTCCATATCCCCGGGAATTTCCTTCTCCATCACCCCTTCCAGGGTGGTATAATATTCGTATTTGAGGCCATCCTTCGGCAGATAGGGCAGCACGTGGCCGTAGGTAAGGCGCATCGTGAAGTTGGCATCGGGGTAGAGCGGCCTGTCGCCGTAATATTCCAGAAGACCGGCCGTATAGGTGCGGGATGCGTCAGACTTTTCGAGGGCTGTAACGACCGGATAGACCGAGAACAGATAACCCAGCACCCGATTCGACAGCACGACGGCTGGGTCGTCGATCAGCCGGAGCGCCAGGCCCACGGTATCGGCCGTGGCCTTCTCCAACTTCTCCCGGGAGGTGAACATACTCTCGCGGTACAGATAGTCGACATACTTGTCGACGTCGATTTCCGAGAAATTCTCAAAGCCCCTCCCGAGCGAATCGAGCGCCATCACCGCCGGCGCGTGCTGCTGATAGTACTTCAGCATCACGGACGCCACTTCCTTGTCGACGGCGACATCGTAATCCTTGTACGCCGCCAGCACCTCATCTACCGGCTCGTCCTGCATCGTGGCATAGAAATACATCAGGGCAAACTGCTGCAGTTCTATGCTGTAGGGTGCCTCGTAGAGGAGTTGGAACGCGCACAGAGGATCGAGCGCCCGGGCAGCGCCATCCGCAATGTCCTGGAGGGCCGTGCCGTATTTCTCCTTCCGCACGGGATCGGCGTCGGCCCACTGCTGGAAGGCAGCCTCGTCCCGGCGCTTCATATCCAGCAGGCCGAGGCGCTTGAAGGAGAGTTTCTCCCCCTGCCATTTCTTCCAGCCGTTGGACGAATCGGCATACTTGTCGGCATACTTCAGCCGGATGACCGGATCGGCCTCCATCCACTTCCAGAGCACATTCTGCCGGATCGTCCGGCAGGCGATGCTGATCTCCTGGGAAGCGAGCATCATTTCGAGCTCGGCCGCCGTCTGATAGCGCTGAGTGCTGCCGGGATAACCGAGAATCATCGTGAAATCATTCTCTTTCACCCCCTTCAGGGATATCTCCAGGCTCTTTTTCGGCTTGAGCGGCTTGCCGTTCTCATCATACACGCGGAACATCGAAAAATCTCCCGTATGCCGCGGCCAGACCCAGTTGTCGGTATCGCCGCCGAATTTACCCACCGCGGACGGCGGGGCACCGACGAAGCGGACGTCGTCGTACTTCTTATAGATGATCAAGTAGTAGACATTGTTGCTATAGAAGGATTCCACCTCGGCCTCGCAGCCGGGATTCGACGCCGCGGCCGAATTCTCCAACTCTTCCTTGAACTTCTCCAGCGCCTCCTTCCCGCCTTCGGCCCGCGCGGCATTGGCCCGGTCGGTCACATCCTCCATACTCACAAGGAATGTCACCTCCAGCCCCGGCGCCGGAATCTCCTCAGCCCGGTTCCTGGCCCACCAGCCGTCCATCAAGTAGTTATGCTCCGGCGTAGAGAGCGCCTGGATGCTGCTGTAGCCGCAGTGGTGATTGGTCACCAGCAGCCCCTCGTCGGAGATGATCTCCCCGGTGCACCCGCCGCCGAAAATCACAACGGCATCCTTGAGGGAACTATGATTGACACTGTAAATCTGTTCGGGCGTCAGCCGACACCCCTCGGCCGCCATCACGTCGGCATTCAGCGACTTCAGGAGCGGCAGCAGCCACATTCCCTCGTCCGCCGACGCCGTCAGGGCGGCCATCGCCGCCAGCGCGGAAAGCAAAATCTTCTTCATAGCCTACAAATATAGCAAGAAAATGCTTCCGGGGCAAGCCCGCAGTGACGGGTAACGAGGAAGCGCAGATCTTGACTCTGCGCCTAATCATACATCCAGTTGCATGATTGGGCGCAGTTTAGGGGTGTTTTCGCGCCTACTCGTGCGCCGCACTGCACGATTGGGCGCACCGGAGGTCCCTGGCGGCCTGACGGATATTGCGGAGGGAGAATGGCCCAAATCGCCAGCAGAGGTATCCTCTAGGCGTACTTTGGGCCCCGAAAAGCATCCGGAAAGCCTTGCAACTTGCA
>JAFZAI010000033.1 GCA_017557325.1 Bacteroidales bacterium
TGCCTCGCCGCAAAGGGGCGCCGCTGCGACAACTGCGCCCACCACTGCCCCACCGGCGCCATCCAGATGGTTGAGATGGACATCGACGGCAATAAACGCAAGGTCCCCGTCGTCAACGAAGCCAAGTGCATCGGCTGCGGCGCCTGCGAGAACCTCTGCCCCGCCACCCCGTACAGTGGGATGTGCGTAGAAGGCTATATGATTCATAATGAAATCTAATATATGGACCGGAGAGACTTTCTAAAAACAGCGGCGGCGGCCGGCGTGGCCGCGAGCGTGGCAGGGTGTAAGAGTGCTGGAGGAGATACGCTCGGTCATTCTGACCTCGGTATGACAAGCAACGAGACCGGAATGACCTACCGGACGAACCCGAAGACCGGCGAGAAGGTGTCGCTGCTGGGGTTCGGGATGATGCGGCTGCCGATGGAGGATGATGAGGTCGACCAGGAGACCGTCAATGAGTTTGTCGACTATGCCCTGGAGCACGGGGTCAATTATTTCGACACCTCGCCTGTATACTGCCAGGGTAAGTCAGAGAAGGCCACGGGAGAGGCGCTAAAGCGCCATCCCCGGGAGAGTTACTATATCGCCACCAAGCTTTCCAACTTCAGCAAGGACACCTGGCCCCGGGAGGCCGCTATCCAGATGTATCACGATTCGTTCGAGAACCTGGGTGTCGACTATATCGACTATTATCTGCTCCACGCCATTGGAACGGGAGACGGAATGGCTGAATTCAACGGCCGCTACATCGAGAACGGAATGCTCGATTTCCTGCTGGAAGAGCGGGAAGCCGGCCGAATTCGGAACCTTGGCTTCTCTTACCACGGCGATGTCAAGGTCTTTGACTGGCTGCTACTGAAAAACGACAAGTATCACTGGGACTTCGTCCAGATCCAGCTCAACTATCTCGACTGGAAATACGCCAAGCTGCTCAACAAGCGCAACACCGCCGCCGAATACCTCTACGGCCAGCTGAGCCAGCTCGGCATCCCGGCCGTAATTATGGAGCCGCTGCTGGGCGGCCGCCTCGCCTCGGTTCCGGACAAGATCGTCGCGCAGATGAAGCAGCGGGATCCCGACCGGAGCGTGGCCTCCTGGGCCTTCCGGTTTGCCGGCACCCAGCCGGATGTCCTGACAGTCCTGAGCGGAATGACCCGGATGGAGCACATCGAGGACAATCTCAAGAGCCTGGCCCCGCTGGAGCCCCTAGGCCAGGAAGACCTCGACTTCCTCCAGGAAATCGCCGCCCAGATGATGGAATTCGACACGATCCCCTGCACCGACTGCAAATACTGCATGCCGTGTCCGTACGGCGTCAATATCCCCGAGATTTTCAAGCACTACAACAAGTGCCTTAACGACGACAACGTCCCCGCTTCCCGGCAGGATCCCCTATACCGCAAGGCACGCAGGGCCTTCCTGGTGGGCTATGACCGCAGCGTCCCGAAACTCCGCCAGGCCAACCACTGCATCGGTTGCGGCCGCTGCGCCCATCACTGTCCCCAGCGCATCCCCATTCCCTCGGAGCTCCGCCGCATCGACGCCTACGTCGAGCGCCTGAAGCAGGAGAAACTATAGTTGCAAAAACACTCGATTATGGTTAAATTTGTGGGATTGAATTTGAGTAATTTTTACTGAAAAAATATAATCATTAAATTATGAGGAAGTTAGCCTATTTCCTGCTGGTAGCGGTTGCGGGAGTTGCCCTTTTTACGGGATGCAACAAAAACAATAGCTACAAAGATTTTGTCTTTGTGGATGAAGTCAGTTTGGACATTACAAAGACCTATCTCGTTCCGGGCGGAGAGTTGGACCTCTACGCGACGGTCTCGCCGAGCAACGCCAGAAACTATGACAACGTCTGGTGGTCAAGCAGCGATCCGGAAGTGGTGAGCGTCGATATCGAGAAAGGGCACGAAGGCCACATTACCGCCAAGAAAGTCGGTACGGCCACGATTACAGTCAGGTGCGAAAAAAAGACGGCGACCTGCGAAGTAATCGTCCAGGCGAGTGGCATAGCGGTCACCGGCGTATCCATTTCCCCGGCCAATCCAACCGTAGGCGTCGGCAAGAAGCTCGCCCTCACAGCCGTCCTGTCCCCCGCCAATGCCACCAACCACAATGTCACTTGGGGCAGTGAGGATCCTTTGGTCGCCACAGTAAGCAGCACCGGCGTTGTTACCGGCGTTGCCAAGGGCACGGCCAAGATTACCGTCGAGACCGAAGACGGCCACAAGACAGCATCGGTCAATGTAAAGGTCATCAACCCCGTGACCAGTTTTACGATCACTTCACCCTCGGCGGCCGACCATGATGTCTATACCCCGGAAGGCTCTACCAACAAAACGTTCGTCATGCTCGTCGGCGAGACCTGCCAGATCAAGGTGGACGCCAAGCCTGCCGACCACAGCGACGAATTCGAGTATTCCCTGGAAGGCAACGGCTCCGAATTCCTCAGCATCAATGCTTCCGGCATCATTACCGCTAAGAAGTCTTCCGGTAAGGGCGCCGTCCTCGTCAAGGTCAAAGCCAAATCGGGCGGCATTCTGAACTCCTTCTTCGTCAGCGTATGGAACAAAGCCTCCTTCATCAATCTAGACAATCCCGGTAACATCTCGGGCTCCCTGATGGATATCGGTTCCGGCGCCACCCAATATTTTTATATCAAGCCCACACCGGAGGACGCCTGGTTTACCCCGTCCATCGCATCCAAGACAGGCGACCTTACCTATTCGGTCACTTCCCGCAACGATGGAACATATGTACTGAAAGTAGTGGCACCCTCTCTCTCGGATGACAAAGTATCCAACGCCAGCAGAGACATCAAATCCACCGTTACCCTCAAGACGGGCAATACCGAGAAAACCTTCACGTTCAACATCACGAAATATGATCCGTACCTGCCCAAAATCGGCGATATCATTTCCTGCGTCAATGGAAAGATGGCAATCCGGGATGCCGGCTATCGCGGGCTTGGCGTCGATCGTTCCGGAGGGCTTAAAAAGCACTATGATGCTTCTTTCTTTGACGTAGCCATTGTGGCATATCTCGGCACCGCGCATAGTTCCTCCGATAGAAAAATCACCAAAAGCAGTTATTTCTACGGCGCGGAGCTGTGGTACAGTGAGAATACGCTGATGGCAAGGGATATCGCCAGCGTCCACGGCATCGCCATTCCCTCCGATACCGACGGCCTCTGGCTGCAAAATACCACCGGGAAAGGTGTCGCCTGGCAGGCCAGCAATGCGTTGGTCAAGGCGCCGGACGGCTTCTTTGACAATGCGCTGAACGTCTCCGAAGTCAAGAACAGTTCCCATCAGGCCTTCCACAATACGGCCGCCCTCCTCAAATACAGCAATTCCGGAAAGACTAGCCGTGACGTGAAACCGGTCGCTTTCTGCTCCTCCAACTTCATGCGCTATCTCCTGGGCGAGTCCAGCCTCCGTTACGGTCTGTATTACTACGACGGTCCCAACGCCGCCAGGATCAACTGCACCTGCACAAATGGTGGCGGAACTACGATGTCCACACTCTGGTGCGATTCGCCCAGCCAGCCCAGGTGCTCTCCCTGGCTTCTCCCCTCGGTCGCAGATCTTTTAACCGCCTTCACGGGGCAAGCCGATATGACAAAATCAGAAGTATCGGGCAGCGGGAGTACCAATCTTGTCTGCCCGGATACCTATCACACTTTTGTCCTGGAAAAATCATTGGGGAAATCCCTGAGAACGAAAAGTTGGTGGACCAGCTCCCAAAAAGATGAAGACAAAGCCTGGGTGGTGAGCAATAACACCGGAGGAACATTTGCCATAGCCAACCCCTCCCAAAAAAGCCAAGAGTACTATGTCCTCCCGATCTTGTATTTCTAAAATCACTCTATAAAACGAACTCTATGGACAAATTTACCCAGAAGTATTTCGATGCCTTTATGGCGGAGATCGAGGCACGGAATCCCGGCGAGGCCGAATTCCAGCAGGCCGTCCGCGAAGTGGCGGGGAGCGTGGCTCCCTATATCGTGGAGCATCCCCACCTGATGGATCTCAAGGTGCTCGAGCGGATTGCCGAGCCCGAGCGGATCATTATTTTCCGCGTCCCCTGGATGGATGACAACGGCGAGGTGCGCATCAACCGCGGCTTCCGCGTGCAGTGCTCCAGCGTGATCGGTCCCTACAAGGGTGGCATCCGCTTCCACGCCAGCGTCAACCTCTCCATTATGAAATTCCTCGCCTTCGAGCAGACCTTCAAGAACGCCCTCACCACCCTGCCGATGGGCGGGGCCAAGGGCGGCAGCGATTTCAGCCCCCGCGGCAAATCCGACGCCGAGGTGATGCGCTTCTGCCAGAGTTTTATGACGGAACTCTTCCGCCATATCGGGCAGGATACCGACGTGCCCGCCGGCGACATCGGCGTGGGCGGCCGTGAGATCGGCTACCTCTTCGGCCAGTACCGCCGTCTCCGGGACGAATTCACCGGCACGCTGACCGGCAAGGGCCTGAACTGGGGCGGATCCCTGCTCCGGCCCGAGGCGACCGGCTATGGCCTGTGCTATTTCGCCACCGAGATGCTCGCGACCCGCGGGGAATCCTTCGAGGGCAAGACCGTCGTGATCTCCGGTGCCGGCAACGTGGCGCAGTACGCCGCCCAGAAGGCGATGCGGCTCGGAGCCAAGGTCGTGACGCTCAGCGATTCCGACGGCTACATTTACGATCCGGACGGGCTCGACGAAGAGAAAATGGCCTACGTCTTTGAACTGAAGAATATCTACCGCGGCCGTATCAAGGAGTATGCGGCGAAATATCCCACGGCGAAATATTTCCCGGGCGAAAGGCCCTGGAAGACCCCGTGCGACATCGCCCTCCCCTGCGCAACGCAGAACGAGATCGAGAAGGCCGACGCCGAGGCGCTCATCGCCGGCGGCTGCAAATGCGTGGCGGAAGGCGCCAATATGCCTTCCACCCCGGAAGCCATCCAGGTCTTCCAGGAAGCAGGCATTCTCTATTCTCCGGGCAAGGCGTCCAACGCGGGTGGCGTGGCTACTTCTGGCCTCGAAATGAGCCAGAATTCCATCCGGCAGCACTGGACCCGGGAGGAAGTCGACGCTCACCTGCACCGCATTATGTCCGACATCCACGCGGCCTGCCTGAAATACGGCACGGAGCCGAGTGGATACGTCAACTATGTGAAGGGCGCCAACCTCGCCGGCTTCATCAAAGTCGCCGACGCGATGGTAGATCAGGGACTGGTCTAAAACCTCCTATTGCTCCCGGAAGACAAAGTCTGATTCCCAGACATCCTTCCCGACTGAGACCGAGACCTTATATTTATAAGGCTTCCCGGTCTCATCTTTAAAATGCGGCTTGTCAATGGGGAGGGCTATTCCGTATTCCCGGGCACTGGCGGCAGTGAGTTTCACCGACTCCTTCCGGTTGTTGATAA
>JAFZAI010000034.1 GCA_017557325.1 Bacteroidales bacterium
ATGGTTGTAGACCGCGACGGAAAGCACTTTCTTGGCGCGGTCCTGGCCGATCACGTACTGATCCAGGAAGGCCTTGATCTCTTTGGGCTTGACGTCGCTTTTGATGCGATCCTGCTCTCCGGCGACGGCGGGATCAGCCGACTCGGAGGCAGGGAGAACGTGAATTTCCCGCAGATAACCGCTTGCAAGATCCACACATTCGCTGCAGATATAGCCTTCCGCTCCCTTGAGCATATAAGGGACCTCATGATCCGCTCGGCCGCACAGCAGGCAATGTGGCGTTTCGTGGCTTTTGTTCTTTCCGGGCATTATTTCTTTCTCTTCACCAGGATTTCATCCACCATACCATATTCGAGAGCCTCCTGAGCGGTCATCCAATAATCCCGCTCCCCATCCGCAGCGACCTTCTCAAGGGGCTGGCCGGAGTGGGTGGCGATGATATTGAAGAGCTCCGTACGGGTTTTCTCGATCTCTTTGGCAGCGATGAGGATATCCGTTGCCTGTCCCTGGGCGCCGCCGAGAGGCTGGTGAATCAGCACCCGCGAATGCGGAAGGGCGGAACGCTTGCCCGGCGCGCCGGCACAAAGCAGCACGGATCCCATCGAGGCCGCCATTCCGGTGCAGATCGTCGCGACGTCCGGGTCGACCAACTGCATCGTATCATAGATGCCGAGGCCGGAGCTCACCTGCCCGCCGGGCGTGTTGAGATACAGGGAAATGTCCGCATTGCTGTCGGTCGAAGCGAGGAACAGAAGCTGGGCCTGGACAATATTGGCGACATCGTCATCGATCGGGACACCGAGGAAGATGATGCGGTCCATCATCAGGCGGCTGAATACATCCATCGACGCCACGTTGAGCTTGCGCTCCTCGATGATCGTCGGATTGATGTATGCATCGTACGCGGAGCTGTAGCGGTGCAGCGTCATCGGGGAAATCCCCTGCCCCTTCGAGGCAAATTTTTCAAATTCAGACATAATTATTTCAGTTCACGGAATTTGTCTTCGGAGATTTTCTTATTCTGGAGCGTCACATTCTCGCGGATAGCCTGGAAGGCCTTGTTGTCCTCGACCTGCTCCTCCAGGCGGCGGCGCTGGTTCTCGTCGGAGAGCATATGCTTGGCCGCATCGTCAAGAAGGTCAGCGGGGACATTGCCCATCCCGTACATCGCGTACTGGTAAGCGGCATAGCCACGGGCGGCCTCCTCGATGTCTTTCTCCTCGACCTTGAGGTCGAACAGACGGAGGATGTGGCCGCGGGTCAGCTGCCAGCGGAAGTCGGCGAGGAACGCCTCGAATTCAGCATCGACCTGCTCGGGGGTGTACTTGCCCTCATTGACGTAGATCAGCCAGCGACGGAGGAAAGCTTCGGGAAGCTGGATATCCGCCTTCTTCAGGAAATAGTCGCGGGCATCCTTGGAGAAGCGGTAATTGGCCTGCTGGAGATATTCTCCCGTGAGGCGTTCGACGATCTTCTCATCAAATTCCTCAGCGCTCTTGACGACACCTTCCCCGAAAATCTTGTCCCAACCTTCCTGGGTATCCTCAGCGGGTACGTAGGTCTTGACGTTGATGACGGTCACCTTGAAATTGGGATCGATCCCGGCGAGCTTGTCCTTGGCGAGCTTGAGCATCGCGGCACGGTCGGTCTCGTTCTCGAAAGCGGCATTGACATCCACGGTGAATTCGTCACCGGCCTTCCGGGCCAGGAACTGGCTGCGGGAGCCTTCCGCCACGCTGCGGAGCGAGATGTAAGCGCCCTCTACCTTATGGCTGCCATTGTCCAGGTCGGCCACGATATAATCTTCCTCGCCAGCGGCCTCGGCCTCCTGCATCGCACCATACTGGTTCAGGAGGCTCTTCTTCATCGCGGCCTTGGCGTCCTTGGTGACGTTAATCTGGTAGAAAGGAAGTTTGTCGTCCTTGCTCACGGTGAAAGTCACCTCCGGCGTCTGGGCCAGGTCGAAGTGGAATTCAAAATCCTTTCCGGAAGACCATTCCAGCTGGGGCTGGTTCTCCGACGGGAGCGGCTCCCCGACGATGCGGATCTTGTTCTCTGCAATAAAATCGTTCAGGTTCTTGCCGACAAGTTCGTTGACGCAGTCATAAAGCACCTGCCCGCCATAAAGGCGCTGGATCAGGGATGCGGGCGCCATTCCCTTGCGGAAGCCCTTCAATTCCGCCTTCTGGCGGAGTCCCGAGAGTTTCTTCCTCTCGGCCTCTGCATAATCGGCAGCTTCAATCTTCAGCACAACCTCGAAGTTGAGGTCATCAATCTGGTTTTTGGTAATGTTCATAATGGTTTATTGTTGATTATTTGTTTCTTCGGTAGGATATTCGATCCGCTCGTGATAGACGCCGGCCAGATAGGTCTTGAGCGCCTCCTTGACCGTACCGAGGTCGCGGATGGAAATATTGCCTTCACTCAGCTGTCCTTCCCGGATCTTGCCTTCAACGATATTCTCCACAAACTGGGAAATCGTCTCCGGAGAATGGTCCCGGAGCGTCCGGGAGGCAGCCTCCACGCTGTCGCAGATCATCAAGATGACCTGCTCCACGGAGGAAGGCTTCTTGCCAGGATAGAAGAAGTCTTTGGCGGCGTCGGGATCTCCGCCCGCCTCGATATACTGATTGTAGAAATAACGGGTACAGGACGTCCCATGATG
>JAFZAI010000035.1 GCA_017557325.1 Bacteroidales bacterium
ACTGGCGTAAGGAAGCATCCGTCATTCATAACGGCAAGACCCGGCATTTCCTGACGCGGGACAATACGTACGCCTATTTCCGCTATAATGATACCGAGAAGGTCTTTGTATTTATCAATAATTCAACGGCTCCCGTACAGGTCCCCTGGTCGCATTATGCCGAGATTGTGCCGGCGCCGGCGGACGGGACGGATGTCCTGACGGGGGAGAAGATCCATCTTTCGGACGGAACTTCCGTTCCGGCAAAGACGGCGATTATCATACAATTATAATCGTTTTAATTCCTCCTTTCCGGGAAGATCGCCAACTATTTCGTAAAAAAAGTCAAAAAAATATTTGGAAGTTCGATTTTTATCATTACCTTTGCGGTGTACTATTAAACTAATACACTAATAAGATATGATTAAAATCGAAAATTTAGGCTTCAGTTACGGGGCATTTCCCGTTCTGACAAACATCTCGATGGAGCTCCGTGGTGGCAACATCTACGGTCTCCTCGGTGAGAACGGCGTGGGCAAGACCACGCTGCTGACGCTCCTCTGCGGACTTAAAAAGCCCCAGGAGGGGAGTATTGACGTGGATGGCCGCCGTCCCTTCGACCGGCTTCCCTCCCTGCTCGGCGAGCAGTTCTACCTTCCCGAGACGGTCGCGCCCGTTCACGCGCGCGCTATTTCCTTTGCTAAAGAGAACGGCGCCCTCCGCTCCGGCTTCGATCCCGACAAATTCACCGCCGTCCTGACGGAATTTGAAGTGGATCCCGAGCAGCGGATGGATGCGATGTCCGCCGGCCAGCTCAAGAAGACCTGGATCTCCTACGCGCTCGCGTGCAACGCGAAATACTATTATTTCGATGAGCCCACCAACGGGCTGGATATTCCGTCGAAGACGCAATTCCGCCGTGCGGTGACCCGCTACACAGCCGAAGACGCGACGCTCGTCATCTCCACCCACCAGGTCCGCGACCTGGAGAACATCATCGATCCGGTCATCATTCTCGACAACCGGGCCGTTCTGTGCAACGCCTCCCTGCAGGAGATTTCGGAAAAGCTCTTCTTCGATTACGGGACCGAGCTGCATCCGGGAGCCTTGTATCTGGAGCAGACTCCGGGCGGATGCATCCAGGTCTATCCCAATACGACCGGCGAGGAAAGCAAGGTCAACCTGGAGGCTTTCTTCAATACGGTGCACGCGCATAAAGATGTTGTTTCCCAAATGTTTAACCGCTAATATTTGAAGCTATGAGTGAGATTTTCAACTTCCATCGTTTCGGAACTTATTTCCTGTATGATCTCCGGCAGATGTGGCGGAAACATTCCCGGGCAGCCATGCTGATCGGTGGCTCGGTGGCGATTCTTTATGTGGTCTGGGTCCTGTGCAGCCTGGTCTTTACCCAGCACTGGTCCGCGCCGATGATCGAGGTTCGCTTTATGCTTTTGATGGTGGCCTTCACGGTCCTGGAACTCTATCAGGCCCGCACTTACGGCTACCTGACGGATAAGATGGAGGGCAGCGACTGGCTGATGGTTCCGGCTTCGCGGACGGAGAAATTCGTCTCGATGCTGCTGATGACCCTCGTGGTGATTCCGCTCCTGTTCCTGTTTGTGTATTTCCTGCTGGACGGCTTCCTGAGCCTCGTCGATCCCACCTACGGGAAGGCGCTCATTACTGGCTTCTGGGACACCTATCACGGGATGATAAATATGTTCGGACAGATGAGTGAAGCCTCGCCGATCGTTTTTTCGACCGGCGCCCTGGTCTTTGCTTTTATCATCGGCTATATCTGCAATTTCCTGTATTTCCTGCTTTGCGGAGTCTTCTTCAAGAATCACAAGATCGTCTGGGGAATCGCCATTATGTGCGGATTTTCGATGGTGCTTTCGATCCTGTTCGGCCTGCTGGTCCCGATCCTGATGCTCAAGATGCCCCATTTTGAGATGGATGAACTGCAGGCGGCCCACCTTGTTGCCGGCCTGATGAACGGCACCCTGGTCTTCTGCTGCCTGCTGGCACTCGGCTTAGGCTGGGGCATCTGGCGCCGCGTCAAAACCCTTCAACACTAGTGCGCCATGAATTTCCACAGCGAAAAACCCATTTACCTCCAGATCACGGAGATGATCTCGGACCGGATTCTTTCCGGGGACCTCAAGGGGGGAGACCGCATTCCCTCCGTCCGGGAATATGGCGCAGAGATCGGGGTGAACCCCAATACGATGATGCGCGTCTACGAGAAACTCACCGCCGACGGCGTGATTTACAACAAGCGGGGTATCGGCTATTTTGTCGCGGACGACGCGCCCGATACCATCCTTTCCGCGCGGCGGAAGGAATTCCTGGAGAAGGACGTCCCCGCCATTCAGCAGCGCCTTCGCCTGCTCGGACTTGATACGAATGTTTTTAATCAATAATTTGCTATGAAAAAGCTTGTATATCTTGCAGCAGCGGCTCTCCTGTGCGCTTCCTGCTTCAATGTGAATGTCAATTTCAATGGGAAGAACGCCATTAAGGGTAGCGGCCCCGTCGAGACCCGTACGCTGGACTTGAAGGACTTCGACGCCATCAGCGTGGTCGGGGGAGCGGATGTCCGCTTTACCCAGGCGGATGACTGGGAGGTCACCGTCACGACCCAGGAGAATATTTTTGATTCGCTTGACTTTGTCGTCACGGACAGCGTCCTCGTCCTCCAAACCATCGGCCAGCGTACTGTCCGGGCCGAGAAATACCAGATCTGCATCTCAGCGCCTGATCTCAGGAAGATCAATGTCACCGGCGCCGCCGATATCAAGTCGCTGTCGGCCGTCAACTTCACGGGCGATCTCACCGTTTCGGTGAGTGGCGCGGCGGAATTGGATTTCGACGGCCTGCAGTGCGGAATCCTGGATCTTACGGTCAACGGTGCCGCGGATATTGACATCAAGGGGCTGAACGCCACGGCCGTCCTTGTCAAGATCAACGGGGCGGGCGATGTAGACCTCGCCGGTAAGGCCGGTGAAGCTTCCTTCGAAGTCAACGGCGCAGGCGATATCGAAGCCGAGGAACTCTCCGTCGCCGGTGAGGTCCGCAAGAAGACCTCCGGCGCCGCACGGATCCGGTTGTAATTAATTCAGATGTAGCCAGCCGATCGTTTTCCTGGCCAGCCACCCCATCAACAGGCCAACGGCAAGGCCGAAAAGGGCTCCCACCAGGATGTCGCCCAGAAAGTGTGCGGCCAGGAACACGCGGCTCAGCGCAACCAGAACGGCCCAGATGAACACCGCCCAGACGTAGGCTTTTGATACCTTCTTGTTGGCAAAGCCGATACTGGAGCAAAGGGCAAAGCCGAACACATTGCTTGCGTGGCCGGAGAAGAAACCATACGGGCCGCCCTTAGGCGCGGGGCACCACAAACCGGCGTCAAGCAGAGACTGGGTATGGCAGGGCCTCGGGCGCATCACAGCGTTCTTCACCAAATTGGCAATCTGGTCTGTGAGCACGACGGTAATAATCAGTGACGCCAGTATCACCAGGGCCTTTTTCCAGCCCAGATTGCGGAAAAGGAAGAACACCACCAGCGCATAAAACGGAAACCATATCTTTATATTGGAAAACAGCATCCACATCCCGTCTGTAAAGGGGCAGTGGAAGCTGTTTATCCATAAAGAGGCCTGCTGGTCCAGTTCTATGAGGTTCACGTTGTGAGCGTTTTTCTGCGTTTAGCCCAGGAATCCGAGTAGGATACCGGCGGCGACGGCGGAGCCGATGACGCCTGCGACGTTGGGGGCCATTGCCTGCATCAGCAGGTGGTTGTTGGGGTTGGATTCGCGGCCGACGACCTCGGAGACGCGCGCGCTGTCGGGGACGGCGGAGACGCCTGCGTTGCCGATGAGCGGGTTGATCTTGTTCCCCTTCTTTAGGAAGAGGTTGATGAACTTGACGAACAGCACGCCGCTGGCGGTCGCGATGACGAACGACAGGAGTCCGAGGCCGAAGATCATCAGGGATTTGCCGCTGAGGAATTTGTCAGCCTGGGTCGAGGCGCCGACGGTGAGGCCGATCAGCGTGGTGACGACGTCGATGAGCGGACCGCGGGCGGTCTCGGCCAGACGGCGGGTGACGCCGCTTTCTTTCAGCAGGTTGCCGAAGAAGAGCATACCGAGGAGCGGAAGGCCGGAGGGAACGATAAGAGCCGTGACGAGGAAGCCGGCGATGGGGAAGATGATCTTCTCCCGCTGGCTGACCGGACGCGGCTTGGGCATCTCGATCAGGCGCTCTTTCTTCGTTGTGAGGGCCAGCATAATCGGTCGCTGGATCACGGGAACCAGGGCCATATAGGAATAGGCCGAGACGGCGATGGCGCCCATCAGGTCCGGAGCGAGCTTGGAGCTGAGGAAGATGGCCGTGGGGCCGTCTGCGCCGCCGATGATGCCGATGGCGCCGGCCTCATTGGGCGCGAAGCCTAAGGCGAGAGCCAGCAGGTATGCGCCGAAAATGCCCATTTGCGCGGCCGCTCCGATCAGCACCAGCCGGGGCTGGGAGATCAGGGCGGAGAAGTCGGTCATCGCGCCGATGCCGAGGAAGATCAGCGGGGGATACCAGCCCTGCCGCACCCCCTGGTAGAGGATGTTGAGGACGGAACCATCTTCATAGATGCCGATATTCAGCCCGGGGAACATCGGGATGTTGCCGATGATCATGCCGAAGCCGATCGGGACCAGCAGCAGCGGCTCCCATTCCTTCAGGATGGCGATCGTCACGAAGCCGATGCCGATGAGAATCATCACGAGGTTCTGCCACGCGCAGTTGGCGAACCCGGTGAACTGCCAGAATTGCTGAAGGCTGTCGATAATATGATTCATATCCTAGGCAATCGTTACTACAAGGGCTCCTTCGAGGACGGAGTCGCCTTTGGCGACGTGGATGGCGGTGACGGTGCCGTCCTTCGGGGCGGTGATCTCGTTCTCCATCTTCATCGCTTCGAGAACGGCTACCTTCTGCCCGGCTTTCACGGCCTGGCCCTCCTTGACGGAGACCTCGATGATGACTCCGGGAAGGGGAGAGTTGACGGGCGTGGTAGGGCCACCAGCAGCGGGAGCCGCTTTCGGCGCGGCGGATTCCTTCGGTTTGGCCGTAGGAGCGGGTGCAGCGCTCGGGATGACGGGAATATCGTCCAACGCAACCTCGTAGGTCGTGCCGTTGACGGAGACGGAGGCCTTTCCGTCGGTGATGTCTTCAATGGTGACGTCGTAATGGGTGCCGCCAAGGGTAAAACTGTATGTTTTCATAGTTTCTCCTTTCTGAAGTTGCGGCCGGGGGAAGGCCAGTGATTCTCCGCGCCGGAGGAATTGACAGTGATGACGAAACTCTCAGCGTCGTGGACGGTCTCTGAGAGATAGAGGTGCAGGGCCAGGGCGATGGCGGCGGCCGTTTCGGATTCCTTCGCTTCGTCGGGAATGGCGGTGGGTTTGATCGGCTCACTCACCGGCTGGGCCGCTTTGGCGGCACGGCGCTGGAAGGCCCTTCCCGAGATGCCGAAGATGATCCAGAGGATGATGAGGGCCGAGAAGACCACCGAGATGGAAGTGAGGGTCAGGATCCATCCGTGCGGATCCCGCTCCGCCATCCGCTCGGCGCCGGTCTTTTCGTTGCCGTTTTTGTTGATGACTCCGGGCGTAGGGACGGCGGGCTCAGCCTCGGTCTTCCAGACCATTCCCTTTTTGTCCTGCGCCGTCTTGCGGACGGAAAATCCTACCGGAAGGCTCTCAGGGATGGACAGGGTGTCGATGATGGTCTTGCCGTTGTTGCTGATCAGCATCAGGGTCGTCCCTGTCTGGAGGGTGAAGTTGGTGTAGAACGTGCCGTCTTCGCTGTTGCCGGAGCAGAAGAAAACCACGCTCTGGCGCGGGCCCAGCTTGGTCCGGGCATCCCCCTTGGGGATCATATACCGGACCTTGCCGTCGCTGAGGAAGCATCCGGCGTAATTGACCGTTCCCTGGGAATTGTTGAACAGCTCGATCCAGCCCGTCCTCCGGCCATAGTCGTCGACGATCGAAGAGTCGTTTTCGACCAGGACCTCGGCAAGGACGAGGTCGGAGGCATTCTGGGCGCTCAGCGAGACTCCCACAACGAGCAAGGCGATGCTGGCAAGGATTCTTCTCATACTACAGCGGGAGGTTGTCGTGTTTCTTGGCGGGGAGTTCCTGCTGCTTGCCGCGGAGGAATTCCAGCGCGCGGATGACGCGGAAGCGCGTGTTGCGCGGCTCGATAACATCGTCGATGTAGCCCCTTTCCGCCGCGCGGTAGGGATTGGAGAAGAGGTCCTCGTATTCGGCCTTTTTGGCCTCGAAGATTTCGCCTGCGTGCTCGGGATCGGCCTTCATATCTTTGGCGTAGAGCACGTTGACGGCACCGTCGGCGCCCATCACGGCGATCTGTGCGGAAGGCCAGGCGTAGTTGATGTCGCCCCGGAGCTGCTTGCAGCTCATCACGATGTGGGCCCCGCCGTAGGATTTGCGGAGGGTTACCGTGACCTTGGGAACCGTCGCTTCGCCGTATGCGTAGAGGAGTTTGGCCCCGTTGGTGATGATGGCGCCATATTCCTGCTGCGTGCCGCAGAGGAAGCCGGGTACGTCGACCAGCGTGACGAGCGGAATGTTGAATGCATCGCAGAAGCGCACGAACCGGGCAGCCTTGCGGGAGGCGTTGATGTCCAGGACGCCGGCGAGGACGTCGGGCTGGTTGGCCACGATGCCGACGCTCCGGCCGCCCATACGGGCGAATCCGACGATGATGTTACGGGCGAAATCCTTGTGGATTTCCAGGAAGCGGCCGTCGTCGACGATGCTCCGGATGACGCCGTACATATCGTAAGATTTGTTCGGATTGTCGGGAATTACTTCGTTGAGGTAGTCCTCGACGCGGGCGACGGAATCCTCCGTCTCCACGAAGGGAGCCTCGGATAGGTTGTTCTGCGGCAGGTAGCCGATCAACTCGAGAAGCGTCGCGATGGCCTCATCCTCGTCAGCGGCGGAGAAATGCGCCACGCCGCTCTTGGAGCTATGCACGGCGGCTCCGCCGAGCTCCTCCTGCGTGACTTCTTCGCCGGTGACGCTCTTGACGACCGCCGGACCGGTGAGGAACATATAGGAGGTATCCTTGACCATCAGCGTGAAGTCGGTGAGGGCGGGGGAGTACACGGCTCCGCCCGCGCAGGGACCCATAATGGCCGAGATCTGCGGAATGACACCCGAGGCAAGAATGTTGCGCTCGAAGATCTCCGCGTAGCCGGCCAGGGCGTCGACACCCTCCTGGATCCGGGCGCCGCCCGAATCGTTGAGCCCGATGACGGGCGCTCCGGCCTTGACGGCCATATCCATCACCTTGCAGATCTTCTCCGACATCGTCTTGGAGAGAGAGCCGCCGGTGACGGTGAAATCCTGGGCGAAGACATATACGGGGCGGCCGTCGATGGTGCCGCGGCCCGTGACGACGCCGTCGCCGTCGAAGTGCTGGGCGTCCATCCCGAAGTCGGTGCAGCGGTGACGGACAAACATATCGAACTCCTCGAAACTCCCTTCATCCAGGAGCTTTTCGAGGCGTTCGCGGGCGGTGAGCTTGCCCTTGGCGTGCTGGGCTTCGATGCGCTTCTCGCCCCCGCCGAGGCGGGCGGCAGCGCGCCGCTCGACCAGCCGTTCGATGTTTTTCTGTTGAATGCTCATAATGGAAAAAACGGTGGTCGTCCCCGGCCACCGTCCGTTATAGGTTATTATTCTTCTTCCGCCGGTTTGAGGGTAGTGTACACGTTGGTGACGTCCTCGTCGTCCTCCAGGAGGCCGGTGAGTTTGTCCAGCGTTGCACGCTGCTCGGGAGTGACATCCTTCAGGTCAACGTTCGGAATCTGCTCGAATCCGCCGGAGATGAGGTCGTAGCCCGCTTCCTCGATGTATTTCTGGATCTGGCCGTAGGAAGTGTAGTCGCCGTAGATGGTGATCTCGACGGTCACGTTCTCGTCCTCGTCCTCGACTTCCTGCTTGAAGACCTCCTCGGCACCGAAATCGATCAACTCAAGCTCGAGCTCGTCGATGTCGATAGGCTTGGCGGGGTCTTCCTTGATGCGGAAAACGCATTTGTGGTCGAACATAAACGCCACGCTGCCGCTGGTCTGGAGCGCACCGCCGCATTTGGTGAAGTAGCTGCGGACGTTGGCCACGGTGCGGGTGTTGTTGTCGGTCGCAGCCTCGACGAGGTAGGCGATGCCGAACGGGCCGAATCCTTCGTAGACAATCTCCTTGAAGTCGCCGGTCTTGGCCTCGGTGGCCTTCTTGATGGCGCGCTCGATGTTTTCCTTGGGCATCTGCTCCGACTTGGCCTCGGCGATGAGGGCGCGGAGACGGGGGTTGCCGGTCACTTCCGGACCGCCCTGCTTGACGGCGATGGTGATTTCCTTTCCGAGTTTAGTGAAGGTCTTGGCCATGTGACCCCAACGCTTCATTTTCCGCTCTTTGCGGAATTCAAAGGCACGTCCCATAGTTTACTCCGCGTTTTCGAGGCTGCTGATGTACTTGTCGATGTCCATCGCCTCAGGTGACTGATAGTATTTGTCCTTGATCTCCTTGTAGAGGGAGAGGGCTTCGTCGTTCTTGCCAAGCTTCTCGGCGACGATGCCGGCCTGGAAGAGGTAATTGGCGGAAAGCATGTTGTCGACGGTCGCAGCGGCCTTCTTGTACATCGCAAGGGCCTCCTCATACTGCTCGAGCTCGACGTAGGCACCGGCGATGGCGCCCTCGGCGCGGGACTGGAGGATCTTGTCGCTGACTTTGTACTTCTTGAGGTACTCGATGGCCTCTTCGTAGTTGCCGGTCTGGAGCTCGCAGATGCCGGCGTAGAGCCAAATAGCCTTGCCGGCCTTGTTGCCGTAGGTATCGGCAATCTCCTCGAAGCCGGGATAATTGTCGTCACCCCTCAGTGCTTGCTCGTAGTCGCCGAGGATGAAACTCTGCTCGGCGTGGAACATCTGCTCCGACGCCTCGGCCCGCTTGGGCTGGAGGTAGAACTTCGTGTAAGCGACGACGGCGAGGCCGACGAGAAGGATACCGATGACGATCCAGCTGATCGTTTTGCCGTACTTGGAGATGAATTCTTCGGTTTTGGAAGCCGCCTCTGCAAGATTCTGCTCTTGCACCATCTGAGGATCTTTTAATTTTTTCGTTGCCATATAGTTTTACTTTTATATTGTCCTGAATTTGCAGTCCGCAAATTTAGTAAAAAATTTCGGTTAGTGCAATTTTATTCTTACCTTTGGAAATAGATTCCGGAACGAGTCCGGAATGACGGTGAAAGGAATGACGAGGTATTTATGCCGGTATTAAGGAAAATAGTCGTACAGGATTTCCGGAACATCGCGTTTCAGGAGTTGGAGTTCTCCCCGAAGGTCAACTGCATCAGCGGCGACAACGGGGAGGGGAAGACCAATCTGCTCGACGCGATCTACTGCCTGTCAATGACTAAGAGTGCGCTCGCGTCCTCCGAGCGGTTTAATATCCGCTATGGCATGGACGCTTTCCAACTCGGCGGTCAGTACCTGATGCAGGATGCTGTAGAATCGCGTGTATCCGTGCGATTCGCCTCCTCCGGCGAGAAGAAGGTCGTCCGGGACGGGAAGACGTATTCCCGCATTTCGGACCATATCGGCCTCATCCCGGTCGTGATGGTCTCGCCCGCGGACGGCAGCCTCGTCAGCGAGTCGGGGGCGGAGCGGCGGCGCTTCGCCAATGCCGTCCTCTCGCAGATGGACCGGCAATACCTCGCGTCCATCCAGCAGTACAACCGGCTGCTTCTCCAGCGCAACGCGCTCCTCAAGGACGGCGCCGCCGACCTTGCGCTTCTGGAGGTTATCGACCTCAAACTGGAGGCGGCTGCGATGCCGGCATTCCAGGCCCGCAAGCGTTTTGCAGAGGCGCTCGCTCCGATCGTCAGCCGCTATTATACGCTGATTTCCGGCGGGGGAGAAGAGGTGACCGTCGATTACCGCTCGGATCTTGCCGGCGGCTCTCTCAGCGACCTGCTGAAGGCCAGCCTTGAGAAAGACCGCATCTTCAAGTACACCACCTGCGGCCTCCAGCGGGACGACCTCATTTTCAAGATGAATGGCCATCCCATCCGGCACGCCGGTTCCCAGGGCCAGCAGAAATCCTTCCTCGTCGCCCTCAAATTCGCCGAATACGAGGTGATGAAAGGCGGCTCGGGCATCGCGCCCATCCTCCTGCTGGACGACGTCTTCGACAAACTTGACCTCGGCCGCATCTCCAACCTCATCGCGATGGTGTCCGGCAGCGGATTCTCCCAGATCTTTATCACCGACTGCGACGCGGCCCGCCTCAGCCGCACGGTGGATGCCATCACTGACGACCGGGCCTATTTCCACGCCAGAGGCGGCGCATTTAATCCCGTCGGCTGATGGCACAGGTCCGACTTTCCCGCAAAAATGCCATTTCCCTGGAAGAGGCGATGAATGAGTTCATCCGCGAGATGAAACTCTCCTCCGGGCTCAATACGCGCCGGGTCTTCGCCGCCTGGGATGCCGTTTCTGGAGCATCGGCCCATACCCTGAAGCAATTCTTCCGGGACGGAACGCTGTACGTGACCCTCTCCTCGGCCGTCTGGCGACGGGAACTCTCGCTTCGCAAGGCCTCCCTCATCGCGGGGATCAACGATTTCCTCGCCAAGGATTCCCTTTTCGTGAAGGATGACCCCAAGGTCGGGGAAGTAAAAGAAATAGTACTCAAATGAAAATCGTAGCCGATACCAATATTCCCTTCCTGAAAGGCGTTTTTGAGCCTTACGCGGAAGTCGTATATATAGAAGGAAGGCAGATCTGCAGGGACGATCTCCTCGACGCGGATGCGCTGATTATCCGTACGCGGACCCGGTGCAATGCCGAAATGCTGGACGGAACGCCCGTCAAGGTGATTTCCACGGCGACGATCGGCACCGACCACATCGACCTGGATTACTGCCGGGAAAGGGGCATCATTGTCCACAATGCGGCCGGATGCAACTGCATCGGCGTAATGAATTACGTCTTCTCCGCCTTGTACGGGATGGCTTCCCGCAAATCCCTCAATCTGGATGGCCTGACCTTCGGCATTGTCGGGGTCGGTCACGTCGGGGGAGCGGTGGAGCGGATGGCGCGGACGCTGGGTTTCAACGTGCTGCTGTGCGATCCTCCGCGCGCTGAAAGGGAGGGCCCCGAGGCCTTCTGCCCGCTGGATTACCTGCTGGAGAATGCCGATATCGTCACCCTCCATACGCCCCTGGACGAGACCACCCGGGGGATGGCGGACGACGCCTTTTTCGAGAAGATCCGCCCCGGGACGATCTTCATCAACGCTTCGCGTGGCGAGGTGGTGGATGAGATCGCGCTGATGCGCGCCATCCCAAAGCTCGGCTCCGTCATCATCGACACCTGGTGCAATGAGCCGAATGTCAACCAGAACCTGATCTCCCAGGTGGACATCGCCACGCCGCACATCGCCGGATATTCCTACCAGGGCAAACTCAACGGCACTTCCGCCGCCGTCAGCTCTGTGGCTGAGGTCCTCGGCATCGAGGCCCTGAAGGATTTCACGCTGGTCGCGGAATCTCCCGAACTCCAGCCGCTCAAGCTGGATCTCGCCGGCAAGAGCCAGGGCGAAATCGCCGCCGTCTTCCAGTACAACTACCCGATCTTCATCGACGACTTTATGTTCCGTACGGCCCCCGCCGACTTCGAAAAGCTCCGCAGCGAATACCACTACAGAAGAGAATTCTACGTATGAGCATCGTCCGACACGCGCCGACCGTGCGTCCCGAGGTGGTGAGCCCCGAGACGATGTACCGGGCTGTCTGCCGGCTGGGGATCGTCCCCTTTTTTGAGAATCCCATCACCGGCTGGTCGGTGGAGGAACTGACCCCGCCGCGTTTCTGGTTTGACGGAGACGGGCCGGAACTGGGCCCCTGGGACTGGAAGATCGACTGCGTGCAGAGTGGCGACATCGCCTATGGGAAGTTCCTCTGGGGCGGGAAGGCCGCCTTTGCCACGGTCGAGTGGTATCGGGAACTGATGAATTACCGCCGCAGCCTGCCCAAGTATGCTCCGACGCCGGATCAGCAGAAGATCCTGAATTTCCTTGCTGCGAACGGCTCCGTGAGCATCAAAGAGGTGCGCGGCCTGCTCGGGGTGAAGAAAGGCCCGGCGGATGCCCAGATTACCAAACTGATGATGCAGTGCCGGGTAGTGACCGGCGACATCACGCGGGTATACCGCGGCGAGGACCTGCACTACAACGGCTGGCAGGTCTCTTCCTTCTGCTCGCCGGAAGGGCTTTTCGAGACGGATGCCGAGCCCCTGCCGGGGGCCGGCCCTGCGGCCCCGTTCCCGTCCGGATTCCCCTTCGAGTCGGTCTCCCTTCGGGTCGACCACTCCCCGGCGGAATCCCTCCGCCGCCTTGTTGAACACATTAAGGAGGTGTATCCGGCGGCACCGGAGGCATTGGTGTTGAAAGCACTGGGATGACGTAAATTATATTATAATGACATTAAATAACGAGAAAAAAATTATGTTGTATCGTTTCTGCAATCATTTGCACCCGCGCAAGTAGCGGGAGG
>JAFZAI010000036.1 GCA_017557325.1 Bacteroidales bacterium
CGGACTCCACCCGGCTGGACGTCGCGGAGAGTGTAGCCTGGGACGAAGGACGGATCTTCTTCTCGGATCCGGACACGACGGACTGTTGGTTCGCCGGGGACCATCTCGGCAACGTCCGTTCGGTGATCGACATCTCGAAAGGCCAAGCGGTACCACAGGTCCTGGAGCAGAGTGATTACCTGCCGTACGGCACGAGAATCAATAACATGGCCTTCGCCTCCATGTCCGGGGAGAACCGCTGGCGTTACGCCGCCAAGGAGGAACAGCGACTGAGTTGCCTCGTGACCGACCCCTTTGCGCCGGACGGCGAATACAATCGCTCCCTCAACCTCGGCCTGCTCAACTTCGGCGCCCGGATGTATGATCCGTTCACGGCCCGATGGACGGTGGTGGATCCGCTGGCTCAAAGAAGTGAAAGAATTAGTCCTTGGTGCTTCTGTGCCGCCAATCCAAACAATTATTATGATCCATTAGGACTTAGCATACATGTCATCCAAAGCATTAAAGGAGGAGGCAAGGTAAAATGGTATAGCGAAGGAGAAACAACACAACACGCACAATGGTATGGTTGGCGCCATCCTGGAAGAATCAGAAGAAGTATTAAAAGATATGAAAAGAAGAAATAGTATATTCGTTATTGCATTCATTTCAATAGGGATTCTTGGTATATTATTACCTTTTCTGCCCAAGAATTTGGACTTCATAAAGTGCCCAAAAAGCGCAGATTCATCAGATTCTTTTGTGGTTTATCACCTTGTGGATTTGGGGAAATATGTGAAAGTCGTGGAATTGAAACAGTCTCATTTTTCTCATCGAGTTTTCTTCGCGGATGAAATAATCACTCGTTCGACAGATGAATCCGTTGTTGATGCTTTCTCAAAATTCGATTACATTCAAGAAAAGGTATTTGCGGGGCGGGACCGTGCCAATACCTATTGGTTCATAAAAAAGGGTGAAGTGAGTGATACGCTTCTTTATCATCCCGAGTACAATACCAGTATCGAGTTTCAGACTGGTCTATTCCCTGCGAGACTTCTTTATGACAAAGAGTATATTGAGATTAATCATTTATTATGCAAGAATCCAGAAACATTCAATAGTACATATTATGGTTTCTTTCTAGATTTATATGATGGACATATTTACTTGAGACCACTTGGTGGTCAAACAATCACTGAATTGGAGCGAAAACACCTGTAGTCTCAAATACTATAGTGGTGGGTAGTATTCCATCCGGTATGTCTGGAAATAGTGCATTTGTGACTGTTCATTCAACCTGATCCGAATCAACAGAAAGCAGCCAAACGGCAAGGCCGCCTCCGCTTGGGGGCGGCTTTTTTTGTGGGCGGGGATAAAAAACTTCTATTTCGGGTCGTGTTTTTTTCGGGTACTCGGAGGGGTGGAGAGGGGGACTTATCTTTGCTCCGGACTCAAACTGAACGGACGATGGAAACAAGTCGGCACCTTTTCTCCTTCGGGCATCCGCCCCGGGCATGTCTGCCCAAGCTTACTCTTACCATCATTATTCTTGCCGCTGGCTGCGCCGAAAGTCCGTTTCCGGAGTCCGTCTCCCCGGATGTCCGGGCCGGAACGGAGACCCTGGCGTCTCCACCTCCTCAGCCTCCCGGCCCGGACATCCTTTCGATTGACGCACCCCTCCGCGCCAGACGCTCCGTCCTCTTCCCCGGCCTGCCGGTGCGCCTCGAAGCGGACGACTGGTGGCTCATCCGCCGTATGGACATCTTCGTCTTCAACGACGACGGGATCCGGGCGCTGGACTCCTATACGCGCAGCTACCCTTATGGTACACCGGCCGACACCGTCAGCCTGGCCTCCGGTCCGAAGATCGTAGTGGCCGTCGCCAACTGCGCCCTGCCGGATCCCCTCGTCACCGGCCTTCACTGCTATGAGGACCTGCGGGGAGCCGTCGCGGAGTTCAGTTCCGACCACCCCTCCTATCCCGTGATGAGCGGGGAGGCACGCTTCTCCGCCGGCGGCGGGGCAGCCTGCACGGTCACCTTGGAGCCCATCATGTCGGTGGTGGAGGTCCAATCCCTGGAGTGCCGGATGGAGGAGCCCTACCGCGGGCAGAAACTCAGCGGCGTGAAGGTCTATCTCACCGGAGTGGGCAACCGGGCCGGACTGCTGGAACAGGAAGGCTTCCTGCCAACGGAAACGCTCAACAACGGCGGCCTCTCGGAGCAGGACCTGGGCCGTCTCCCCTATTCCGGAATGGTGTACAAATACCTCGGAAACGGCCGCACAAGCGGAGGGACGACCAGCTACGGCGGCGCCTCGCTTTACTGCTATCCCAATGAGGCGGAGGAGGAGAGTTTCGCATCCCCCTTCACGCGCCTGGTCGTCGAGGGAAAGATCGACTCTCAGACCTGCTACTATGCCTTCCCCGTCAACCGGGGAGCCGGTGCCGGTGACACGGAAGGGATAGGGAGGAACCGGCGTTACGTATTCAACCTGACCCTCACGCGCCCCGGTGCGGAAAGCCTCGCCGAAGCCGACATTTCTGGTCCATAATTGCGGAAAAGTTCGTATATTCGCAAGAATATCGACTGCATTGGACAAGACTGGAAGCATCATCCTGCGAGGGGCGAAAGTCAACAACCTCAAGAACATCACGGTGGAGATCCCCCGGGGCAAGTTCGTCGTCATCACGGGCGTGTCCGGTTCCGGGAAATCCTCCCTGGCCTTCGACACCCTTTTCGCGGAAGGGCAGCGGCGCTTCGCCGAGAGCCTTTCCTCCTATGCGCGCCAGTTCCTGGGCCGCATGAGCAAACCGGACGTAGAGTCCCTGGAGGGCATTCCGCCGGCCATCGCCATCGAGCAGAAAGTCAATGTCAAGAATCCCCGCTCGACCGTCGCCACCACCACGGAGATCTATGATTTCCTGCGGCTGATGTTCGCCCGCATAGGGCGCACCTACTCCCCTGTCAGCGGGCAGGAGGTGAAGCGTCACACCAGCTCCGATGTCCTCGCCTTCATCAGCGAAGGGACGCCCGACGTCATCTACATCCTCGCCGACATCGGCTGGAAGGACCGGGATGACAAGGTGGAGCTGATGCTCGCCCTCAAGGAGCAGGGCTATTCCCGCTTCTACAGTGACGGCGTGGTCCGCATCGAAGATATGATGCAACGGGCGGAAGCGGGCGACTATCCGGATGAGCTGTACCTCCTCGTGGACCGTCTCCGCCTGGGCGGGACGGCCCCGGATGCAGATACACGCACGCGTCTGCTCTCTTCTGTCAGCGACGCCTTCCGCACGGGCAGGGGCACCCTGCATGTGGTCAAGGACGGGGTCTTCCGCAGTTTCTGCAACCGCTTCGAGCTGGACGGCATCACCTTCCGCGAGCCCGACGAATACCTCTTCAGTTTCAATTCTCCTCTCGGGGCCTGTCCCACCTGCGGCGGCCTGGGCAAGATCATCGGCATCAGCGAGGACCTCGTCATCCCCGACAAGACCAAGAGCCTCTACGACGGGGCCATCGCCCCCTGGCGCGGAGACAAGATGGGCTGGTTCCGGGACCACCTGATCGAGGTCGCGGAGCGCTACGGCATCCCGATCTTCACGCCCTGGTGCAAACTCTCGAAAGAGGTCCGGGACAAGATCTGGAAAGGCATCCCCGCCGCCACGGAGGAGGAAACGCTCTACGGCATCGACGACTTCTTCCAGTGGGTCGAATCCAACCGCTACAAGATCCAGTA
>JAFZAI010000037.1 GCA_017557325.1 Bacteroidales bacterium
ACGGTCACCCAGGCACAGTCCTGCGGATGCTCCAGCTGACTGGCCATCGACGCCCGAAGCGTGATGCTGTCATCCGAGGTATCGACCCGGCAGTTGGAGACGGTCACATGGCAGGAACGGTCGATATCAATTCCGTCCCCATTGAAGGTGTGGTAATCCTTCCGGCGGGTGTGAACATAGCATCCGTCAATTGTCACCCGATCGCAATTCAGGATGAAAAGACTCCAATAAGGCGCATCGGCCAGTTCAACATCCTTGATGGTGATATCCTTGCTGTCCACGAACCAGACCATTTGCGAGGGACGCGCGGGAATCAGCGATTTTTTCGCGTACCTCTGTCCTTCCGCGTCCAGCAGGAATGCATCCGAATTGCCGTCAATCTTTCCCGGGCCGCTGATCGTCACATGCTCCACATTAACGCCAAGCAGGAGATGGCCGCCGGTAATATAATCCCCATGACCGATTTCCGCTACGTTCTGCGGGCAGCAGTCGGCATTGCAGTAATCGGCGATATCGGGGCTGCCTTTGATGACAGCACCGGCTTCAAGATGCAGCTCAATGTTGCTCCGAAGCCAGAGGGAACCGCAAAGATAGGTCCCGGCGGGGACGTTCACGACGCCTCCCGTTCCGGCCGCACGCTCAATCGCCGCCTGAACAGCCTTCGTATCAAGCGACACGCCATCCCCTATGGCGCCAAAATCCCTCACGGAGACATTCTCCGCAAAGGAAGTTGTCGCAAACAACAAGGAGAAAAGAAACAATAGCTTGCGCACTTGGATTCCTGTCATCATTTCAAAAATTCTCAACAAATATAATCATTCCTCGCGGATCAGCTTCTCCGCTGCGGCACAGAGAGCAGCATAGAATTCCTCTCCAAACAGAAAAATGAGCGGCTCCCTCAGGAACTGATAAACCCGGATCCCGTCACGGCGCCCCTTCTCAAAGGCCTCCTTGCAGATGGGCTGGCGGTCGACATTAAGCGCCTTGCCTCCTCCTGTCAGTTGGGTGATCCGGATGGGATACAACCAGCAGGAAACGGGCTTCCGGAAGGAAGTTTTACCCGAGAGGAAAAGACGCTCCATCGAGCAGAAGCAATTCTCCCCTTCGAAATGACAGAAGGCGCACTCCTCGCTGCCCGGGACGATGGGCGTCACGATGTCGCCGTCGCGGTCGATCTCGAAAAAACCCTTTGCATCCACGGTTTTCCGGCCCTCTTCCCGCATCAGCGGAGAATAGGTCTCGTACCACTTCTCGATGGGCTCCAGTTCCTCTTCCTCCAGCGGGGCACCGCTGTCGCCGATGATGCAGCAGCAGCCCTTGCATACGGGATAATCGCACGCAAAGTACTCCAGGACGACGTCTTCCGAAACGAGGACATCCCCTATCTGGATGATCGTACCGAATTTTTCCTTTCCCATTTGGCAATATTGGAAGCCCACGACCCGGTGGCGAGGGACGAGACCGCCCCGGCGATGTCCTCGCGGGTAATGGACCGGATGTTCTGTTCGTACCGGGTCTTGAAATCTTTATTGAGGGCATAGCGCGCCAGCGCGAGCGCATTCACGCCCTCCGGTGTCTTGAAGGAGGCTTCCGCCGCGGCAAGTTCCATCGCCCGGAAGGCCACCGCGTCTTTGTTGTTCAGGACATTCCCGGAAGAAAGGGCCGAAAGGATGGCCTCAAAAACTTCCCCGGGCTCTCCGGAGACGAGCATATAAGAGATCTCAAGCACCAGATGCTCCTCGGGCCAGGTGTCGAACCGACACTCCACGCGGACATCCCGCACACGGAGCCCCGCAGCACGCACGGCCGCCCGACGTACCGTCTCGGCAACCGCCCCGGTCATATAGCGGGTCTTCCCGGTGAGGGCGAACGGGCATTCCGCCCGCAGGAGGACCCTCCCCGGCACCGCCGGCGTTCCAAGGCTTTTTCTGCCATCGGCAAACACGTATCGGACCGGACGAGCCTGTACCGACGCCGAGGAACGGATATGCCCCAGATATGTTAAGAGCATCTTGCGGACTTCCAGCGGTTCGGATTCTCCGCAGAGGACCAGAAAACCTTTCGATGCGCCTGGGAACAATCTTTCGCGGAAGAATTTGTCCGCCTTTTTACCCAAATCGTCCCCGAGGGCCTCCGGATCCTTAAACGGCGTGAGGGCATACTCTGGATGCAGTGCTTCGTAGAGCTGCCCCTTCATTCGGTAAGACTGCATCCGGCGCGATGCGAGCCGGAGCCGCTCGCTTGTATAATAGGTTTCAAGCCGGTCCGAACCGGGTTTCTCCGGCTCTCGGAGGGTCGTCAGAACGGATCGCATCAGGAGCGGCAGCCGCGATGGCCTGACCGTTCCCGAAAGCACCGTATTCGAAATATCCACGCTGACCTTTAGGTCAATCCCGTTGGCCGACAGCATTTCCATCGGCAGATACATTTCCAGCAGGTCCGAATAGAATCCTCCTTCTCCCGGAGCAGGATTCGCGGCGGCGTATCCTTCCGGCAGAACAAAGGCATAATGCATCTCCTCCGCGTCCTTCACCTGGTTGTAAATCACCCGGAATCCGTTGGAAAGCGTCCATAACGCGCCGCCCGTAACGGGATCCACGGCCTCCTTGCGAACTTTGACCCGCGGTCCCTTGCCGACGAGCGAAAGGGTGTCGCCGCGGGGAGATTCAGCCGCGGACCGGGGAGCGATCGTCGAGCCTTCCAGATAGGTCAGGTTGTACCGGAAGAAGGCGTCCAGATCGTCCAGCGTGTCAAGCGGGGCCTCGTACAGAATATCCGCATTACAGGAAGGATTGAGGAAAGAGGCCGCCATTCGGTTGAAGAAGCCGAGACCCGAAGAATCCAGCGAGGGCCGCCGCGAGAAGATCCGGTATTCTTCGCTCCGGGCGGCCAGAGATGATCCGTACAGCCAGGAATGGATGCAGCGGTCGATATAGGACCGGTTGGAGGGCCGGGTGCGGGCGCGCGTCCTGAAATACGGCAAGAGCCGCCCCCGGGCATCCACGAAATCATCCTTTCCCACCCCGAATTCGGCCAGGGAGGCCACATTCCGGGAAATCTCCTCCATCGCGGCATCTGCGTGGTCCTTATCCGTGTCGATGACAATCGTATATTTTACGTCGCCGGACGTCTCGGCGCTGCGGAGATAATCCACCTCGATCGACGAATAAGGAATCCCTTTTGCCTGCAGCCTCTCACTGAGCCGCTGCTTGACGATCAATTCGAATTCTTTGGCAAAGATATCCATAATGAGTG
>JAFZAI010000038.1 GCA_017557325.1 Bacteroidales bacterium
CAATAAGGAACGGACCGTGAACGAGGAATTCCTGATGGCGAACGGCACTCCCGCCCAGGTGCCGATGATGAAGACTTACAAAGAATTCCGCTACGGCGATGGCACATCCTTCCGGGCCGTCCGTCTCCCCTACGGCAACGGCGCCTACTCGATGACCGTGCTGCTCCCGAAAGACGGGAAGAAACTCACCGACGTGACGGCCGAACTCAAAGGCTCCGACTGGAAAGCGATCGAGAAAAAGATGTACTACTCCGAGGTGGATCTCTGGCTCCCCCGTTTCCAGACCCAATTCGGCATCAACCTCAACGACATCCTTTCCGACCTCGGGATGCCCACCGCTTTCAACCCGGTCCAGGCCAACTTCACGCCGATGTCCGACGATGCGCTCTGCCTGAGTTTCGTCCGGCAGGACGCCGTCATCAAGGTGGATGAAGAGGGCACGGAAGCCGCCGCCATCTCCAGCGCAGGCGTCAACAAGACCACGTCCGTGGGGCCCTCCTCGTACGTCGTCTTTCACGCCGACAAGCCCTTCCTCTACCTCATCACCGAGGCCGACACGGGCGCCGTCCTCTTCGCGGGCCGCTTCGGGAACGTTAAGTAGCCCGTCATTCCGAACTTGTCATTCCCGTCATTCCGGACTTGTCATTCCCGTCATTCCGGACTTGTTCCGGAATCTAAAAATCCTTATATTTGTACGTTTGCAATAATTTCGACTATGTCTATCGGTAAAAAAATCTTCTGGTGGTTTCTCATCATCCTGCTGCTCGGCGGAGCCGGGTTCTGCTATGTCCGTTTCTTCTACGTGTTCAGCGAAGGGTATCAGACCGGCGAACTCAACCAATTCACCCACAAGGGGTACGTGTTCAAGACCTACGAAGGCAGGCTGATCCAGACCGGCTACGGCAATAAGGGCACGTCCAGCAAGACCCCCGGCGCCGTCCAGTCCAACGTCTTCGAATTCAGCGTGGATGATCCCGCCGTGGCGGACACGCTCCTCCGCTGCACGGGCAAGCGCGTCGAGCTTCACTATAAGGAATACTTCGGCCGTCTGCCCTGGAGAGGCTACAACAAGCACATTGTCGACCGTATCGGCCAGATTTACGACGAATACGAAGACAACTACAGCCGCGGCCGCGACGACAGCCAGATCTATCTATGATGCCATACCGCAACTTTCTGCTGACCGCCACCCTCCTGGCGGTCAGTTTCAGTTTGTCCAGTGCCCAGGACGGCGTGCTGAAGCGCTATCCGGCCCACGCGGGCAAGATGCTTACAATGGAGCAGGTCATCCTCAATCGGAAACTGTCCCCCGCCAACCTCTACTGCCAGTGGGTCAGCGACACGACGTATGCCTTCTATGACGGGAAGGCCTGGGCCGTCCGGGATATTTCCGGGAAGGATTTGCCGCTGCCCGGTGAAGACAAGACGCAGCTTCCCGATCTCCCTCAAGGGGCGGAGAACAAGACCCCCTGCGGGAATTCCATCGCATATACCCTCAATGGGAGCTTGTATTTAGCCACCCCTCAAGGGATCCGTCCCATCGCGGAATCCCCTGCCGACGGTATCGTTTTCGGGACGACCGTCAGCCGCAACGAATTCGGCATCAACGGCGGGATTTTCCCATCGCCGGACGGCTCAGAGATCGCCTTCTTCCGCAAGGACGAGACGCGGGTGACAAAATTCCCCCTGCTCGACATCACCACGCGGACGGGTTCCCTCCGGGAAATCCGTTACCCGATGAATGGAATGGCCTCCGAGCACATTTCGCTCGGCATTTATGACATCTCCAAGGGACGGACGCTGTACGTCCAGGTCACCGATTTCGACGACGAGCGCTACCTCACGGGGGTCACCTGGTCGCCGGATGGCAAATACATTTATATCCACGTGCTTGCGCGCAGTCAGCACGAGTTGCACCTCAATATGTACCGGACCTCCGACGGACGCTTTGTCCGGACGCTCCTCACCGAGCAGAACGACGCCTGGGTGGAGCCGCAGGACCCGCTCTGGTTCGTCACGGGGCGCACCGACCTGATGATCTACCGCACCGACAACCGCGACGGCTATCGGAACCTCTACCTCATCGACACGCTCGGCACGGTCCGGCGCCTCACGACGGTCGACGCCGACGTGGAATACCTCGGTAACGACGGCAAGAGCGCCTGGTACGCCTCAGCGGAGGTGTCGCCGGCGGAGCGGCAGGTGTATCGGCTGACGCTGCCGGAGGAAAGATTCCGGAACGTGGTTCGACAAGCTCACCAACCGTCCGGAATGACTGGAAAAGGAACGGTGGCAACCGGGAAGGCCGGGAAGCCCGTGCGGCTGACGAAAGGGGCGGGGTGGCACGAAGTGGCGCTGAGCCCGGATTGCAAGTACCTGATTGACAATTATTCCGGCTTCAACACTCCGCGGGAGGTGAGCCTATGCCTTGCCGCCGACGGGACTAAACTGAGGCATCTTCTTTCCGCCTCCGATCCCCTTGCGGAATTCGCCACGGGCGAGGTCCTGCTGGGCACCGTCAAGAGCGCAGACGGCCGATTCGACAACCATTACCGCCTCTACAAGCCCGTCGATTTCGATCCCGCTAAAAAATACCCTGTTATCCTATACGTCTACGGCGGTCCCCACGGCCAGATGGTATATGACCGCTGGCTGGGAGGAATCCGCCTCTGGGAGATGCTGATGGCCCAGAAAGGCTACGTTGTCTACGTGCAGGACAACCGTGGTACGCAGAATCACGGCGCCGCCTACGAGAAGGCCATCAACCGCCGCTGCGGAGCCGCCGAGATGGAGGACCAGAGGGTCGGGATCCGAATGCTGCAAAGCCTGCCCTGGATCGACAAGGACCGGATTGGCGTCCACGGCTGGAGCTACGGCGGGTTTATGACGATCTCGCTGATGACCCATTATCCAGAGGTCTTTAAGGTCGGTGTCGCCGGCGGGCCAGTCATAGACTGGAAATGGTACGAAGTAATGTACGGCGAACGCTATATGGACACGCCGGGGACCAACCCGGACGGATTCGCCGCCACAAGCCTCATCGACAAGGCAAAAGACCTGAAGGGACGCCTACTGATCTGCCAGGGCGCCGTCGACAATACGGTCGTTTGGGAGCACAGCCTGAGCTTCGTGCAGGAATGCATTAGGCAGCAGGTTCCGCTGGACTATTTCCCCTACCCAGTTGCCGAACACAACGTCTTCGGCCGCGACCGCGTCCACCTGATGGATAAAGTAACAGATTATTTTGACGTTTTTCTGTAAAAATCGCACAATTAATTAAGAATTTTTATTAATTTTGCGAGGTTAATTACAGACTATAAGCCAAAATGAAAAAATCATTAAAAGCATACGCGGGCGAGGCGGTGCACACGCTCGGGACCTTCAAATTCTGGAAAGAGCTCATCATTATGACCCTCGGTATGGCCGTCGGAGCCGCGGGCGTGTACTATTTCCTGATGCCCTCGAAGCTCATCATCGGCAGCATTTCCGGTCTGAGTATCGTGCTCTCGGAGGTGTTCACGAACCTCGGCTGGGCCGTGAAGGTCTCCACCCTCATTCTGGTGATCAACGCCTTCCTGCTGGTGCTCGCCTGGATCCTGATCGGGCCCGAATTCGGGCTGAAAACCGTCTACACCGCCCTCCTCCTCGGTCCGCTCGTTGATCTTTGGGCCAAGATTCTGCCGGTTGAGAAGGTGATTACGGAGGGCTATTCGGTGATGAACGACCCGTGGCTCGACCTGATCTGCTTCGTCCTGATGCTCTCGATCGCTCAGGCCATCCTCTTCCGCATCAACGCATCCACCGGCGGCCTCGACATCATCGCCAAGATCCTCAACAAATACCTCCACTTCGACATCGGCGTCTCCGTCACCATTGCCGGCGCGATGATCTGCTGCTCCGCCTTCGCCATCAACCCGTTCCGGATGGTGGTGATCGGCCTCATCGGAACCTGGATCAACGGCGTGGTGGTGGATTATTTCACCGATTCGCTGAACAAGCGTAAACGCGTCTGCATCATCAGCGACCACCACGAGGAAATCCGGCAGTACATCATCAATACCCTCAACCGCGGTTGCAGCCTCTACCACCTCCAGGGCGGTCACTCCGGCAGTCCCAAGGTGGAGGTCGTCTCCCTGCTCACCCAGGGCGAATATGCCAACCTTCTCAACTACCTGAAAGAGAATCATTTCGACGTCTTCATCACCGCCGGCAACGTCAGCGAAATCCACGGCAAGTGGCACACCCGCAAAGGGGTCGAAGAAGAATAACCCCTGTCATTCCGAGCGACAGCGAAGGAATCTCCTTCCTTGACAAATTTGACTTTTTCCAAATATATGCTTATATTTGGAGGATATTTATAACCTAAACCGAAATGCCTGTTACTGTCAAGAAAGTTGAAAGCCGGTGCGGAATGAGGACGTTTACCCGCTTCCCCGTCGATCTTTACAAAGGCGTCCCCTACTATGTCCCAACCCTCGCCATCGACGAGGGCGCGACCCTGAATCTAAAGAAAAACCCCGTTGCAAAGTTCTGCAAAGCAGAATTTTATATGGCGTACAAGGACGGCAAGCCCGCCGGACGGGTTGCCGCCATCATCAACGAGCGGGCCAATGAGGCCTGGGATCACAAGGAGGTCCGCTACGGCTGGATCGACTTTATCGACGATCCCGAGGTCAGCAAGGCCCTGCTGGAGGCCGTGGCGGAATTCGGCCGCCGCAACGGGATGACCCGCATTGTCGGGCCGCTCGGTTTCACCGACGAGGATCCCGAGGGAATGGTCGTCGAAGGCTTCGACCAGATCAGCACCTACAACCTCAAATACAATTTCGCCTACTACAAGGACCACCTGGAGCGACTCGGCTTCGAGAAAGTAATCGACTGGCTGGAATACCGCGTTCCCGTCCCGAAGGAGACGCCCGAGCGGATCCGCCGCATCGGTTCCATCGTCCGGGAGCGCTACGGCGTCACCACCTTCCAGCCCACCAAGCGCCAGATCCTCAAAGAGGGCCTCGGGCGGCAGATCTTCCACCTGATCAACCGCACCTACGCCAACCTCTACAACTTCACCACCCTTCCCGACGAAGTCATCGACTATTACGTGGAGAATTTCATCGGCCTGATCGACACCGACCTCCTGATCGGCGTCCGGGACAAGGCGGGAAAGATGATCGGCTTCGGCATCTCGATGCAGTCCATCGCCGATGCCTGCCGGAAATGCGGCGGCCGCCTCTTCCCGCTGGGATGGTGGCATCTGCTGAAATCCCTCAAGTGGAAGCAGGAGGATACCGTGGAGCTGATGCTCATTGCCGTCGATCCGGAGTGGATGGGGAAAGGGATCAACGCCCTGATGTTTGACGTGATGATCCCGATATTCCGTGCCCACGGCTTCCGCTGGGCCGAGACCAACGCCGAACTGGAGGACAACCTGAAGATCCGCGCCATCTGGCAGGAATTTGATACCGAGCCCAACAAACGCAGACGTATTTACGGCAAAGACCTATGATCGCTCCCCTTCCCGAAAGAATGAGACCCCGCAGCCTTGCGGAGTATGTCGGCCAGAAGCATCTGGTCGGGGAAGGCTGTGTCCTGAGGAATATGATCGAGAGCGGCAACCTCTCCTCCTTCATCCTCTGGGGCCCTCCCGGCGTGGGGAAGACCACCCTCGCGGGAATTATCGCAGCCCAGATGAATCGGGAATTCTTCACCCTGTCGGCCGTCACGGCGGGGGTGAAGGACGTCCGGGACATCATCGACCGGGCCAAGGGCGGCTCCGTCTTCGCCCGCGGCGCAGCGCCCGTGCTGTTCATCGACGAAATCCACCGCTTCAACAAGGCCCAGCAGGACGCCCTTCTCGGCGCCGTCGAGAGCGGCGTTATCGTGCTGATCGGCGCCACGACTGAGAATCCCTCATTCGAGGTGATCACTCCCCTGCTGAGCCGCTGCCAGGTCTTCGTGCTGAAGTCTCTCGGGAAGGAAGACCTCCTGGAACTGCTGAACAGGGCCGTCAAGCAGGATGAGGTGCTCTCCAAACTGGACATTCAGGTCGGCGAGACCGTCGCCCTGCTGCGCTACAGCGGCGGCGACGCCCGCAAGCTCCTGAACATCCTCGAAATCGTCACAGAC
The DNA here is from genome assembly GCA_017557325.1 of Bacteroidales bacterium. GTDB lineage: Bacteria > Bacteroidota > Bacteroidia > Bacteroidales > UBA932 > Cryptobacteroides. Next base: position 6,124 of record JAFZAI010000038.1, read on the forward strand.
TCCTATGCGGGCCGCACGCCGGTGGTCATCGACAACGCTGCCGTCGCCGCCGCCATCCAGGAGAATCTGGCCATCTACGACAAAGGCGGAGAGATGCACTACGACATCATCTCGGCC
>JAFZAI010000039.1 GCA_017557325.1 Bacteroidales bacterium
AGCGATATGTTACTTTTCGTACCCCCTCGAACGAGGGGTACGAAAACCATCATTTCATTCAAACCCAATCAGTTACGACGAACTGCTCATTGTGTATTTTTTTGTATATTTGCAGGCACTATGGGAAATTTTTGGAAAATAACGGTTGCAGGTCTGCTGCTGTGCTTCGGGGCAATAACTGCCGGGGCGCAGGGGAAGATCGAGACCAAGAAGTATAAGATCCGTGACCTGCAGGAGAAGATCACCAAAGTCGTGATGACGGAGAATGTCTTTATCGACGGCGCCCTCCGGCAGGATGTCGTGGAGCACTGGCACATCTCTCCGTTTGAGATCTGCACCCTGGAAGAATTCAAGACGCTCCGCACAGATGCGAATTATTATTTCCTCCTCGTCGTTTCCGGCCAGTTCAGCGGGGAAATGGAGCCGGGTATCGATTTCCTGAGCTTCGTCAAGGGTGGCCCGGAGGCGGAAGAAGGTATCGGGGAAATGACGGAAGTCGTGTCCCTCCCCTTCAGTGTCCCCGGCGGGAATGGCCGCGAAATCGCCCTGATCCCCTCCTTCCTCGAAATCATCCAGGACTTCGCCCTGCGGGCGATGGAACGCGATCTGGAGGGCTATCAGGGACTCAGCCTCTACAATCGCAACCTCCCGAAAATCCGCCACAAAACCATTCTCTTCTCCGAAGACGACCTCAGTGAGAGAATCTCGCCGCTGGACAAATCGGGCACCCGGGTCCGCATCGTAGAAGATGACGAGGCCGACGATGCAGTACTTAACTGCACGCCCGGAACGGTCGTCAGCTATACGGTGGCACCGAAGGTTCCTTCGGCCACCTCGCGCTGCTACAAGATGCTCATCGGGACCGACAACCACGTCCTGTATTACTTCAAGCGGCACCGCATCACCGGGAAGACCGGCAACGGCTTTACCCTCCAGGAATTCAAATCCATTTCGGCAAAGGCACAATGAGAAGCGGAGAGACCCCTGGCGGGCTGCGGTATGCCGTCAAACGGGCAGGCAACGCAGCCGCTTATTGCTCGCTGCACATCCGGTGCGGCACCCGGTGCGAAACCGGATTCAACGGCGGCATCGCCCATTTCCTGGAGCACACCCTCTTCAAAGGCACCCGGAAACGGACGGCCCGGTCCATTTCCTCCCGGCTCGACCGCCTCGGCGGAGAGCTGAACGCCTACACGACCAAGGAAGAAATCGTTCTCCACGCCACCGTCCTCAAGGAGGACATCGACAAGGCGCTGGACCTCATTCTGGAACTTGCCACCGAAGCGACTTTCCCTGACGCCGAAATCGAAACTGAACGCGGCGTCGTAATCGACGAAATCATCTCCTACAAAGACAATCCGCCGGAGGACATCTACGACACCTTCGACGAAATGCTATTCAAGGGACATCCGCTCGGCGGGCGCATCCTGGGTACGCGGAAGAGCGTCTCCCGGATCTCGACGGAAGAGCTTCGCCGCTTCTACCGGACGTTCTTCGTGCCGGGGAATATGGCTCTCACGGTGGTGGCGGATTTGGACGAAGAGGTGATGGAAAGGAAGATAAGGAGGGAGGTGGATTCCCGGTACAAGACCGGGAATGACGAAGAAGGGACCGGGAAGAGCGTAGAAGGAAACAGGAATGGCGTAGAGGGAAACGGGAATGGCACAAAGGGCGGCGTGCCCACGCAGGTGTTCCACGAGAGCCGCAACCGGCGGAATCACGAAGTCAACGCCATCCTCGGCGGACCAGCCCCCTCGCTCTACGACGGCAGGGACCGCATTACCACCGCCATCCTGATGAACCTGCTCGGCGGACCGGCCTCCAATTCCATCCTCGGCAGCATTCTCCGCGAAAAAAACGGCTGGGTATACAACGTCGAATGCAACTACACGCAGTATAGCGACACCGGACTCTTCACCATCGCCTTTGGCTGCGACAAACCCAACCTCCAGAAGTGCCTGGACTGCATTTCCCGGGAACTCACGAAACTCCGGGAGAAACCTCTTTCCGAGGCAAAAATGAAGGCGGCCCGCAAGCAACTCCTCGGGCAACTCGCCATCTCCTCCGACAACGGCGAAGCGCAGTGCCTCTCAATGGGCAAAAGCCTCCAGTCTTTCGGCCGGGTCTTCTCCTACGAGGAGAATAAGGCCGCCGTAGAAGCCGTCACGGCAGCGGACATTCAAAAAATGTCCCTCCGCCTGTTTGACGAAGGGACACTTTCCACATTGGTATTCTACTAGCAGAGATTACTTGGGGACAGCCGTTGCAGTTTTCATCACCAGGGTGATATCCACCGTGTATTTATCGCCGGCGTTATCCTTCATATCCGCCGAGAAGCTCAGGCGACCTTTGCCGTTGGTGGCAATAAGTTTTCCAGTGGCTTTGCCGGAAAGCACCGGATTGTCTTCCTCATAGAACTGAAGGTCATACGAGAATTCGGTTCCCTTGAGCGTATAATCGCCATAGTAGGGATCCTTCCCCTCAAAGAAGATTCCGAACTTGCCGCAGGGATCGATCATAACCTTCCTCACGTCGTAATCCGACGAAAGAGGTGTGATCTTAACATTCTTATCGGCGATCTCCTTGCTGATTTCACTCAACTTGCAGCCCTTAAACCTGCCGCCGACGCCATCGAGCACGGTCTTACCATTCATCTTAATGATCACGAATGTCGTCTCAACCTCCCAGGTGCGGCAGACATCCTGACGATAGGGCGTATAGGGAGCCTCAATAAGATTTCCCTGGAGCACCACTTCCTTGCCACCAATGGTCGCTTTCAGCACGGCGGCGTTCCCGTCAACGGATGATATTTCCAACTTGTCAAACACGCGGTCTGTAATGAGTGTTGTTCCGGCAGCTACCTTGGAGACCTGATAGTCGAATTCCCTGGGGGCCTTGCCGTCGTTGAACTGCACGGTTCCCGTGTTGCCCGGAGGAGCATACAGTTCGGTCACCTTGGCGGCCTGACCGTCCGGGTTCTTCATCCCATCCTGCGGCTTCGACTGATCCACCGACAGACCAAAATGATTCTCCACATTGGCCGGTGCTTCAAGTCTGGGCTGAGTGTAGTTGTAGTCGGCCGGATCCTGCGTATTCCCGCCGTTTTCCTCTTCGCAGGCGACGAGGATCATCGCCGCAAAAGAGAGCATTCCAAGAATCTTTTTCATAATCGTATGGGTTTAGAATAATCTGATATAGAGGCCGAATTTAACCATAGGAACCACGGGGAACTTGGCCATCTTGTCGATGATGAGCTTGTCCTCATAATTGTCCTTATTCGTCCTGTCGCCATCGACTTCTCCCGTATAGAGATCCTCACTGGACACCCGAACGACACCGGATTCACCCGTTTCAATATTTTCACCCGTGACCTTTACGGCATAACCGTTGGTGAAGGCAGCGCCGAGTTCGAAATTGAAACATACGCGTTTAGAAGAATTGATAGCGTTGCCGAAACCGATGCCAGCATACGGGCGGACGGGCCAGACATTGAGCGTCCCCTGGGCGATACCCTTCTCGTCCGTAGAGACGAACACCTTGCCGACCATCAGACCTTCCTTGCCCCAGTCATCTTCGTCAAGGAAGGGCGTCTTGTTGCGGATGGTGAGAATCTTGCTGGTTCCAGCATACATACCAGCCGTGATGAAGAACCATTTGTTGCCGGCCGGATGCCAGTCGAGCATCAGATTGGCGCCACCAAACATCGGAACGGCTTCGATGTCGACATCCGCCATTTCGTGCTGGGAGGTCTCCTCGAAACGGAAAGTGTGGTGAGGCCGTAGCATCGGAGGGAACATCGACCCACCCAGACGCAACTGGAGCTGGTTGCCGATCGGAGCGGCAAGTTCGAGGCCGAAACCGTCGATACCCGCCGTGACGCCGAGTGCAAGATGGTTGAAATACTGCGCCGAAGCGCGCTGGGAAGGCAGCACCATCAAAAGAGCCGCCATCGCGGTAAGGATCAAAATTCTTTTCATAGCCGCAAATTTAGAAAAAAATCTCATAAAAACAACAGCCAGCCCCCATTAAACACGCGTGATGGCCGCTCCGAGGGCATTCAGGCGCTGGTCGATATTCTCGTAACCACGGTCGATCTGGTCGATGTTGCCGATGACGCTCGTGCCTTTGGCCGACATCGCGGCGATCAACAGCGCGATACCCGCACGGATATCCGGCGAGAGCATATTGTTGGCCCTGAGGCGGAACTGATGGTCGTGTCCGATGACGACGGCCCGGTGTGGGTCGCAGAGGATGATCTGTGCGCCCATATCGATCAGCTTGTCGACGAAGAACAGGCGGCTCTCGAACATCTTTTGGTGAATGAGAACGGAACCCTTGCACTGGGTCGCCACCACGAGGATGACACTCAGCAGGTCCGGCGTCAATCCCGGCCAGGGGGCATCGGCCATCGTCATAATTGAGCCGTCGAGGAAGGATTCGATCTGGTAGGAATCCTGCGCGGGCACATAGATATCGTCTCCCTGCTGCTCCAGCTTGACGCCGAGCCGGCGGAAGGCCTGGGGAATGATGCCCAGGTTGTCGTAGGAGACGTTCCGGATGGTGATGGCGCTCTGATTCATCGCCGCCATCCCGATAAAGGAACCCACCTCGATCATATCGGGCAGGATGACATGGGAGGCCCCGTGAAGAGCCTTGCCTCCATAGACGGTAAGAAGATTGGAGCCAATGCCTTCGATGACGGCGCCCATTGAGCGGAGCAGCCGGGTCAGCTGCTGGATATACGGCTCGCAGGCCGCATTGTAGATGGTTGTCTGCCCCTCGGCGAGGGTGGCGGCCATCAGGATATTGGCCGTACCGGTGACGGAAGCCTCATCAAGAAGCATATAGGTACCCTTGAGGGGCCGTCCATCCTTGAGCTGAAGGAAATAGGCCTTGCGGGTCTCGTCGTAGGAGAGTTCCGCCCCGAGGTTCATCAGGCCGAGAATGTGGGTATCCACCCTCCGCCGGCCGATCTTGTCGCCGCCCGGCTTGGGGAAATAGACGTGGCCGAAACGGGCCAGCAGCGGCCCGGCCAGCATCACGGAACCCCGCAGCATCGAGCAGCGCTTGACGAAGTCGCGGCTGTCGAGATACTCCTCGTTGAGGTCGTCCGCCTTGAAAATGTATTCTCCTTTCTCGAGTCGGGTAACCTTGACGCCGACCCCCTCGAGGAGGCCGATCAGATTCTTTACGTCGAGGATCTCGGGGACGTTGGACATCCGGATCTCCTCCTTAGTCAGCAGCACGGCGCTGATCACCTCCAGCGCCTCATTTTTCGCCCCCTGCGGAATAATACTGCCGCTCAGCGGGTGTCCACCTTCAATAGAAAAAGAAGCCATAGTTTATAATTAAATATGTTCAACCTCCGGGGAGAGCGTTACCCCGAAGCGGGATCTGACCGTGCGGATGATCTTGCGCTCCAGGGAGAGGATTTCCCACGGGGCGGCCTTGCCGGTGTTGTTGACGATCACCAGCGGCTGCCGGGCGTAGACCGCCGCATTGCCCTTTACGTAGCCCTTGAGGCCGGCCTTTTCGATCAGCCAGGCGGCGGGAATCTTGACGCGGCCGTCGGGGAGCGGGAAATGCGGCACCTCCGGGTAGATGTCCGCGATGTCCTCGTATTCCTCCTGTGTCACGTACGGATTCTTGAAGAAGCTGCCGGCGCTGCCGATTTCCTTCACGTCGGGAATCTTGGTGCGGCGGATGCGGATGATCTCGTCGCGCACCATTTTCGGGGTGAGAGGCTCGTCGCCGTAGGCCGCTGCCATCGACTCCTTCACGTGGCCGTACGACAGCCGGGGCGAATAGGCATCCGTCAGGCGGAATGTGACGGAGGTTACGATGAAACGTCCCTTCCACGCGCCCTTGAAATTGGAGGCACGGTAACCGTAGCCGCATTCCTCCACGTCGATGGTACCGGTGGAATGGTCCACCGTATCCAGCACTTCCACGCCGGTGATAATATCCTTCACCTCCACACCGTATGCACCGATATTCTGCACGGCCGCCGCCCCGACCTCGCCGGGGATCAGCGACAGGTTCTCCGGCCCCCAAAGGCCTTCAGCCGCCGCCCATTCGCAGAATTCGTCCCAGGTCTCGCCCGCGCCGACCTGCGCGAAGATGCCGTTTTCGTCCCGCTTGAGGATGAGTCCCTTCAGGCAGGAGTGAAGGATGGTGCCGGGATAATCGCCGGTGAAAAGGAGGTTGCTCCCGCCGCCGATGTGATACTTCGGGCCGGGAAGATCAGGATTATCCAGAATCGCCTTCAGTTCGTCGACGGAATTGTATTCCGCGTAAGCGCCCGCCTTCACCTGCATCCGGAAGGTGTTGAGGGGCGTCAGGTCTTTATGAAAGGTGATTTTCATCCGATGACGGCTCCATTGGTGAGGGCTTCTTCCGGGGAGATGATGCGCATCTTGCCGTCGCCCTGTTTGGCCATCAGGATCATTCCCCGGGACTCGATGCCGCGGATGACGCGGGGGGCAAGGTTGGCGAGGATGCAAATCTGCTTGCCGACCATTTCCTCAGGGGAATAATATTCTGCGATGCCGGAAACGATGGTGCGTTGGTCGATGCCCGTGTCGATGGAGAGTTTGAGGAGCTTGTCGGTCTTGGGAACGCGCTCCGCGGCGAGGACGGTCGCCGTCCGGATGTCCATCCTGCCGAAATCGTCAAAGGTCACTTCGCTCTTCTGCGGCTCGACCTTCCTGGCGGCCTCAGCAGCCTCGGCAGCCTTTGCCGCCGCCTCGTTCGCCGCCTTGGTCGCCTGGAGGATGCCGACTTCGCGCTCCACCACGTCGTCCTCGATCTTTTGGAAGAGGAGACTCACTTCACCGAGCGCGTGGCCCTCGGGGAGGATGTCGGTGCGGCCGAGGTCGGACCAGGAGAGGGTGAGATCCCCGATCAGGTCGGGGATGACGGAGGTGATGGCCGGGATGACGGGGGCAGTGTGCAGCGCCTTGCCGTCGCCGGGGACGTAGAGGTTCTCCCCCGCCGAGCCCTTGAGGCCGGCGAGAGCGGGATCCACTTCGCCCGCGCGGTAATCGCGGCCGGCCTTGAGGCCGACCCGGAGGATACCGCGGAGCTTCTCCGCGCTGAACGGCGTGAACGGCTCGAAAGCGATGGCGAGATCGGCACAGATCTGGAGACAGGTAAAGAGGATGGATGCCGTACGGTCCATATCGGTCTTGGCGATCTTCCAGGGCTCCGTGTCAGAGATGTATTTGTTGCCGATACGGGCAATCTCCATCGCGGCCTTGAGCGCCTCGCGGAAATGGAAGGTCTCCAGATTCTTCTCCAAAGCCTCCTTGCAGGGAAGAATCTGTGCCAACGTCTCGGCGTCAATCGGCTCGGGCTTCAGGTTACCCGGAACGCGCCCGCCGAAATACTTGCCGGTCAGCACGGCCGCCCGGTTGACGAAATTGCCGAAGATAGCCACCAGTTCGCTGTTGTTGCGCTGCTGGAAATCCTTCCAGGTGAAGTCATTGTCCTTCGTCTCGGGCGCATTGGCGCAGAGCACGTAGCGAAGCACATCCTCCTGTCCGGGGAAGCGCTCGACGTATTCGTTGAGCCAGACGGCCCAGTTGCGCGACGTGGAGATCTTGTCGCCCTCGAGGTTGAGGAATTCGTTGGCGGGGACATTGTCGGTGAGGATGTATTCTCCCTCCCCCTTGCACATCGACGGGAAGACGATGCAGTGGAAAACGATGTTGTCCTTGCCGATGAAGTGGACGAGGCGCGTCTCCGGATCCTTCCACCACTTCTCCCAGGATGCGGGAAGCAACTCCCGTGTGTTGGAGATGTAGCCGATCGGGGCGTCGAACCACACGTAGAGCACCTTCCCTTCAGCATCATCGATCGGAAGCGGAATGCCCCAGTCGAGGTCGCGGCTCACGGCGCGGGGCTGCAGGCCGCCGTCCAGCCAGCTCTTGCACTGGCCGTACACGTTGGAGCGCCACTCTTTGTGCTGCTCCAGGATCCAGTCCCGGAGCCAGGGCTCATACTGGTCCAACGGCAGGTACCAATGCTTTGTCTTCTTCTTGACGGGAGCGCTGCCGCTCAGGGCCGACTTCGGATCCAGGAGTTCCTCGGGGCTCAGCGTGCTGCCGCATTTCTCGCACTGGTCGCCGTAGGCATTGGGATTGCCGCACTTGGGGCAGGTGCCGGTGATGTAGCGGTCGGCAAGGAAAGTCTTCGCCTCCTCGTCATAATATTGCTCGCTCTCGCGGGTGACGAACTTGCCCTCATCATAGAGTTTGCGGAAGAAGGCCGAGGCCGTCTTCGCGTGCACGGCGGACGTCGTCCGGGAATAGATGTCAAAATTGATCCCGAGGTCCGTGAAGGACTTCTTGATGATATTGTGATACTCGTCCACCACGTCCTGGGGCGTAACTCCGCGCTTCTTGGCCTTAATAGTAATGGGAACGCCGTGCTCGTCGGAGCCGCAAACGTACAGGACATCCTCCCCCCGCATACGCAAATACCTTACATAAATATCCGCGGGGACATACACCCCGGCCAGATGCCCGATATGGACCGGACCGTTCGCGTACGGGAGTGCGCAGGTTACGAGGGTTCTTTGAAACTTCTTCTCCATTATTTTTCTCTTCCTAATTTGATTTTGATTTTGCGTTTGAGGGCGTTGGCCCGGCCGATTTCATCCAGAATGCGGATCTGGTCGTCGCCCGTAGCGGTCATCAGATCCCGCCGGAGGGTGCTGAGACGGGCGTCTACCCGTTTGTCCTGATACGCAAGGATGGCCCGGGGCACGTATGAAGCCAGCCAGGAGCCCTTCGCCGTGAGCGACTTCTCGAAATCCCGCACGGTGAGCTGGAATTTCTCCACGGACAGGTCGGCGACGACCTGGGAAATCCGAAGATTCTCCCCGGAAAGCAGCTGGAGGATGATCGTTTTCTGGTCCTCCCCCGCATCATAGTGGGCAAAATAGGCCTCGTAGGTCTCCCGGTAGGCAGTGTTTGAGAATTGCACGTCGTCGGAGGCCAGGGCGTCGTCGATAAATTCGGCCACGGTCTGGACGCCATCGGGGCTGTAGAATTCCGAATCCGTGGGAAATACCAGCGGCTCGCATCCTTCCCGAAGGATGAAGGCGAGGAGCTCCCGTTCGCCGGGCGCGAGGATTTCGTTCTCGTCACGGACGGCACGCGGCTGCTCCTGCTCGTCAGGCCGGGAGATCTCTGGCTCCGGGCCCGGCTGATCCGTCCGGGGCTGGCCCGGAGTGGGTTTCTGGCGGGAACGGCGCGTCTTGCCGATGCGCGAGAGGATGAGGTCGGGATCGACCCGGAATTTGGCGGAAACCGCCTCCGTATAGGTGGAGCGCTTGATCGGGTCGGGAATCTCCGAGATCGTGTCGGCGATGTCGTTGATGAGTTCGGCCTTCTTGAGCGGATCCCCGGCCGCATCCTCCAGCAGGAGGTCGCATTTGAAGCCGATGAAATCCTGCTCATGTTCCGCGATGAATTCCTGCACTTCCTCCAGCGTATGCTTCTGGGCGAAGGAATCGGGATCGTCCCCGTCGGGCAGCAGCACGATCTTCACGTTCATTCCCTCGCGCAGGATCATATTGATCCCGCGGAGGGCGGCGTGGATGCCGGCGCTGTCACCGTCGTACATAATGGTGACGTTCTCCGTGAAGCGTTTCAGGAGCGAAACCTGGCCGTCAGTCAGGGAGGTGCCGCTGGAAGCCACCACATTGGTGATGCCGAGCTGATGCATCGACAGCACGTCCAGGTAGCCCTCAACAAGGTAGCATTTGCCGGTGCGGGAGATTTCGTTCTTGGCGAAATAGAGGCCGTAGAGGATCTGGTTCTTGACGTAGAGTTCGCTTTCGGGCGAATTGACGTATTTCATCCCCCCGTGATCCTTCTTGAGCGTCCGGCCGCCGAAACCGACCACGCGGCCGCTGACGGTATGGAACGGGAACATCACCCGGTCCCAGAAGCGGTCGCAGAGGGTGCCGTCTTCGCGCTGGATGACGACACCGGCGGCAACCAGGTATTCATCCTTGTATCCGGCCGCCCGGGCCGCTTCCAGCAGGGAATTTCGGGTCCGGGGCGACCAGCCGAGGCCGTATTTCAGGATGGTCTCGTCCTCCAGACCGCGGGAATGGAAGTACTGGAGACCGATGGCCCTTCCTTCCTCCTGCTGCAGGCTGTCCACGAAAAATTTCTGGGCGAACTCCGCCGCGAGGTGGACGCTCTCGCTGCGCTGGCGGCGGGCGATATCCTCCGCCGTCTCTTCCCGCTCCTGGATCTCGATATGATACTTCTTCGCCAAATAGCGGAGGGCCTCAACGTAGGTGAGGTGCTCGTATTCCATCAGAAAATTGACCGAAGAACCGGCCTTCCCGCAACCGAAGCATTTGTAGATGCCTCGGCTCGGGGAAACGTGGAAGGAAGGGGTCTTCTCGTTGTGGAACGGGCAGCAGGCGACAAAGTCGCTCCCCCGCCGTTTCAGCGACACGAAATCCCCGACCACCTCTTCGATGCGGGCGGTCTCCACGATCTGGCCGACGGTCTCCTGGGGAATCACGCGCTAATCCTCCTTGCGATATTCAACTTCCTTGACCGAGCCGAGATCCAAATCATCAAATCCTTCCTCCTCCGGCTGGGGATCCGGCTCCTTGGTGCGGTGGATTTCATATTCATCCACGGCCTTGCTGATCTTCCAACCCGATAGGAGGTCCGACAGGCCATACCACAATAGGGCCAGACCGGAAATCAGCTTGATGAACCAGTAATTGCCCTCCCTGTCGGCAAACAGCATCGCAAAACCGAACAGCACCGTACCGACAGCCAGGAGGAACGGCATAAATCCCACGCCGGTCAGGGACATCGCCCCCAGGAGGACGATGACTTCCAGGGCGCCGAGCATCAACAGGACCACGCCGAGAATCCGGATGCCGACAATCAGGGCAGTCGCGGAGAACCACGTATCGGGGAAGAACAGGAAAAGCACGCCGAGGACGATGAAGATTACGTCCCGGATGATACGGTGCGTCCTGCTTTTATAGCCAAAAAATATCATATTGCCTTCTAATTTGCCACCTCGCAGAGGAATTTGAGCCTCACGAGACGGATTTCCATTTCTTCATAATCCGGACCGAGGACCCTCATCGCTTCCTCCAGCGAGTCGGACTCCGCTTCGTCCCGGAAATAGTCGTAAATCTCCTGCATCACCTCCTCGTCCATCATCTCCCGGATGCAGTAATTGAGGTTGAGCTTGGTGCCGGAGGAGACGATGGCCTCGATATCCGACATCAATTCACTCATTTCCAGCCCTTTGGCCGTCGCAATATCCTCCAGAGGCAGACGGCGGTCGATGCTCTGGATGATGAAGACCTTGTTGGAGGACGGGGACGCAATGGACTTGACCACGAAATCGTCCGGCCGCTCGATCTCGTTTTCCTCCACGTATTTGGCAATCAGTTCGACGAATTCCCGGCCGAATTTTTTCGCCTTCCCCTCACCGACGCCCTGGCAGCCGCGCAGCTCCTCAAGGGTCATCGGGTAGAGGATCGACATATCCTCCAGCGACGGGTCGGAGAAGATGATCCAGGGCTGGAGCCCCAGCTTGCGGGAAACGTCCTTGCGGAGATCCTTGAGCATCGCGAGAAGGATGGGGTCGCCGCCTCCGCCGCCGCGGACGGCCGCCGCCGAATTCATCGGATCCTCGTCTTCGGTATCCGAGAATTCCCGGTCTTCCACCAGCATGACTTCGTAGGGATCGGCGAGGAACTTCTTCCCGGCACGGGTTACGAAGATCAGGCCGTAGGTCTCTATCTCCTTTTCCAGCAGATGAAGGATCAGCCCTTGATGGATGACCATTGCCCAGAAACGGGAGGAGTGCGGCTTGCCTGCGCCGAAGAACGAAATTTCGTCGTGCTTGTAAGACTTGATCATCGCCGTTTCCTCTCCTGCAAGGATGGAGGAAAGGTGATCGATCTTGAAATGCTCCGGAAGCGACTCGACCAGACGCAGGACGAGGGCCATCTCCGCGCGCCCGTCGAAGCGGGCCTTGGGATGGATGCAGTTGTCGCAGGAACCACAGTTGTCCTGGGGATAATCCTCCCCGAAATAATTCAGCAGGAGTTTCCGGCGGCACTGGTTCGACTCCGCGTACGCCTCCGTCTCGGCGAGGAGCTGGCGGCCGATCTCCTGCTCGGCGATAGGCTTGCCCTGCATGAATTTCTCCAGTTTGAGGATATCCTTGTAGCTGTAGTACGTGATGCAGAGGCCTTCCTGGCCGTCTCGTCCGGCGCGTCCCGTCTCCTGGTAATAGCCTTCCAGGCTCTTGGGAATGTCGTAGTGGATGACAAAACGGACATCGGGCTTGTCGATGCCCATCCCGAAGGCGATGGTGGCGACGATGACGTCGATCTCCTCCATCAGGAAGAGGTCCTGGTTCTCGGTGCGGGTCTTGGCGTCGAGCCCGGCGTGGTAAGGACGGGCCTTGATGCCGTTGATGTTCAGGAGTTGGGCGAGCTGCTCGACCTTTTTGCGGCTAAGACAATAGATGATACCGGACTTGCCGGGATTTGACCGGATGAATTTGATGATGTCCTTCTCCGGATCCACTTTGTCGCGAACCTCGTAGTAGAGGTTGGGCCTGTTGAAGGAATCCTTGAAGATGCGGGCGTCCTGGATACGGAGATTTTTGAGAATGTCGCTCTGAACCTTGAGGGTCGCCGTGGCCGTCAGGGCAATGACGGGAGCCGGCTGAATCTCTTCGATGATGGTGCGGATGCGGCGGTATTCCGGACGGAAGTCGTGGCCCCATTCCGAGATGCAGTGCGCCTCGTCGACGGCATAAAAGGATATTTTGATTTCCTTCAGGAGGGAAATGTTCTCATCCTTGGTGAGCGACTCCGGCGCGACATACAGGAGTTTGGTGATGCCTTTCAGGAGGTCTTCCCGCACATCGGCAATCTGCGGACGGCTGAGGGAGGAATTGAGGAAATGGGCAATGCCGTCATTGCCTGCAACGAAGCCCCGGATGGCGTCCACCTGGTTCTTCATCAGGGCGATGAGCGGCGAAATCACGATGGCCGTTCCCTCCATCACCAGGGCCGGGAGCTGGTAGCAAAGCGATTTGCCGCCGCCGGTAGGCATCAGGACAAAGGCGTTACGGCCCGAGACGAGATGTTTGATAATCTCCTCCTGCCCCCCCTTGAACGCATCATAGCCAAAGAATTCTTTGAGTTTGGAATGCAGTATGTCGGTGTCCGGAACCATCATTTTTACAAATTACCTTACTAATTTACGGAATAATTCCCTCAATCCCAAATAATTTTAATGGAATCGCCCAAAACTTGAATTGTCAAGAAATTTTTGTATCTTTGTGGGCTTTTTCGTTGAGAAGAAACGATATTAAAATTATAAGTACAATGAAACTCAATTCCATTATCGCAAGCGTGGCGGCCGTCATTCTCGCCGTCGCCTGCACCAACACCCAGAAAGTCGAAGGCAGCAAGGAAGTCCGCGACCTCCTTCCCTCCGCATCCCAGGTTGACTCCGCCAGCTATCTGCTCGGCACCAACATCGGCCAGTGGATCAAGGGCAACGACTTCGGTCAGCTCAACTTCAACCAGTTCCTCAAAGGCATCAAGGACATGATCAAGGCTGAGGGCGACCAGCGTGACTCCACGTTCAGCAAGCAGTTCCGGATCGCTCCCGAGATGATCGACGAGGTGATGCAGGACTTCATGGGCAAGCGCAGTGAGTACACCAAGGCCCTCAACAAGGAGAAAGGTGACGCCTTCCTCGAGGCCAACAAGGCCAAGGACAGCATCGAGGTCTCCGAGAGCGGTCTTCAGTACAAGATCATCGAGCCCGGCAACGACAAGAAAGCCGTCAGCGACGAGGACACCGTATGGGTCAACTACAAGGGCACCCTCATCGACGGTAAGGTCTTCGACCAGAGCCGCGAAGGTTCCCCGGCACAGTTCACCCCCGGTCGCGTGGTGAAGGGCTTCGGCGAGGGCGTCAAGCTCCTCGGTGAAGGTGGCAAGGCCATCCTCTACATCCCCGCTGACCTCGGCTATGGCGAGCAGGACAACCGCCGCTACGGCAGCCCGATCGGCCCGAACGAGACCCTCGTATTCGAGATCGAGCTCACCAAGGTCGGTACCTTCGTCCCGAAGGAAGAGCCCAAGGACACCAAGAAGAAAAAATAAGTCCTATGGCCAATCTGGAGATTGAAGGAAAAATCTCCCTGAAGCTCCCCGTGCAGAGTGGACAATCTGCACGGGGACTTTGGGAAAGACAGGATTTCGTTCTGGAATATCAGGACGGAAACTTCCCCACATCCGTCTGTTTCACCGCCTGGGGCAGCGACAAGGTCAAGGACCTCGGCCAGTTCCAGGTCGGCGACGCCGTCAAGGTGGCTTTTAACGTCCGCGGCCGTGAATACAACGGCAAGTGGTACAACGACCTCCGCGTATGGCGCATCACGCCGGCCGGATCAGCCGCTGGCACCGCAGCCGACAATGCTGCGCGGGGTCCTGAGCATGTCGAAGGACCTGCGGCATATAGTGCCGCTTCGGCGCCTGCACCCGCCGCCCCGATGCCCGGCCTGGACGACATCCCTGCCGCCGAACCCGACGACGACGATCTCCCGTTCTAAAGCTCCGCGCAAAATACAATGCGCTGACAGTCAACAAATTACCGAAAAGACCTTACTCGATTTTGAGTAAGGTCTTTTCAGTAACAAGCTGTATTCCAAATATTTGCACTTTACGCATCCAGCGAGTGGATGGCGAGCCCGGAACGAAGCTTAGGCTCGAACCAGGTCGTTTTGGGCGGCATAATGTTGCCAGTATCGGCAATGTCGATGAGCTGCTGCATCGAGACGGGATAAAGGGCGAAGGCTACGGCCATTTCACCGCTGTCGACGCGGCGGGAGAGTTCGCCGAGACCGCGGATGCCGCCGACGAAGTCGATGCGTTTGTCGGTCCGCAGGTCCTTGATGCCGAGAATCTTGTCGAGCACCAGGTTTGAAAGGACGGTCACATCCAGTACACCGATCGGGTCGCTGTCATCATAGCGGCCCGGTTTTGTATCCAGATGATACCATTTCCCACCCAGGTACATCGAGAACTGATGCAGCCGCGTCGGAGCGACACTACCGTCATTCCGGGCTTGATCCGAAATCTCCCTCACTTCAAAATCCTCCTCCAGCGCCTTCAGCAATCCTTCCGGGGAGAGCCCGTTCAGGTCCTTCACCACGCGGTTGTAATCGATAATCTTGAGCTGGGATTCGGGAAAGCAAACGGCCATAAACCAGTTGTACTCCTCCTCGCCGGTATGGTGCGGATTGGCAGCACGTTTCTCGGCGCCGACACGGGCGGCAGCGGCCGTGCGATGATGACCATCCGCCACGTAGAATGCATCCACCTGCGTGGTGAATATCTCCGTGATGCGGGCATTGACGGCATCGTCTTCAATCACCCAGAAATGGTGCCCGAAACCATTCTCATCGACGAAGTCGTATTCCGGCTCGCCGGCAGACTCCCGGGCGATGATCTCCGCGAGCTCCGCGTTGTCCTTATAAGCAAAGAATACGGGCTCGATATTGGCGTTCTGGATGCGGACGTGGATCATCCGGTCGTCTTCCTTGTCCTTGCGGGTGAGTTCGTGCTTCTTGATGCGGCCCTCGGCGTAGTCGTCCGTATGGGCGCAGAGCACGAGGCCGTACTGGGTCCGGCCGGCCATCGTCTGCGCGTAGACATAGTATTTCTCCCTGTCTTCCCTAACAAGCCAGCCACGCTCCTTCCAGGCCTTGAAGTTCTCCACGGCCTTATCGTAAACGGGCTTGGAATGCTCGTCGGCAATCGGGTCAAAGTCAATCTCTGGCTTGGTAATGTGCAGCAGGGATTTCTCCCCCGCCATCGCCTTCGCCTCGGCGGAATTCAGTACATCATACGGCGGCGCCGCGACTTCCGTCACGATGCCCTTCGGCGGTCGAATCGCCGCAAACGGTTTTACGCGAATCATAGTGATAAAATCTATTTATTGACCTGGAAGCGGGTGGAGCCGGTGGCGAAGAAGTCGGCGATCTGGCGGGCGGCGGCGAGGCCGGCGTTGATGTTGGCCTCGGAGGTCTGGGCCCCCATCTTCTTGGGCGTCGCAAAGACACGGAGACCGAACTTTTCCTGGAGGAGGGCGTAGTTGTCGGGCATCACGTCGGTGACGTACTTGAGGTCCGGACGATCTTCCAGCGCCTGGAGAAGCCCGTCTTCGTCAATAACCTCCTTGCGGGCGGTATTGACAAGCACGGCACCCTTCGGCATCTTCGTGATCAAATCATAGCCAATGCTTTTGAGCGTGGCCGGCAGGGCCGGAATATGGACTGAGACGTAATCAGACGAAGCATAGAGCTCCTCGACGGAATGGACCGGAGAAGCGCCGCCCGCGATGATTTGCTCATCCGTCAGGAACGGATCGAGGGCCAGCACTTCCATCCCGAGGGCCTTGGCCTTGGCACCGACGAGGCGGCCGACGTTGCCGAAGGCCTGAATACCCAGCCGCTTGCCCTGCACTTCGCTGCCGGTCGCCGGCGTAAACTGCGTGCGGGCCATAAAGATCATCATCGCGATGGCAAGCTCCGCCACGGCGTTGGAATTCTGGCCCGGGGTGTTCATCACCACGACGCCATGCTCCGTAGCCGCGGCCAGGTCAACATTGTCATACCCCGCGCCAGCGCGCACGACGATCTTAAGCTTCGGGGCCGCTGCAATTACCTCAGCGGTCACTTTGTCGGAGCGAATGATCATCGCCTCGGCATCCGCCGCCGCGGCGACGAGGTCGGCCTGCTCCGCATATTTCTCCAGCAGCACCACCTCGTGGCCTGCCTCTACGAGAATCTTTTTAATCCCTTCGACAGCGACGGCCGCAAAGGGCTTCTGGGTTGCAACTAAAACCTTCATTATGCGTGTAATTTTTCAAATTCCTGCATGCAGTCCACGAGCGCCTGGACATCTTCCAGCGAGCAGGCGTTGTAAATGGAGGCACGGAAGCCGCCCACACTGCGGTGGCCCTTGATGCCGACCATTCCCCGCTCCTTGGCGAAGGCCATGAATTCATCCTGCAGATCCTCAAAGCCGGGGGCCATCACGAAACAGACATTCATAATGGAACGGTCCTCCTTCGCAGCCGTACCGACGAAGATCTTGTTGCGGTCGATCTCGCCGTAGAGCAGATCCGCCTTGGCCTGATTCATTTTATGGAGCGCCTCGACGCCGCCCTGGGCCTTGATCCACTTAAGCGTCTCATTCATCACGAAAATGGAGAACACCGGCGGGGTATTGAACATACTCTCCTTGTCGATGTGCGTACGGTAATCGATCATCGTCGGGAGGTAGCGGCTGACCTTTCCGAGCGCATCCTTCCGGATGATGGCGAAGATGACGCCGGCAGGGCCGACATTCTTCTGGGCGCCGCCATAGATCAGGGCGTACTTCGACACGTCCACCGGACGGCTCATAATGTCGGAGGACATATCCGCCACGAGCGGAACGGGGCTGTCATAATCCTCCTTAATCTCGGTACCGTAAATGGTATTGTTGGTGGTGATATGGAAATAATCCGCGTCCGCGGGAATTTCATAGCCCTTGGGAATATAGCTGTAATTCTTGTCGGCGCTGGAAGCGATGGCATAGGCCTCGCCGAATCCCTTGGCCTCCTTGAGGGCCTTCTTGGCCCAGACGCCGGTCTCCAGGTAGACGGCCTTCTTCTCCAGCAGGTTCATCGCCACGTAGAGGAACTGCAGCGAAGCGCCGCCGCCGAGAAATACGATCTCGTGGGTATCCGGAATATGGAGCAGCTCCCGCCAGAGAGCGCGGCACTCATTCATCGTTTCTTCCCACTCCTTGGTCCGGTGGGAAATGGAAAGGACACTGACGCCCGTTCCCTTGAAATCCTTAATCGCTTCGATCGCTTTGTCGTAAACCTCCTGCGGCAGCAGGCAGGGTCCGGCATTGAATACGTGTTTTTTCATAATTATAAGGTCTATTTTGAGCAAATTTAACAATTATTCCGATACGTTGCAATCGGGAATCTGGGAAATCCTTTCCCGGAAAGTCTCTTCCAGCGAAAGCCGCACTCGCGTAAGGAGCGAGCACCGCTCTCCGAAATCCTGATCCTTCTGCGGGAGATCCAGATCCTTGAGCACCTTCTGGACGGCATTCATCGCAAGATAACCGAAATCGAGCCGGAAATGGCGGCCGGCCACCTTCTCCACGACCGTCGCATGGGCAATGGCATCGGCAGTGGACGTCTTGTAGGCACGGATCAGTCCGGGAATGCCGAGCTTAATGCCGCCGAAATAGCGGACCACCACGACGAGAACGTCGCTCAAGCCGGCCGAATCGATCTGCCCGAGAATGGGCCGCCCGGCACTGCCGGAAGGTTCGCCGTCGTCGCTGGCGCGGAATACATCCCCCTTGTAACCAAGCCGATAGGCATAGCAATGGTGACGGGCATCGTGGTATTCCTTCCGAAGGCCGGAGACGATTTCGCGGACCTCTTCTTCCGTCTCAACGGGATAGATGAAGGCGATGAAACGGGAACCGTTGTCCTTGAACAGTCCCTCGGCCCGTGCGGCCACGCTCCGGTATGCGTCGCAAATCTCCACTTTTCCGCTAATTTACAATTTTTTTCACTTCCTTCAACTTCCTTTCACAATTATTTCTTACCTTTGGATTGCGGTTTTGAATTTTTGACACTATGACGTTCAAATACAGGGTTACCCTTACCGGCATCAAAGGTTTCTTCCGTGTCTACGAGCTGGATGCGGAGACGACGCTTTATACCTTCCACAAGCAGCTCCGTTCCGACCTCGAATTCCCCCAGGACCAGCTCATTCTCTTCAAGGCCTTGGACGAGAAGGAAGGCGTCGTTGCCCGCTACGGTCTGTTCGACCTCGGCAGCGGCACGGTCGATAACATCACCCTCAAGCAGACACGGGCGGCCGGGGTCGTCTCTTTCGTCTATTTCTACGATGTCACCTCCCGAAAGAGTGTCAATATCACCTTCGAGGAAGAGGTCCCCGGGAAGAAGATTTCTCCGCTCTTCCCCCTTCTGACCGATACCAAGGGCCCCATTCCCCTCGAATTCGAGAATGGCTACGTCGCCTTTGAAGACCTTCCGCCGGAGGAGAAGCATCTCCCGGGCGAGGAAGGCTGGGATGATGATGACGACGATTTCGACCTCGACGACGAGGACGAGGAGGAAGAAGATTCCGACGAGGACGGCCAGGAAATCTACGACGAGAACGAGTGAGGCATCTACGGATCGTTCTCGGCCCCACGGCATCCGGCAAGACGGATTATGCCGCCGCCCTGGCCCGTAAGCTGGGCTCCCCGGTCATCTCCTGTGATTCCCGGCAGATCTACCGCGAAATGCGCATCGGCACGGCCGTTCCCTCTCCGGAACTGCTCGCCGAAGTGAAGCATTATTTTATCCAGACCGAATCCGTCACCCGGATGTACACCGCCGGCGACTACGAAACCGACGCCATCGCGCTGCTGGAGCGACTCTTCGACGAAGGCCACGAGCAGCTCGTGATGTGCGGCGGCTCGATGTTCTACATCAACGCCGTCTGCCGGGGACTGGACCAGTTCCCGGATGCAGATCCCGCCCTTCGGGCTGAATTAATGCATACCTGGAAGACCGAAGGGGTAGAGCCGCTGGTGGAACGGCTGCGGGCCCTGGACCCCGCCACTTGTGAGATCATCGACCTCCGCAACGGCCAGCGGGTCATCCGCGCCCTGGAAGTCTGCCTGATGACGGGTAGGCCTTTCTCTTCCTTTAAGACCGGTGTCGTGAAGCCTCGCAGCTTCACCATCGAGAAGATCGGACTGGACCTTCCCCGGGAAGAACTCTACGCCCGCATTAATGCCCGCACCGACCGGATGCTCTCCGAAGGCCTCGTCGACGAGGTCCGTGGCCTCTCGCAGTACCGCGACCTCCCCGCCCTCCAGACCGTCGGTTACCAGGAGATCTTCCAGTACCTCGACGGCGCTATCGACCTCCCCGAAGCCCGCCGCCTCATCGCCCGCAACACCCGCCACTACGCCAAAAAACAGCTCTCCTGGTGGCGCCGGGACCCGGAGATCCGCTGGATCAGCCGGACTACTCCGGAGTGAGACGGATATACTCCCGCCTACGCAAAATAGTTATACTGTGCCTAATCGTGCATTCAGATGTATGATTGGGTGCGAGAATGGGGTGTTTTCGCGCCTACTCGTGCGTCGCATTGCACGATTGGGCGCGCCGGTCCCGGAGCTGGTCGAAGGAACTGACAGTATTTCAAAAGTCAACTGTTGCTTCAGTAAATGTCTTTATTCCGTCTAAAAAATCCATTACGGCCTTATATTCCATCCTATAGGCTCTTTCCTCGCTCTCGATCATCTCATAAACTTCATCCTTATCCTTTGACTTAACCATTTCCTTCTTTAGACTATTAACTCGTTGCCAATGGATAACATTTGACTGTCCATTGTCCTTGCCATCCCCAGGAATACGCCAGCGATCTGTGATAAAATCAGACAGCGTATAACGATATCTTCCATTACGAACCTCAATAAGGACGCTGAAGGAAACAGTACTTGCCGCTTTTTGCCACGTCCCAACTAAAGGGACATCTATGTATTTTTTGCCTACGGACAATTCCACATTACAGGCAATCTTCGTAATCCCCTCGAACAAATCAGAAACTTCTGCATTATACTTCTTCTGCGCAAAATGGAGAAACTCCTTTGCCAGTCCAAAAATCACATCTGCTGACAAGTCCGGTTCAACAATGCCACAATATTCTATTACCCCATTTGAGTCTTGATCGAACAACAGTTCTCCGACAGGGCCATTGGTTCCCATCGCCGTATTCATCAAATTCTGCCCCTTTAGAGGAAAGATTAATACTCCCAACAAAACAATTACAAATAATCTCTTCATCAGATTGTTTTCATTAATTTCTTTATAAAATTAGTAGGCAAAACCTATGTCCGCTGCTAATACGACTCCACAAAATTAGGAAAGTCTTTATTTATTACAAAAAAGTTTTCTACGAAAAGAATTGTTTGTAAATAAAAACTCCCTATCTTTGCAGAAAAGGTTATGGATATGAAGAGGAACGACAAAACAGAAACTCTCGTTATCGAGCATCCTTCCGAGAAGTTCCAGCAACTTGTCGGAAAATTACGGGAGCAGAAACTCGCACAGCAAAAGAAACTGAGCGAGATGAAAGAGTGTACCTTTAGTGTAAGCGTCTGATGGAGATTTCTTTTTCGATTTTTTTCAGAGAGGGAAACGAGATTAGAGTTTCCCTCTCTTCTTTTTCAGAAGAGGCTCTCGGGGATATTGCAACGGATTTAGCCGGCATTGAATTGGTGGACATAAGTCTCGTCCGCCAACAAGGGGATTTTTATGCTGACTGGAAAACACTTCTGCAAATTGCGACCAGTATCGGAAAATTTCTTTCGGAGAATCCAAATGCCATTCTCTACTATTACTGCGACGAAATTAACCCCATTCCTCATATTCGCCCGTCCCATAATATCCAACCTGCAGAATACCGAAATCGTCTTTTCTCCATCCTGTTTCAAAAAGGGGCCCTTCTCTTCCCCTCGCTTGAGGTCGAAGACAAACCCATCATTATTAAGTCAGATGAAGGAACAGCTTATATTCACTTGATCTACAATTCTTGTCTGAAGGAGAAGGCCCAGATGATCTCTGACTATCTACTCGAGATTGCAGAAGGCATTAAATAAATAGCTCTCTGGCAGGAAAATAAGCCATTCTGGCGCATTTTTGTGCCAAAATGGCCGGATGGGGCAAGTGGTCCCGGTTTTGCCATTTCTGCTGGCGAATCCGGAAGGATTCCCGGGAATAGGGTCCTGCAGGACAGCCCGAAACCGGAATGCTTAAAACCTTTGCATTATGTTACCTGTCAGAAGAACTACCGATAGCTGGATGCCCGACATCTTCAATGATTTCTTTGACAACAGCTGGATGGAGAGACCTACCTATACCGCCCCTGCCATCAATGTCATCGAGAATGAGAAAGAGTACGACGTGGAACTCGCCGCGCCTGGTTTAGACAAGGATGACTTCAAGGTCCACGTGGATGCGGAGGGCAACCTTCACATCGAAATGGAGAAGAAGACCGAGAACAAAGAAGGCCGCAAGCACGGACGCTATCTGCGCCGCGAATTCTCCTACGAGAAATTCCAGCAGACCCTGCTGCTCCCGGACGATGTAGACGCCGCAAGGATCGAGGCCAAGGTCGAGAAGGGCGTGCTGAACGTCCATCTCCCCAAGAAGGAGCCGGTCGACAAGGCCGAAGCGGTGAAGCAGATTGCGGTGCAATAAGCCCGCACCCAAAAAACGACAGAAAGCCCGGACTCATCGCTGAGCCCGGGCTTTTGCATACAAAGTAAGACGCACTTAGTCCGCGAGGGAGAAGCGGCGGAAGGCAAGCACTTTGGCCTCCTTGTCCGCGGCCGCGAGGGCGGCGCCGACGGAGATCTTGTCGTCGGAGAGCTGATACTCCTGCTCGACGAGGGTGCTTTCCTTGAGGAACTTCTGAACACGGCCGTTCGCGATGTTCTGGATCATCTGCTCCGGGAGGCTTGCAGCCTTCTCGGCACCGACGGTCTTGATGATTTCGCGAGCCTGATTGGCCTGCTCGGGAGTGAGCCAACCCTTGGCGGTGTTGGACTCGATGTGATCCTCGCTATCGACGTGGGCGGGGTTGATACCGGCCTTCTTGAGGGCGGCGTCAACGGCCTTCTGAACGAGCTCGTCGCGGGTCTTCTGGATGGCGACGTTGCGCTCGGACTCGAGTACCTCCGCGGGAACGGAAGCGGGATCCACGGCAACGGGATTCATCGAAGCAACCTGCATCGCAATACCACGGGCGATCTCGGCGGGGACCTCCTTGTTGAAGGAGACGATGGCGCCGAGCTTGCCGTTGAAGTGAACGTACTCAGCCACGAACGGAGCCTCGAGGGCACCGTAGAAAGCGAGGACGTGCTTCTCACCGGTCTTGCCAGCCTGGTTGGTGATGTCTTCGTCGATGGTGTAACCAGCGGCGAGCTTCACGGCCTTCAGGGCAGCAAGGTCAGCGGGGAAAGCAGCGATGGCAGCATCCGCGATCTCGCCTGCGAGTTTCTTGAAATCGGGCGTAGCAGCCACGAAATCGGTCTCGCAACCGAGGCAGACGAGGACCGCCTTGCCGCCGTTGATGCGGCTGAGGACGGCACCCTGGGTGGTTTCGTTGTCACCCCTCTTGGCGAGGGTGGACTTACCCTTCTCGCGAAGGATCTCGATGGCGCGCTTGAAATCGCCTTCCGCTTCGGTAAGGGCGTTCTTGCAATCCATCATACCCGCAGAGGTCATCTCGCGGAGCTTCTTGATGTCAGCTAAGGAAATAGCCATAACTCTTGGTGTTTTACTTTGTTTAACTTATGCTTCGACGGGGGCTTCGGGGGCCTCGGCAGGTGCTTCGGCAGGCTCAGCAACCTCGGCAACCGGGGCAGCCTCAGCAACCGGCTCGGCGGCCTCAGCAACCGGCTCGGCGGCCTCAGCCTCAGCCTCAACCTCGACCTTCACGGCCGTGCGGGCGCGGAGCT
>JAFZAI010000003.1 GCA_017557325.1 Bacteroidales bacterium
AAGAGCCTTGGAGCGGGCCACCAGGGCGTCTATATCATCGAGGCCCGTGGCCGGATCCTCGACCTTCGCGGCAATCTGCTCCAGTTCGGCCATCGCCGCCGCATAATCAAATTTTTGCTCTTCCATATCGTCTAAATCTTTTAACTTCTTAGGTCCCCGTCCATGTTTTCGGCCGATTTCTTGGACAGCAGGGTCTTTTCACGCTCGTCGTCCAAGTTTTCAGCCGTTTTCTTGGACGAAGCCCCCCTACCGTCATTCCGGACTTGATCCGGAATCTTCCCTACGCCGTCGACACCTTTCGCCGCTCGTCTTCGTCGCGGGCCACTTCGTTGACGGTCGCGCGGAGGTGACCGTCCGAGAAGCGGACGCCGATGCGGTCGCCGACGCTCACGCGCGAGGTCGACTTGAGGAGGCGGTTGTCCTTCCCCGTCACCAGGACATAGCCGCGCGAGAGGATCTCCCGCGGATCGGCCCCGGCGATACGGGCCTCCACCAGCGCCACCCTCGATGCCGCCATCGCCTGCCGCGACCCCGCCGCAAACCGCAGCCTGGAGACGCGGTCCTCCAGCCCCTTCGACAGCTGATGGCTCTTTGCCAGCAAGCCGCGCGTAATCCGCCCCCAGCACATCTCCAGCGCCGACTGTCCAGCGTGCCCCTTGCTCACCATTCCGCGCATAATCCGTCCCCTCACTTCGGTGAGCCGAGTACTCTCGGCGTGACTGCGGGCCAGCAGCCCCCGCGAAATGCGGGATGATAGCAGTTGGAGGGCACGGTCAGCAGCGGCAAACCGGCCCGACACCGCGCGGGAAACGCGGCCGGCAAGGCGCTCGACCGCCTCAACCTGCGCGTCAAGGCGCCGCCGAACACCATCCTCGACCCGTTCCTGCAGCGCAACAATCCGCTCATCTTCCGCAATGTATGCATTGATAAACAAATCGGCTAGCGCAGTGGGCGTCTTGACGTAGGCATTGGCCACCATATCGGCAATGTGGTGATCCTTGTCGTGGCCGATAGCCGTCACCACCGGCGAAGAACAGGTCGCAATCGCCACCGCCATATCATAGTCGTCAAAGCAGGCCAAATCCGTCTCTGAACCTCCTCCACGGAGAATCAGCACGGCGTCAAAATTCCGCCCTGCAGCCTCCTCCGCCGCTGCAATCCGCCCGAAGGCGGCCACGACGGAAGCCGAGGCCCCATCACCCTGCATCGCCGCCTCGAAGAGCACCGGGTTGAAAACAAAGCCATAGTCGTTGTCCTTCAGATGGTTGAGGAAATCCTGCAGACCCGCCGCCGTAGGCGAGGAAATAATGGCGAGGTTGTAGGGAATCGGCGGAATGCAGAGTTCTTTCTGCATTTCCATATAGCCCTCCTTGGTGAGCCGCTCGATGGCCCGTTTGCGCTCAAGCGCCTGCTCCCCCAGGGTAAAGGCCGGATCGATGTCCTCTACGTAGAGGGACATTCCGTAAAGTTCGCTGAAATTCAAGGTCACCTTCACCAGCACGGTGATGCCGGCCTTGAGGTCAGTACCCGTCGCCTGACGGAATGTAGCGGCGATGGTGGGGAATTTCCACTTCCAGATGATGGAGCGGATCTCAGCGACCTGCCGCCCGCCTCTGGACTCGGAAAGTGTCATATAGCAATGCCCGGCCGAAGCGACCGAATACTGCCGGATCTCCGCCTTCACCCAGAATGCCTCCGGAAAGGTCTCCGCGACCATTCCCTTCAACCCTGCGAGCAGCTCCGACAGTGCTATATATTGTCTTTCCATACGTTCAGGTCACGACAAACATGCGCGCATTTGTCAGACCCTCAAATTTACAAAAAAATTCCGAGCCTCACAAATAAATCCGCACAAAGTCACGTTGATCGTAACTAATTGAAAATAAATAAAATGACACTTTTCGTACCCCTCAAAACTTGGGGCACGAAAAATAGTAACCTGCTGATTATCAAATGATTACAACAAAGAAACTAGCCGATAAGCCGGGCTATTTTCTCGAGCCAAAGCGCATCGATGGGACCGAAGGCGTCCGGCTCCGCCGAATCGACGTCCAGGACTGCGACCACGTCATCCCCTCCCCCATACACCGGAACAACGATTTCACTACGCGACAGGCTGCTGCAGGCGATATGCCCCGGGAAGCGGTCAACGTCCGGGACAATGACCGTCCGCCGCTCCTTCCAGGCCGTACCGCACACGCCCTTTCCATACCCTATCCGCAGGCACGCAAGCGGCCCACAGTACGGTCCCAAGACCAGCATCTGTGTACTACTACCCTCAGCGGCACCAGCATCGATGCCACCCTCCACCCGGTAAAACCCCACCCAGTGCCATTTCATCCGCTCTCCGAGGAGCGCAGCGACGGTTGCCATCCGGGCGATCCGGTCCGGCTCATCACCCAGCAGGGCCTTTAAGTCCTGATACAATCGCAGATAACGGAAAGCCGGGAGCGGAATGTGACAGTATCCGTCCGTATGCTTGTCCAGATAATCCTGATGATACTCTTCCGCGGAATAGAAAGACCGGAGCGGCTCCAACTCCACGGAAAGCGGAGCGCCGAGGCGGGCAGATTCCACCTCGAAACGGGGCCGGATCAGAGGCAGATCCTCCTCCGACACATAGTAAACGCCAGTCCTGTAACGTGTCCCGACATCGCCGCCCTGACGGTTCAGCGACAGCGGATCCACCACCGTAAAATATAGGTCCACGAGTTCCGGAAGAGAAACACGGGAAGGATCGTACCGCACCTCCACCGTCTCGGCAAAGCCGGTCCGGTCGGTGTAGACCTCCTCGTAAGAGGGCTGGTGATCCAGGGCTCCGTTGGCATACCCGGCCGTCACCTTCACGACGCCGTCGACACCCTTGAAGAAGTGCGCCACGCCCCAAAAGCAGCCTCCGGCAAAATAAATAACCTTCTCCATCAGCCCTGCAACAGATTGTACAACCCATCCTCGCTCAAGACACCGCGCTTGAGGCCTGCCGGGAATTCCCCCCGTTCATCCGCCTCAAAATCCGAAAGCCAGGCTCCCGAATCCATATATTCCTGCAACAAGGCCCGATCCCGGTCCGACCCGGGCACGCCGGCATGCAGGGCATCAAAGCGCCGCTCCATTTCCACGACGCGCGCGATTCGCAGCGCCCGCGCCAGCTGATCCGGGCAAGAGGTGCCGCGGCCATGGCAGTCAATGCCGCATAGTCGCCCGATCACATCCTGCACCTTCATTCCCTCGCAAAGGGCTGCAACCCCTTGCGTATTGCCATGGCAGCCCCGGGTGTACTGCACCCAGCGGACGGTATCACCCTCCAGCGTAATATCAATGCGCTCGGAGCATACAGCCGGACAGGTCTGGAATGCCACCTTCCGGACAGCGCCATCCTTCTCCTCT
>JAFZAI010000040.1 GCA_017557325.1 Bacteroidales bacterium
CGTCGGGTCTGCGACCGAGGAGTTGGAGCGTGTCGGTCACGACCTCGGTCGTGTAGCGTTTGTTGCCGGTCTGGTCGGTCCAGGAACGGGTCCTGAGACGGCCTTCGATGTAGAGCTGGGTTCCTTTGTGCACGAAACGTTCGACGACATCGGCGTTGTTGCGCCAGGCGACGATGTTGTGCCATTCGGTGTTTTCACGGGTCTCACCGTTGCGGTCGCGGTAGCGCTCCGTGGTGGCGAGGGTGAAGGATGCGACTTTGGTTGCCCCTTGAGCGGAATTCTGATCGAGGTAACGTACTGAGGGGTCTTGTCCAACGTTACCGATAAGCATAACTTTGTTGAGTGACATAACTTTACAATATTTAGGTCTTGCAAGTTATGTATTTTCGGGTGAAATTGCAAGAGAAATTTGCTGCCCCTGGACCAGATGTTTGCAGGAGACTTTAAAAGCGGGGGTGTTCGGAGGAGCAGGAAGCGTCAGGGATATCCACCGGCCCTCTCCGGGCATCAGTTCCCGCAGGTTGAATTCCCCCTGAATGCCGTCCACCACGAGGAAAGCATCCCGGTAAACGGGTGCGACGCCTTCATTCGCTACGAACACGGCCGCCTTCGTCCCCTTGGCCCGGAACGCCTTCACGACAAATCGGTACCCCGTCGCCATCCCCGCTTCCCGGATCCGCGCGAGGCTTTGAAACGCCGGCTGGTCGTTGCCGATGATGAAGCTTAGGTGGTATTTTGCGGCTTCCCCTTCAAACGTCCTTCCGCGGAATCCCTTCCTGTCCAGCGCGTGCTTTTGGTCAAAATTGGAATAATAACTGAATTCCCCGCCAAGGGGGGAGCGGCGGTATCGGTCTTCCCCGAAGAAACGCCAGCAGGAGGCATTGTAGTCATCATGATCCTTGCAGAGGAACGAATCGTCGAAATTGCCGAAACGCCCTTCGAGCAGATCCGGGTCGGTCTGGAAGGGGCCATAAGCAGGATCGGCCGCATCGATGGAAATGCACCAGGGCGTCTCTTTGAACCAAATGTCCATCCCCCGGAGGAATTCAGCCTGGAAGGCTTTGGAAGGGAATGTCCGGCCCGGGATGAAAGGCCCGTCGTAGATGTGATATTCCGCCCAGAGGCCGAATCCGGTCTCCAGGAAGGCCAGCCGCGGATCTTTGTCATATCTTTCGGCAAACCGCCGGTAGAAATCCAGGTGGAACCGCTGCAGTTCTGCACATCTCCAGTCGGGGAAGTCGGTCTGCTTACCCTCGCTTTCTCCGACGGTCTCTTCATACTCCGGCAGCGCTTTGATGTAATCCGGCACGGCGCATTCCTCTCCGACGTAGGTGTAGCGGAAGCGAAGGACGGCCTGGTGACGCCGGGCCGCCACTGCGTCGAGCCGTGACTCTACGCAGGTCCAGTCGTAGGTGTCTTTGGCCTTGCAGACATCGCTGTACAGCATATAGGCGAATTCGAGTTGAATGGCGTCCGTGGCAGCGTCGTCGTTGTCGGTCCAGAGGACAATCCCCGTCATCGGCTGAAGGCCGGCTTCCCGGGTTTCCAGCGGGAGAGGGGTGTAATCTTCCAATTCCGGTGGGACGATGACCTTTACCCCGGGTCGGGTCGGGATATCCTCTCCATCGCATCCGCAGAGCAATGCAAGGAGTAACAGGGGAAAGGTGAGGCGCTTCATCGGGGTTGCCGCTGACGGACGGCCTCGTAGAGGAGGATGGCGGTCGAGACGCTGACGTTCAGCGAGTCGAGTTGCCCCTGCATCGGGATGCGGATATGGGCGGTAGCGGCCTTGCGCCAGCGATCGGTGAGGCCAGTGGACTCGGTGCCCATTACGAGGGCGGTGCCGCCGGTCATCGGGGTGTCGTAGTAAAGCTCGGAGTCCTGCAGCTGGGCGGTGAGGATGGCGATGCCACGGGCCTGGAGGAAGGAAATAGCCTCTTCCGAGGTGCAGGCGACGGTGGGGACAGTGAAGATCCCGCCGAGGGAGGCGCGGATGAGGTTGGGATTCCAGAGGTCGGTGAGGGGATCGCAGACCAGCATGGCGTCGGCTCCGGCGGCATCCGCGCTCCGCAGGATGGCGCCGATGTTGCCCGGCTTCTCTACGCCTTCGATGACGACGATGAGGGGATTCTCCCGTAGGGTAAGGTCTTCCAGCCGGCGCTCCTTGATCCTCACCTCGGCAACGACCCCTTCCGTGGCGCCGCGGTAGGTGACCTTCTCGAAGAGAGAGCGGGGGAGGGCGATGACGCGGGGCGCGGGGGAGTTGATTTGATCGGCCATTTCTTCCAAGACAAACAGCGTGTCAATCTCGAAGCCGGCCTCGAGGCAGTGCTGGAGCTCCCGGCGACCTTCTACCACAAAGAGGCCCTGTTCCCGCCGCGCGCGGGACTTCTCCTGCAGGAGCAGGAGGTTTTTGATCTTCGGATTCTGAGCGGAGGAGATACGCTCGCATTCGCTCGGTATGACAGGGGGCATTCGCTAGAACTTTTCAGGGCGCATCATGGGGAAGAACAGCACATCCTGGATGGCTTCG
Source organism: Bacteroidales bacterium (assembly GCA_017557325.1). Classification (GTDB taxonomy): domain Bacteria; phylum Bacteroidota; class Bacteroidia; order Bacteroidales; family UBA932; genus Cryptobacteroides. The sequence goes on from JAFZAI010000040.1 coordinate 2,534, forward strand.
GCGCCGGTCATGAACATCGTGAGGCGGTCGATGCCGATGCCGATGCCGGAGGTCGGAGGCATACCGTATTCGAGGGCACGGACGAAGTCGTAGTCGATGTACATCGCCTCGTCGTCGCCCTTGGTCTTGAGGGCGGCCTGCTCTTCGAAGCGGGCGAGCTGGTCGATCGGGTCGTTGAGCTCGGAGTAGGCGTTGGCCAGTTCTTTGCCGTTTACGAAGAGTTCGAAACGCTCGGTGAGGCTGTCGTCATAGCGGCAGCGCTTGGTGAGCGGCGACATTTCCACCGGATAATCGGTGATGAAGGTCGGCTGGATGAGGTTCTTTTCGGCGTATTCTCCGAAGATGGCGTCGATCAGTTTGCCCTTTCCCATCGTCGGGTCGGTCTCGACGTGGAGCTGCTTGCAGGTCTCGCGGAGCTGCGCCTCGTCCATTCCGGTCACGTCCACGCCGGCGTATTCCTTTATGGCGTCGAGGATGCGGAGGCGGCGGTAGGGAGCCTTGAATTCGATCTCATTCCCCCCGATCATCACCTTGGAGGAGCCGTTGGTCGCGACAGCCACTTTCTCCAGCATTTTCTCGGTGAATTCCATCATCCAGAAATAGTCCTTGTAGGCCACGTAGAGTTCCATACAGGTGAATTCCGGATTGTGGGTGCGGTCCATTCCCTCGTTGCGGAAGTATTTGGCGAATTCGTACACGCCCGGGAAGCCGCCCACGATAAGGCGCTTGAGGTACAGCTCGCTGGCGATGCGAAGGTACATATCTACGTCGAGCGAATTGTGGTGCGTGATGAACGGACGGGCCGTGGCGCCGCCCGGAATCGGCTGCAGGACCGGCGTTTCCACTTCCAGGCATCCGGCCTCATTGAAATACTGCCGCATCGTCTGCATAATGACGGCGCGTTTGAGGAACGGATCCTTGACCTCGGGATTGACGATGAGGTCGACGTAGCGCTGGCGGTAGCGAAGCTCGGGATCGGAGAAACTGTCGTGGACGGTGCCGTCGGCGTCGGTTTTGACGATCGGAAGAACCCGGAGCGACTTGGAAAGGACGGTGAGTTCTTTGGCGTGCACTGAAAGGGTGCCCGTCTGGGTGAAGAAGGCGAATCCCTTGATGCCGATGATATCCCCGATGTCGAGGAGTTTCTTGAAGACGGTGTTGTACATCGTCTTGTCCTCCCCGGGGCAGATCTCGTCGCGCTTGACGTAGACCTGGATTTTGCCGGTCGGGTCGAGTAGCTCGATGAACGAGGCAGCGCCCATAATCCGCCGCGACATCATCCTCCCTGCGATGCATACCTCCTGGAAATTCCCCTTCTCCGGGTCGAATCCCGCCTTGATTTCTTCTGCGGTCGTATTGACCGGATAAAGGGCTGCCGGATAGGGATCAATCCCCAGTTCCCGGAGCTTCCCCAACGATTCTCTCCGGATGATTTCCTGTTCGCTAAGTTCTAAATTTGCCATTATATAAATTCGTTTCTTTCCTTTATGTCCTTCAGCCGGAGCTGGAGGGTGGAGTTGCCGCGGTAGAAGTTTTCGACGATGGAGTAGCAGACGTCGATGGGATTGCCGGCCTTGATGTGGTCGAAGCAGTCGGCCATGTTGAAGGCGATCGCGGCGATCTGCCGGTAGGGCTGGGATTCTTGCATCAGGTCGAGCTTGAGGTGAATGCCGCCGGCGCCGACTTTGCGGGCGTTGCCGGCGTCGTAGACGTCTTCGGTGACGAAGACGGGGTTGTTGTTGCCGGGGCCGAAGGGCTGGAATTGCTTGAGGATGCGGAAGAATTTCGGCGTAATCTGGCTGAAATCCATCTTGGCGTCGAGCTCGATGGTGGGCGTGAGGCTTTCCGGATCGAGCTTCTCGGTGACGAAGGCGTCCATCCTCCGGCAGAATTCCTCCAGATGCTCTTCCCGGAGGGTAAGGCCCGCCGCGTAATCGTGGCCGCCGAAGTTTTCGAGGATGTCGGAGCAACTGTCGATGGCCTCATACAGATCGAAGCCCTGGATGCTCCGGGCCGATCCCGTGATGAAGCCGTTGGACTTGGTGAGGACGACCGTGGGCCGGTAATAAGCTTCCACGAGGCGGGAGGCCACGATGCCGACGACACCCTTGCTCCACGCGGGATTGTAGACGATTGTTGCACTGCCGCTAACGAGGGCGCTGCCGTTTGTGACCATCTCCAGGGCCTCTTTGGTGATCTCCCGGTCGATGTTTTTGCGGTCGTTGTTGTTGACGTTGATCTGCTCGCCGATGGCGTAGGCGGTGGTGTCGTCCTCGGCGGTGAGGAGCTCCACGGCGAGGCGGCCGGACTCCATCCTGCCCGCCGCATTGATGCGGGGGCCGATCTTGAAGACGATATCGTCGATGGTGACGTGCCCTTCCTCAAGTTTGGCGAGGTTGATCATCGCGAGGGGGCCCTTGCGCGGGGCTTCATTGAGGCGCTTGAGGCCGTAGTGGGAGAGGACGCGATTTTCGCCGACCATCGTGACGAGGTCGGAGGCGATGCTCACGACCAGCAGGTCCAGCAGCGGCTCCAGACGCTCGAACGGGATGTCGTGGCGAAGGGCATAGCCCTGAACCAGCTTGAAGCCCACTCCGCAGCCGCAGAGGTCGTCGAAGGGGTAGTGGCAGTCTTCCCGCTTGGGGTCGAGGACCGCTACCGCTCCGGGAAGTTCGTTCTCGGGCAGATGGTGGTCGCAGATGATCATGTCGATGCCCTTGGAGGAGGCGTAGGCCGCCTTTTCGATGGCCTTGATGCCGCAGTCGAGGGTGATGATGAGGGTGACACCGTTTTCGGCCGCCCAGTCGATGCCCTTGAGGGACACGCCGTAGCCTTCGTCGTATCGGTCTGGAATGTAGAAGTCGATCTCCGGGGTGAGCTGCCGCAGGAAGGAGAACACCAGCGCGACGGCGGTGGTGCCGTCGACGTCATAGTCGCCGTAGACGAGAATTTTCTCCCGGTTCGCGACTGCCTGCGAAAGCCGGTCGACAGCCTTGTCCATATCCTTCATCAGGAAGGGGTCGTGCAGGTCGTCCAGGCTGGGGCGGAAGAATTTCCGAGCTTCCTCGAAGGTCTCCACGCCCCGCTGGACGAGGAGCTCCGCGAGCACCCGGTCGATACCGAGCTCCGTCCCGAGACGATTTACCTTCTCGGGATCGGCGCTGTTTTTCAGTATCCACTTCCGTTCCATATCAAGTTTACAAATATAATAATTTTTCCACTTCGTCCGCCACCTCGTCCGGTGTTTTTCCGTCGGTGTCGACGATGTGGTCGGCGGCGGCTTCATATATCGCGGACCGCCCGGAGAGGATCCTTCCGATTTTCTCTTCCAGGGAGCCTTCGCCCTGCAGGAGCGGCCTGCCTTCTGCCTGCCCGCTGAGGCGGGCGGCCAGCGTCCTGGCCGTGGCGCGCAGGTAGATGCAGTGGCTCACGGTGCGGACGATAAAGCGGTTCTCCTCGCGGAG
>JAFZAI010000041.1 GCA_017557325.1 Bacteroidales bacterium
ACTTTGAAGTCGTACCAATATTATGTCCGTTATTTATCATCGCTGTCGAATCCTAAGAATGGACAATGACTGGAAAAACCGTCTCGGCGTGGTATTCTCCACCAATCCGGACTATCAGTATCAGGAAGAATCCATAGAGGAGGCGGAGACGCTCCCTCCGGGGAAGCAGCGGCTCATCGTCGGCATTGACCGGCGCAACCGGGGCGGCAAGCAGGTGACGCTCGTGACGGGGTTCGTCGGCACGGAGGCGGATCTCAAAGAGCTCGGACGCGCGCTCAAGGTCCGCTGCGGGGTCGGCGGCAGCGCCAAGGACGGCGAGATTACCATCCAGGGTGACCTGCGCGACAAGGTGACGGCTCTCCTGAAAGGAATGGGTTATAACGCAAAGAGAGGGAACTGATGCTCCTGGCTCTTCCCATAGGCGACGCATTCCGGCAGGGTGTCCTTCACCTTGCCACGGAGGCTGCGCCTGCCGTGGAGGCCGGGGGACGCATCCCGTTCCTCTCGACGGCGATGGTCATCGTATTCACCCTCCTGTCAATCCTGCTGTTCGACAACATTCTAAACGTGTTGCCATACCTGCTGGACAACCTGATGCGTTCCCGCGCCGCGGCCGACCTGGAGGGAAACGTCCGGCGGAGCCGCGACCGCAACATCATTGCGATGCTGCTGATCATTCCGTTTACCTACGTCCTGGACCGGTTCGGCATCTTCAACCCGCCGTTCCTCCGGGATATCACCGGGGATATCCATTTCCTGCTGGTCTTCGGCGTATTCCTGGCATACCTCTTCTTGCGGCTGGTGTTTTACTTTCTTTTCTTCCCGCGCAGGAGGCGTCCGGACAATTACCAGATGGCGGCCAAGGCCTCCTATACATTTTTTATCCTGATGAATATGCTGGTGCTGCCGACAGCCTGGGTTCTTTCCCTTGTAAAGGCCTCCCAGCCCGTTGGAATGTGGATTTTGACCTGTGAAATGGGCATCCTCTACCTGTTCCACCTGATTCGGAAATCCCAAATTTTGGCTCAGACTTTTTCTCCTTTGTCAGTTTTTTTGTATCTTTGCGGCCTTGAAATGCTGCCGACCGGACTTTACGTCGCATCGGCACTGTTAATATAGGCTATGGCAATAAAGAAAATACTCATTTCCCAGAAGATGCCGCGGGTGATGACCCAGTATGAGAGCGTCTCGGAAAAATTCGGTGTCGAGTTCGAGTTCCATCCGTTCTTTCTCGTAGAGCCACTGTCGCTCCGGGAGTTCCGGGCTCAGCGCCTTAACATCCTCGATCATACGGCCATCGTGTTCTCGTCCCGCCACGCCATTGACGCGTTCTTCAGCATCGCCGAAGAACTCAAGATCAAGATCCCCGAGACAATGAAATACTTCTGCACCACCGAGCTGGTGGCTATGTATCTCCAGAAGCACATCGTCTACCGCAAGCGGAAGATCTTTTACGGCGATGGCACGCCCGAGAGCGTCGTGGCCCTCATCGGTACCAAGCACAAGGACGAGACTTTCCTCATCACCCAGTCGGACACTTCTTCCAGCGACGCGCTGACGCGCCTTTTTGACGGAAAAAAGATAACCTACCATACGGGCGTCTTTGTCAAGAGCGTCAGTCAGAACCTCAAGAAACTGGATCTGAAGCAGTACGATCTCATCGTGTTCTACAATCCCGCCGACGTCAAGAGCCTTGCCGACAATTTCCCGGGATACGTCCAAGGGGAGACCCATTTTATGTCTTACGGCAAGGGGGTCGTGAAGGCAATGGAAGAGGCCGGTATCCGGATTGATATGAAAGCTCCGACGCCGGAGGCTCCTTCGGCCGCCCGCGCCATCGAACTCTATCTCGAAAGCCTTTCGTAGCAATGCCTGCCGCCGGAGCGCATACCCTTCCCAGACCGGAGCGGCTCCGCGGACGCACGTCGATTACGGCACTGATGCGTTCGGGGAAGTACGTCAGTATGTCCCCGCTCAGGCTGTGCTATCACGCCCGGGAGGATGACGATCCGTCGCGGATCGTCGTTTCCGTTCCCAAACGGCTCTTCAAGCGGGCCGTGAAGCGCAACCTCCTCAAGCGCCGGATCCGTGAGAGCTACCGGCTCCAGAAACATCTGCTTCCGACGGGTTACGACCTGCTCTGGATTTATACCTCCTCCGAGGTGCAGCCCTTCGCCCCGATCTTCGAGGCGACGGGGTGTCTCCTCGCAACGGTCGCCGGCGATGGGAAAGTTCAGTGATACCGCCCGAAAAGTGGTCATAGCCCCTTTCGTGGGCCTGATCCGCTTTTATCAAATCTGTATATCTCCGTATACGCCCCGCAGTTGCCGGTTTACTCCGACCTGCTCGCAATATGCCCTGGAGGCCTTCCGCAAGTACGGTCCCTTCAAGGGTTTCTGGCTCAGTCTCAAACGCATTCTCCGCTGTCATCCCTGGGGTGGAAGCGGTTATGATCCCGTCCCGTAGCATTATGCCTGAGAAAAATCACATTCAGTCGATGTTCGACTCCATCTCGGGGGAATATGATTCCCTCAACCACCTGCTGTCCCTGGGAATTGACAAAAGCTGGCGCCGGAAGGCCGTAGCGGAAGTGATGAAATCCGCGCCGATGCGGATCCTCGACGCCGCGTGCGGCACGGGTGACCTGACAGTGGCCCTGGCTGCCAAGGCCCCGGACGGCGCCAAGGTCACGGGCGTGGACATTTCCAAGAAAATGCTCGCCAAGGTAGGGGAGAAGGCCGCCAGGGGTGGGGTCATCTTCAAAATCAAGACGGAGGTGGCTGATGGAGAGAATCTGCCGTTTGTCGACGGCTCCTTTGATGCGGTCACCTGCGCCTTCGGCATCCGCAATTTTGAGCACCGCGCCCGCGGTCTCGCCGAATTCCTCCGGGTCCTCCGCCCGGGCGGCAAGGTCGTGATCCTGGAGCTTTCCGTTCCGCAGAAACCGGGGCTCAAGCGGTTCTATAACCTCTATCTCTCCCGGATCCTCCCCCTGATCGGCGGCAAGGTTTCGGGCGATCCGGCGGCCTACAAGTACCTCGCCGCCTCCGTCAACGCCTTCCCCGCCCCCGAACGCTTCTGCGCCGAAATGTCTGATGCCGGCTTCCGCAGCGTCACTTTCCGCACCTTCTCCTCCGGCCTCTGCCGGATGTATATCGGTACGAAATAAATTCTTTGTATATTTGTAGGCTGAAAAGTACTTAAACAATCATATTCATTATGCAACAATTTATCGACAGCTACGATTTCACCGGCAAGAAGGCCATCGTACGCGTAGACTTCAATGTCCCCCTCAACGAGAATTTCGAGATCACCGACGACACCCGCATCCGCAGGGCGATGCCGACGCTCAAGAAAGTCCTCGAGAAGGGCGGCGCCGTCATCATTATGTCCCACCTCGGCCGTCCCAAGAAGGTCGACCCCAAATTCTCCCTTAAGCACATCGTCGGAAGGGTCTCCGAATGCCTCGGCGTGCCCGTCCAGTTTGCGGACGACTGCCAGAAGGCGGATGCCCAGGCCGCGGCCCTGAAGCCCGGCGAGGCGCTCCTGCTGGAGAACCTCCGCTATTATGCCGAGGAGGAGGGTAAACCCCGCGGCCTCGCAGAGGATGCCTCCGACGAGGAGAAGAAAGCGGCCAAGGCGGCCGTCAAGGCCTCCCAGAAGGAGTTTGTCAAGAAGCTCGCTTCCTACGCGGACTGCTATATCAACGATGCATTCGGTACGGCCCACCGTGCCCACGGCTCCACCGCTCTCATCGCCGACTACTTCCCCAATGACAAAATGTTCGGTTACCTGATGGAAGGCGAGATCAAGGCCGTTGACAACGTCCTCAAGAACGGTCAGCACCCCATTACCGCCATCATCGGCGGCTCCAAGGTGTCCTCCAAGCTCGCCGTGCTCGAAAACCTCGTCCAGAAGGTCGACAACCTCATCATCGGCGGCGGTATGGGTTATACCTTCATCAAGGCCGAAGGCGGTCAGATCGGCAACTCCCTCCACGAGGATGAACTGATCCCGCAGGCCCAGGAAATTATGCGCATCGCCAAGGAGCGCGGCGTCAAACTCTCGCTCTCTGTCGAGACCCGCGTGGCCAACGATTTCAACAACGAGGCCGAGACGAAGCTCGTTCCGTCCCACGAGATTCCCGAAGGCTGGGAAGGAATGGATGCCGGTCCCAAGTCGCTGGCCAACTGGCGCGAGATTATCCTCTCCTCCAAGACCGTCCTTTGGAACGGCCCTGTCGGCGTATTTGAAATGCCGAATTTCGCCAAGGGTACCCTCCAGATTGCCGAGGATCTCGCCGAGGCCACCAAGAACGGCGCCTACACGCTCGTCGGCGGTGGCGATTCCGTCGCAGCCGTCACCCAGATGGGCTATGCCGACAAGGTGAGCTACGTCTCCACCGGCGGCGGCGCAATGCTCGAAGCCATCGAAGGCAAAGAGCTCCCGGGCGTGGCTGCTATCAGGGGGTAGGGATACGCTAGCCCCTTACCGGGGCTCAATATGACAACAGGGCGATGCCAGTCGGCACCGCCCTGTGTTTTATGCATTCCTGCTGCTTTCAACCTTCTTTGACCGAATCCAGCAGTGCCTTGAAGGCATCTTCAACCTGATCGGCCGTTTCCTTGTCACCACACTCGTCGAGGGTCTGGAGCAAGTGGCCGAGATACTGCGTGCAGGTCTCGAAGTCGTCCTTGGCGTAGTCGTAGAAATCGAGATAGAAGGCCGAAGTGCGGAGGAGTTCGTTGGCAAAACGAAGCGCCATCTCGCGTCCCTTGTCGTCCGCACCGAGCTTGTAGTAGTCCTTGATCATCGAAACGACCATATAATCGTTGGTCGTAAAGCCGATGGAGATCGTCTCCAGCGGGAAATTCGCCTCCGGCACATTCTCTTGACAGAGGTCGAGGATCTCGAGAGCCTTCTCATTCTCACCGGCCTTTATCAAGGCGTCGGCCACATTGGCGAAGACTGCCCGCTGCGAGAGCACGCCGAGGAAAGTGTAGCAGTTCTGGTAATCGACAAACCAATCAGTCCGCTTCAGGGCATCCCAGGTGTAGACATTCTTCATCAAGTCGTACAGATGCAGGGCGTTGACCTTGCCGACATCCGTGGATTTGACGCTGTTGCGGATCGGGGTGAATTTGTAGGAGAATCCCTCGTAGGTGAGGAAACTGCGGAGTCCGACATCCAGGTCGCCGCCCATATTGAGCATATGCAGCGGGCGGTCCCACTGGTAATTCGACAGGAGGTCGAGGACGAACAGCTCCGGCTTCGTGAGATAATTCTTGCCCGGGGAAATCTCGAGGGTGATGCTCTCGGGAATCTCGTCGGCGAACATCGGATCGACAATGCCATACTTGAGGCAATTCTCCTTGTTGACCGGAATGACGAGTTTCCTCGCGCAGACGAAATCGACCTTACGGCCGCTCTGGAGGTCCACCTTAAACTGGGGACGCTGATCCTTGAAGACATCCATCACGTCGCTCAGCAGCATCGGGGTGCCGTCGTCGCCGTAGATGAAAACGTATTCGTTGGTGCCGTAAAGGTACATGGAAGGCGGGATCGTCAGCGGCAGCGGGGCGCTCTCGTTGACAGCGTATTTCATCTGGTCGATGTGCCAGTCGGTGCCGAGCAGGGAGGTATTGACGATACGGACATCCGTGCGGACCGATTCCACCTCCTGAGCATACCAGAGCGGGAAGGTATCGTTGTCTCCGTGGGTGATGAGAATGCCGTCCCGGCCAACGGAATTCAGATAATTCTTCGCCATCTCGACCGCGGTGTAACGGTTGGAACGGTCGTGATCGTCCCAGTTCTCTTCGGCCATCAGGACAGGGACGCCCAGCAGGAGGGCCGTCACGGCAATCGCTGTCGCCTTAGCGTATTTACCCTGCGTGGCTTCCGTGATCCAGGTATAGATCGCTGCCACCGCAAGGCCGATCCAGACGCTGAACATATAGAAGGACCCCGCGTATGCGTAATCCCGTTCGCGGACCTGGTAAGGCGGCTGGTTGAGGTAGATGACGATCGCGATGCCCGTCATAAAGAACATCAGGAAGACGATCCACGTGCCCCGTTTGTCCTTGTCGAACTGGAAGACGAGGCCGAGAATACCCAGTAGGAGCGGCAGGAGGAAGTAATGGTTCTTGCCCTTGTTGTCCTTGAGAATGTCGGGAGCGCCGGACTGGTCGCCGAGGCGCCAGCGGTCCAGGAAGCCGATGCCGCTCTCCCAGTTGCCGAAGAAGAGTTCGCCCGGAGTGGGGCTGTGGACTTCATTCTGCCGGCCGGCAAAATTCCACATAAAGTACCGCCAATACATCCAGCCCAGCTGGTAATCGAAGAAGTAGCGGAGGTTGGCCCCCATCGTGGGTTTGCGGTGCTCGGCGCCGGGGACTCTCCGGCCCTTGCCCTGGGTATAGTACTGATAGAAGTCGACGTACTTCGGATCGGCCGAAGACCACATCCGCGGGAAGAGCATCTTGCCGGACGGCTTGTAGGAGGCATCCACAGGGCCGTCGGCCTTAATGTACTTGCCGCCGAGCGGCGCCCAGTACTTGCTCTCGGTCAGATCGTAGGGGGCATCGAAATACTGGCCGTACAGAAGCGGCGTCGAGCCGTACTGCTCCCGGCTCAGGTAGCGGACCAGGGTATACGGGTTGTCAGGCTGGTATTCGTTGGTTGGGGTCTTGACGCTGGAGCGGATGATGACGATGCCGAAGAGCGAGAAGCCGATGGTGACCATCGTGATGCAGAGGACAATGGTGTTCAGCAGGACTTTCCCTTTCTTGAGCGACCAGAACAGCAGCCAGATGCAGAGCCCGATAAGCGCGGTCATAAAGAAGACGGCACCCGTATTGTACGGAAGGCCGAACCCGTTGACGAACAGGCGGTCGAAGCCGGCCGCCACCTTCGGCAGATACGGGATGAAGAGGAATACCAGGAAACCGAGAATCACTACGCCAACGATGCCGATGCCGACCCACTGCCAGAAACTGTAGGAGCCTTCCCCCTTCTTCCGGTAATAATACATATACACCAATGCCGGGAT
>JAFZAI010000042.1 GCA_017557325.1 Bacteroidales bacterium
AACGCCGAAAGATTAAAGGAGGCAGGAGAATGAAACGCAGCGAAGAAGGCCTGCAGGCCCTGGGCCGCAAGACGGCCTACAGCCAGGATTATGATCCCGGCGTCCTCGAAACATTCGAGAACCGCCATCCCGACAACGACTACTGGGTACGGTTCAACTGCCCCGAATTTACCACTCTCTGCCCCATCACCGGGCAGCCGGATTTCGCCGAGATCCGCATCAGCTACATCCCCGACAAGCGGATGGTGGAGTCCAAGAGCCTCAAGCTCTACCTGTTCAGCTTCCGCAGCCACGGCGATTTCCACGAGGACTGCGTCAATATCATCATGAAGGATCTCATCACGCTGATGGACCCGAAATACATCGAAGTGACCGGCCTCTTTACCCCCCGCGGCGGCATCTCCATCTGGCCCTACGCCAACTATGGCCGTCCCGGCACCCGGTACGAAACCCTCGCCGCCGAGCGCTTCGCTTCACATCAGTAGCCCCAACCCGTCATTCCGGACTTGTTCCGGAATCTAAAAAAGCAAAATATGCAATACAACCCTACACCCGAAGACATCCGCTTTATGCGCCGTGCGGTGGAGCTGTCCATCGAGAACGTCAAGAACGGCGGCGGACCTTTCGGCGCCGTCATCGTCAGGGACGGAGAGATCATCGCCGAGGGCGTCAACCGCGTCACGGCCAACAATGACCCTACGGCGCACGCCGAGGTGACAGCCATCCGTGCCGCCTGCGCCAAGCTGGGCACATTCCAGCTGGACGGATGCGTCGTATATACCTCCTGCGAACCCTGCCCGATGTGCCTCAGCGCCATCTACTGGGCCGGAATCAGCAAGATTTATTACGGCAACACGAAGAAGGATGCCGATGACATCAATTTCGGCGACGACTTCATCTATGAAGAGATTGCGAAGCCGTACGCCGCCCGCCGCATCCCGATGATGCAGCTGCTGCGGGAAGAAGCCCTCGCCGCCTTCCGCGCCTGGGAAGAGAAGCCCGATAAAATCGAGTACTAGCGATGAAAAAGCTGCTTTCCATCCTGGCGGTTGCGGCCCTGGCTCTGCTGGCGGCTGCATCCTGCACCAAACATTCCGGTACGTCCAAAGACCCTTTCAAGGGAATCTGGTACATCAAGACCCTCACCGAAATCGGTGCCGAGGAGACGATCAACAAGGGGACGGGCGAGGAGTATTGGGATTTCAAGACGAACGGAACGGTCCTCATCCACGACACGACCATTCCGGAGCTCGGCGGAGGCGGGGCCCCCAAGCCTTTCTCGTACAATTCGGAGACGCGTATGTTGAGGGTCGATGCGTTCGACTATGAAGTCCTTGCCGCCAATTCGTCGGAACTCAGGCTCAAGAGCCAATTCTCGCCGGAGGTGTGGCATCCGGATACCTACCTTCTTATTTCCTTCCAGCGTACCAAGAAGGGGCTCTCGAAGTAGGATATGATAACCGTCTTTCTGACCGGGGCCGCGGGGACGATGGGTTCCGCCGGGCTCCGGGAATTGCTTTCCCATAAGGATTACCGCGTGCGCGTGCTCGCGATGCCCGACAGGGTGAGCCGCCGTGCGCTGGAGCCTTACCAGGACCGCATTGAGATTATCTGGGGCGATCTCCGGTGCTATGAGGATGTCCTCCGGGGCGTCACGGGCAGCGACATCGTCCTGCATGTTGGCGGGATGGTGAGTCCCCGGGCAGATTACCTGCCCCGGATGACCTGGGAGACCAACCTCGGAGCGGCCCGCAACATCCGTGACGCTGTCATTGCCCAAGGGGATCATCAGCCTCGCGTCGTCTATATCGGCTCCGTCGCAGAGATGGGGGACCGGCGGGAACCGTTGCACTGGGGCCGCACCGGCGATCCGCTCTGCGTATCGGCCTACGACCATTACGGCATCACCAAAGTGATGGCCGAGCGCATCCTCTCCGACAGCCGCATCCGCCGCTGGGTCAGCCTCCGCCAGAGCGGGATTCTGTATCCGGCTATTCTGAAAAATTACGATCCCATTATGTTCCACGTCCCCGTCAGGGGCGTCCTGGAGTGGGCGACGGTGGAAGACAGCGGCCGCCTGCTGGAGCGGGTGTGCCGTCCGGACGTGCCGGAGAATTTCTGGAACCGAGTCTATAACATTGGCAGCGGGCCGGCGTACCGGATCAGTAATTACGACTGTGAATGCCTGCTGTTGGAAGCCATCGGATGCCCGCGCCCGGAGAAGATTTTCTGATCCAAGTGTTTCACAACGAGGAATTTCCACGGAATGTGGTATTTGGACAGCGACCGCCTGGAGGAGATTCTGCACTTCCGGGAAAACCTGCCCGTCAAGGATTACTTCGACCGGATGGCCCGGAGCGCGGATGTGCCGCTGGGAATCCGTTTTGCCCGTGCGACGAAGATCGCCAAAGCCTTCCCGCATCTGGTCCGGCTGGCGATGTCCTATATGGCCCACCGGCCCGTCCACGGCACGCAGACCTGGATCCGCCGGGGCGAGCGTCTCCGCATAGCCGCTTACTACGGATCCCGAGAGGCCTACGACGCCATTCCGGACTGGAAAGATATGGATTTGACGCCGCCCACCCAAGAGGCGGTCCTGTTGGACCACGGCTACGATGAATCCAAGCCGATGGCCGAATTTACGCTGGAGGATATGCAGAAGGCCGCCGCTTTCCGCGGAGGGAAATGCCTGTCGGAGACGATGACGCCGGGCGACTGGGACAGCGCTTTGGAGTGGCAGTGTGCCGAGGGGCACCGTTTCGAGGCCTCTCCGCGCCAGGTCCTCCTCGGCGGCCACTGGTGCCCGTACTGCTTCCCGTATCCCTATGCCTGGGAGCCGGACGCCCGTCCCTGGCACTGGGACGCCGAAGCTCGCCGCAATCCGTTCTTCGCCCAGCTCTGGGCCCCGCTCCACGATCCTTCCGAGGACAATATCTACGGCCCGGAGATTTTCACGGGCTGGGAGTCGTAGGGCAAGTCACGTTTCGGGCCGTTTTTGTGCCCGGCCCGGTATAAAGAAAGGGGGCAAGTCACGTTTCACTGTCAAATCGTGACTTGCCCCCTTCAGAGGGAGTGCGTCTACTCCGCTGCGATCGCGGCCTGGGCGGCGGCGAGGCGGGCGATGGGGACGCGGAACGGCGAGCAGGAGACGTAGTTGATGCCGATGCCGTTGAAAAACTTGATGGAGGCAGGGTCGCCGCCATGCTCACCGCAGATACCGCAGGTGAGGTTGGGGCGCTTGCTGCGGCCACCTTCCACACCGATCTTCACCAGCTGGCCGACGGCCTTGGTGTCGATGGTCTGGAACGGGTCGGCGTCGAGGATCTTGTTGCCGAGGTAGTCACCCATGAAGGTACCGATATCGTCACGGCTGAAGCCGAAGGTCATCTGGGTGAGGTCATTGGTACCGAAGCTGAAGAACTCGGCGGTGCGGGCCATACGGTCGGCGGTGAGGGCGGCGCGCGGAATCTCGATCATCGTACCGAACTGGTAGTGGATGTACTCGCGGGTGGCGCCTTCCACCTC
>JAFZAI010000043.1 GCA_017557325.1 Bacteroidales bacterium
GGCGGTAGACGATGGTGGTCTCCGCCCCCAGCCTGAGAGCCGTACGGGCGGCATCCATCGCCACATTGCCACCCCCTACCACGCAAACCTTTGCCCCTGCGTGGATGGGGGTACGATAGTCCTCGCGGAACGCCTTCATCAGGTTGTTGCGGGTCAGGAATTCGTTGGCGGAAAAGACACCGTTGAGATTCTCGCCGGGGATGCCCATAAACTTGGGAAGCCCCGCCCCGGTGCCGATAAACACGGCCTCGAACCCCTCCTGATCCATCAGGGAATCGATGGTGACGGTGCGGCCGATGATGACGTCCAGTTCAATCTTCACGCCCAGGGCGCGCACGGCATCCAGCTCCCGCTTGAGCACTTTCTCCTTGGGGAGGCGGAATTCGGGGATGCCATACTCCAGCACACCGCCAGCCTTGTGCAGGGCCTCGAAGATAGTGACGGCGTATCCGGCCTTGGCGAGATCCGTCGCGCAGGCGAGACCGGCGGGACCGGAGCCGATGACAGCCACCTTGCGCCCAGAGGATGCCGGAATGGCCTTGGCCTCCGCAGCCCCTTCCGCAGCGCTGTAGTCCGCGACAAAGCGCTCCAACTTGCCGATGCTGACCGGCTCTCCCTTGACACCGAGCACGCACGCGCCCTCGCACTGCGACTCCTGCGGGCAGACACGGCCGCAGACGGCAGGAAGGGATGAATCTTCCGCAATCTTGGCGGCGGCGCCGGCGATATCTCCGGCCGCCACAAAGGCGATAAAATCCGGAATCTTCACGCCAACCGGACAGGCGGTTACGCAGCGGGGATTCTTGCAATGCAGGCAGCGGGAAGCCTCCAGCATCGCCTCTTCCCGGTTGTATCCATAGCACACTTCGTCGAAATTGTGCGCCCTGACTTTGGGATCCTGTTCACGGACAGGAACACGGGGAATCCTATTTGCCATTTGCGAGGCCCTCCTCGGCCTTGTATTGGGCGGAGCGACGCATCGCTTCGTCAAAATCCACCAGATAACCGTCGAATTCGGGGCCGTCCACGCAGGCGAACTTCGTCACCCCGCCGACGCTGACGCGGCAGGCACCGCACATTCCGGTACCGTCGACCATCAGCGTATTCATACTGACCTGGATGGGAATGCCCAACTTCTTGCAGGTCAGGGTCGCATACTTCATCATAATCATCGGGCCGATCGCCATAGCGCGGGTGTAGGTCTTCCATTCCGCGACCAGCGCCTCCAGACGGGCTGTTCCCACGCCCTTGAAGCCGTAGGAGCCGTCATCCGTGCACATATAGAGGTTATCTGCAACAGACTTGAATTCTTCCTCATAGATCAAAAGATCCTTCGTCCGGGCGCCGATGATGACATCCACCGGAACACCGTGCTCGTGCAGCCATTTGGCCTGGGGATAGACGGGAGCCGTGCCGAGGCCACCGGCGATGAATACAACCCTCTCGCGGGCGAGCTCCTCCGGGGACATTTTCACGAAATCGGACGGATTGCCGAGCGGACCGGCCACGTCGGCGAAACTGTCGCCTTCGGCGAAATCATTGACCATACTCCGGGTGGAAGCCCCGATGGGCTGGATGACAAGGGTTACCGTGCCCTTGACAGGGTCATAATCGCTGATTGTGAGGGGGATGCGCTCCCCCGGCTCATCGGCGCGCACAATCAGGAACTGCCCTGGCTGTGCGGCCGCGGCGATGCGGGGAGCCTCGACCACCAGTAGGCAGATGGTCGGGTTCAGCATCTTCTTTTCTAGAATCTTGAACATAAAGTGGGTTTGCAAAGATGAACAAATATAGTTATTTTTGCGCAATAATGAAAGCAATCATCATCTATTCCGGCGGGCTCGACAGCACCACGCTCCTGTACGAATACAAGGACAGCATTGCACTGGCCCTTACATTCAACTACGGCTCCAAGCACAACGACCGTGAGATAGCCTTTGCCCGGGAGAACTGCCGGCGGCTGGGCATCCCCCACCGCGTCATCGAACTCTCCTTCATCCGGGATTATTTCAAGAGCGACCTGCTGCTCAGCGGCGGGGAGATTCCCGAGGGACACTACGCCGAGGAGAATATGAAATCCACCGTTGTCCCGTTCCGTAACGGTGTAATGCTCAGCATCGCCATAGGCCTTGCCGAAAGCAATAATTTAGATACCGTCCTCCTTGCCAACCACGCCGGAGACCACACCATTTACCCCGACTGCCGTCCGGAATTCATCGCCTCGATGGACGCCGCCGCTTCCGCCGGCACATTCAACGGCGTCCGCATCGTATCCCCTTATTGCAACATCACCAAACGCGACATCGCCCTCCGCGGCCGCGACCTGGGGGTGGATTTCAGCCTCACCTATTCCTGCTACAAGGGTGGTGAGAAGCATTGCGGCAAATGCGGCACCTGCGTCGAGCGGAAGGAGGCCTTGGAAGGATTCGATCCCACCTCCTACGAATGCCCATGAAAATTCCTTTGGCGGACATCTTCCTGAAATAAAGTATTCCTACAAACAATATTGATTATTCTATTATGTACTACGTTGTTAAAAGACTTGAGATATCAGCCGCACATAGCCTGATGCTCTCCTACGAAAGCAAATGCGAAGAAACGCACGGGCACAATTTCGTCGTGAAAATCTACTGCAAGAGCGAAAGGCTCAATTTCGACGGCATGGTCACCGATTTTACCGTGATCAAACGGAAGATCGAAGACGCCCTCGACCACAAGAATCTCAATAACGTCCTCCCTTTCAATCCGACAGCCGAGAATATCGCCCGCTGGATCTGCGACAATATCTACAATGCCTATCGGGTCGAGGTTTGGGAATCCGAGAACAATATGGCAGCTTACGAGAAGTAAAGTTTAGGCCCAGGGGGAAACAGACGTGTCAACTTATCGTGTAAATGACATCTTCTATTCCCTTCAGGGTGAAGGGTTTTGGACAGGTACACCGATGGTGTTCCTTCGCCTTGCCGGCTGCAACCTCCGGTGCCCCTTCTGCGATACGGACTTCTCCGCCTCCCGGGAAATGAGCGGCCCCGAAATCATCGCCGCCCTCGAAGCCGCCGGCCCCGGAATAAACCGCGTATGCATCACCGGGGGTGAGCCCAGCCTGCAGTTGGACGAGCCCCTTATTGAAGCCCTACATCAATCCGGATACCGTATCCATCTGGAAACCAACGGAACACGTCGCATTCCTGCCGGGGTAGATTGGGTCACACTCAGTCCCAAAGAAGATTTCTGTCTTTCCGAGCCCGGCAAGGAGACCTCCTTACCGTATGCGGGCGTCGTTCTCCCCCGCGCTGACGAGTTGAAGCTCGTTTACACCGGGGCAAACGACCCCGAAAAATGGCTTGCTTTTCCGGCGGACCATTACTTCCTCCAGCCCTGCGATCCGGGCGAAATCTGCCCGGCCGACGGCGGTGAATTCCGCACCCTGGACGAGGACGTCGACACGGTCGCCGCGACCCTTCGCTACACCCTTTCGCACCCCCGCTGGCGCCTCTCTCTCCAGACCCACAAAATCCTCGGGATCGCCTGATTTTCTCTACGCATCCCGTTCCCAAAACGACGCCAAATTTCGAGCTCGGAGAGACTCCCATTTCCGACGAAAAATCCGTCATTCTACCGCCCTGTTTCCGGCCAAAATCCGTCATTTTACCGCCCTGTTTCCGGCTAAAATCCGTCATTCCCGGACTTGTTCCGGGAATCTGTTTGAATATTTACTATACAACTGAAAATAAACGAATAAAACAAAGATGTTTTGCATAGAAACATTTTTGTTAATATCGTTTTACGATAATTTTCGAAATATCCGGCCGACTACAATTCGGCTCTTTTAGCGGCTCGGATCCCCTGTCGGACAGCGGCGAATTTCTCCTTCAGATTGCGCTCACCGAGGAGCATCCGAAGCGGTCTTTTCCATAGCCAGGTCCGGTAAAACTGGCGGCGGAAATTGCCCGAAACCGAGGGGTATTTTTTGATCGCAAGAAGGTTGTTCCGGTAGATTCCGAAGAGGCGTTCGGGGGTGTAATTATAGGTCCGGAAACGGAGCCCGAAAAGGGTACGGAACTCCACTTTTCCAAGCGTGTGTTCGAGCCATCCGGCGGGGCATCGATAGCCTTGGATTCCGAGTGTTTTTGCGTGCAGGCAGAACTCGTTGTCGACACCGTCCACCCGGAAATCTTCACACCATCCGCCGACCCTCTCCAAGATATCCGAGGGAATCAGCATCCCGGAGGTAAACGCCGTCTCAAAAGGTGTAAATTCGCTTTTTTGTGGAGAATTCCCGCCCCCTTCCCCCTCCTGGGCACTCAGAATACGCGGTGCATAGAAGCCTTTGGGGGCCGCCGGGGTCTCAATCAGATTCAAGAAGTCCTTAAAGTGATGCCAGATACTATCCTGATCCATCGTAAGTAACGCATCTATTCCAGAACCTACGACCTCTTGCCAAACAGCATTCAGCGCCCGGGAAATCCCGACATTGGTCCCGTCACCACGGAATTCAATCTTCCCCTCGTTCTCCCCCAGAGCGGCCAACCTGGCCTCGAGGCTTTCCGGAATCGGGGAATTCCGCCATACCAGCACCTTATCTACGGCATCGACATACGACGCGACACTCCGGAGCAGCAGCTCCGGATCCGGCTCATAGACCACCGTGACAGCGAGGATTTTCATTGCATACGGTTACTTCTCACCACAAACTTACATAAAAAATCGGAAATAACGGACTGCGCAGGAGAAAAGTTGCGATTGTATTGAAAGTTGGTTATTTTTGTATCTGTATGGCAGAGAAGAAGAATATCGGGCTTGTGACGTGGTTCGGGACACCGAATTACGGGACCAACCTGCAGGCGTACGCACTTTACAAAGCACTTGAAGATAGAGGTTGTAATGTAAAGATTATAAGGAGATTCCGACGTCCTTTCTCACTCGGAAACATCCGGCGCAATTTTTTCTATGCCCACGGAATCCGCCGCTTCTGGAAATACCGTCGCGACCGCTTCCCCGCCAAGACCCGCAGCATCCGGAAGTTCTGCCGCTCGGAAATGCAGATCGCCAATGTCTACACGGCCGGCGATCTCCGCAGGCTCCTTGACAGCACCGATATCTTTATGGCGGGCAGCGACCAGCTCTGGAATTGTCACGATCATTTCCGCGGCTTCGAGTTCCTGGACTTCGCTGCCGGCAAAAAGAAAATCTCCTACGCAACCAGCATTGGAACGAAGGAAATTCCTGTCGATTACAGAAAAAAAGTTAAAGAATATCTCTCTGATTTCCAGCATATCAGCATTCGTGAGCAAAGCGGCACTTTAAGTATTGCAGACATCACGGAGCGGGACGATATCGCCACCGTGCTGGATCCGGTTCTCCTGCAGGACAAGGCTTTCTGGGAAAGATTCTCCGACGCCGCCCGGCAGGTTCTGCCCGAAATGGCGGAGGGGTATGTGCTGTATTATATCCTCCGTCATTCCGGAGTTCCCGACAGTCATTCCGGAGTTCCCGACCGTCATTCCGGAGTTCCCGACCGTCATTCCGGAGTTCCCGACCGTCATTCCGGACTTGATCCGGAATCTTCCCTCCCCGGCGAAATGAAAACCGTCATCATCCCCTCTGGGGAGAATCCGAACTTTAATCTGCCCGGGGCGACGATCGTGCGTAACGCCGGTCTCCGGGAGTTTGTGGCGCTGGTCCGCGGAGCATCGCTCGTCGTGACCGACTCTTTCCACGGAACGGCACTGGCCATCGCCCTGGAGCGGCCATTCATTAACCTGAAACGATTCAGCGACAGCGATGTCGCCTCGCAGAATATCCGCCTTCGGGATCTGCTGGAGCGACTCGGGATCGAGAATAACCTACCTATTGATTATGAGGCTGTTCGCCCCAGGCTCGAGACGCTGCGGGCAGAGAGCAACGCATATTTGGACAAAGCCATTGCGGATTGAAGATAGATCGACATAGCGCATTACACGTTTTCGCCGGCTGGAACACCAACCGGCCGGAAAGCCTGAAATCCGCTTCCGGCGGGACGGCCTGGCTCCTGGGCAAATACTATATTGAAACGCTCGGCGGCGTGGTTTATGCCACGGCTTTCACGGCCGCCAAGGGCGCTTGTGTCATCCGTGCCACAACACTTCAGGACCTGGAAGCAACCAAAGGATCCCGCTATGTAAGGAGCGCATTCCCGCAGGAAATGTTCGAGGCGCTGCTCGAGGACCTCGCGGCCGGCAGGCCGGTGCTCTTCGTGGGAACGCCTTGTCAGGTGGCGGGGGTAAGGGGGAAGGTGGAAAAAAGATTCCCGGTCAAGCCGGGAATGACGGGAGAGAGAGGAATGGCAGGGGAGAAAGGAATGACGGGAGCGAAAGGGCTGCTCTGCGTGGACCTGCTGTGCCACGGGGCGCCGCCGCGGTCTTATCTGGAGGCCGAAATCCGGCATCTCATCGGCGACAAGCCCTATACCGATATCCGGTTCCGCGGCAATGACGGGCACGATTTTCACCTAAGTATTTGGGACGGAGAACACTGCCTCTACAGCGTCGAAGCCAGAAAACAACCCTATCTCCTCGCGATGCTCCGCGGGGTCAATCTGATGGAAGGTTGTTACAAATGCCCCTTCGCCACACCGGAAAGAGTCGGCGACATCACCCTCGGCGACTACATCGGCCTCGGTGCAAAGGACGGATTCAAGGTCGAAGGGCACAACGTCTCCTACATCGGGATCAACACCCCTCAGGGCGAGAGCGCCTACCGAGCTTTCTGCGCAGAGACTCCCGCATTCCAGAGCGTTGAACGACCTGTCGAAGAACGACTCGCCTACCGCCCGTCCATCCTCGAGCCCACGCTGCGGCATCCCCTCAGGGACGCCTTCCGTCAAAGACTCCCCCACCTCGGCTGCCCCCGTTCCATTCGCCGCACGATGCGCGGCGAAATTCTCCACGAAACGCCCCTTTACCGAACCCTGCACCACTGGGCGCACATTCTCCTCCGGCACCGGCACACTCTTGACGGTGAGGTTCCGGGCAAAAACCCGCCAAAAGGTGCGGAACCTTAGCAAAACACGATAGGTTCCGGGCAAAAACCCAAGAAAACGTGCGGAACCTCAACAAATATCCCCCAAAAATGAAAGCGACAAAACCTCTGATCCTCCTGACGGCCTGTCTGATGGCCACCCTGGCCTGTAACGAAACCGGCGGCGACAAACCGGGCAAGATCGACGATTCAATTACCATCGCCTCCCCGACCCCGACGCAGCAGATCTCGAAAGTCTCCCTCACGACGCAGCAGCAAGGCTACGTCGATGCCGGCAACCGGATGGCTTTCCGCCTTCTCCAGAAACTGTATGAGGGCGAGAGCATCATCTGCTCCCCACTCAGCCTGCAGTATGCCCTCGCGATGACGGCCAATGGCGCCAGCGGAGAGACCCTGCAGGAGATCATCGACTTTCTGGGCTACGGGCAGGACGGCATCGACGCCCTCAACGCCTATTCCAAGTTGATGCTTAACCAGCTCCCGGCCGTCGACCTTGACGTCGCCCTCAAACTCACCGACGCCCTGCTGGTCAACGCCGACAAATACACGCTTCTGCCCGCTTTTAAGCAGACCGTCGAGGGCAATTATTACGCGGCAGCGGAGAATATGTCCTTCGTCAGCCCCGAGCAGATTGCTGCCCGCATCAACGACTGGGCAAAACGCAACACAGAGGGCTTCCTCGACAAGGTGATGGACCCGCAGGACATCTCGATCAATTCAGCAGCCTTCCTGATGAATGCGCTTTACTTCAAGGCGCGCTGGGCCGGGAGTGACGATGATCCTATGTTTCTCAAGGATGGGACGCAGGACGAGAAATTCACCCGCACCGACGGATCCACCGTCCAAGTACCGATGATGAATACCTCGGGGCTCTTCGGCTATGCCCAGAAGGACGGATACAAGGTTCTCGCTCTCCCCTACGCCAATGGCAAATTCTTTATGTACTTCCTGCTCCCGGACAGCAAGGATCCAACCCAACTGCTTTCCCTGCTTCCCACGCTCTCCTGGAACGATCTCACAAGCAGTCTCACACGCAATGCAGAAGTCTTCGTCCGGCTGCCCAAATTCGATCTGGAGAACAAGTACGAATTAAAGCCGACGCTCAGCGCCCTGGGCATCCAGAAGGCTTTCAGCCCGCTGGAAGCCGTATTTGACCGGATGCTCAATCCCTACAACGGCTTCTATGTCGGCTCGGTGATCCAGAAAGCGAAAATTTCCGTGGCGGAATGGGGCACCGAAGCCGCCGCCGTCACCGTCGTCTCCATCCGCGACTACGCCGTCGCCCCTGGTGAATACCCCAAGATCTACTTCTACGCCGACCACCCCTTCGCCTTCGTCATCGGCGAAGCCACCAGCGGCGCAATCCTATTTGAAGGGATTTATACGGGGAAATAGATTCCGGATCAAGTCCGGAATGACGGTCCAAAGCGAGACCGGACATACGCCCTCTCCCCCGGCGTGAGGCCGAAGGCGTAGATGGCAGCGGCAACGCCGAGGAGGGCCGAGAGGCAGGAGAGGATGGTCCAGAGCCAGGTGCCGGAGGGTGCAAAGAGGAGAATCAGGGCCGGAAGCACGGCACCGGCTACAGCCACGGCGAGATCCCGGAGCAGCACGTCACGGCAGAAGGCGCCGATCCGGAGGCCGACCATTCCGCGCAGCAGAATCAGACGGGCCACCAGGCAGGCCAGCCCCAGGGCGATGGCCACCGTGAACACCACGGACGGGCCGCAGCCCAGCTTGAGCAGCAGATAATCCAGCGGCAGATTCAACAGCTGCAGACCGCCGATGACCAGCTGGTACGTACGAATCCGCCCCGTCGCCGCAGCAGCCGTCGAGAGCGTATAGGACACCGATTCCACCAGCGAAAGGATCACGACCAGCTGCACGAAGACGACCGTATAATCCGGCACGTCCTTCAGCCAGAGATCCAGCAGGAAGGGCGTGTTGAACAGAATCGGATAGGCCAGCAGCAGAAGCAGCTGGAAGGCCAGCCGGGAGCCCCTCCAGGTCAGGGTCATCATATAGTCGCGGTCGCCGGAAGCGTACGACTTGGTAATCTGCGGATTGATCGCCGTGATAAAGCTCGTGACGAATTTGCGGACATAGCCGGAGACCTGCATCGAGAGGGTCCGGGCGGCATTCACAGCCAGGCCGAAGAAGAGGTTCAGGAGCAGGTTGGCTCCATAATCCCGCAGGATAGAGGCCCCGCTGCCGAACATACTCCAGCCGGCGAAGGAGAACATTTCCTTGAAGAGCGGCCGGTCCAAGACCAACCGATAGCGACTTTCTGCCGCAAATCGCACACGGCAATACACCCCGTACAGCAACCGCACCAGCAGCGTCAAGAGCAGCATTCCGGCCGCGAAGAAAATCAGCCGGTCAAAGGGCGCAGAGGCGATCAGAAGCGCCAGGCCCAGCTTTCCCACGCCCTCGAAAATACTGATCCAGGCGTATGTCCCGAGATGCTCGTGCGCCACCACAAGTGAGTTGTACGGCACACTAACCAATTGCACCACGAACGAGGCAATCGAGAACTGAAGCACCCAGAAGGCCGCCTGCAATCGATCCGGCGGAATTTCCATCTTCCGCTGGATAAACCAAAGGCAGAGCGGCTCGGCCATCAGCACGATGCCGAGCGAGAACAGCAGGAGAATGCTGAGGGAGGTCGAGAAGACGAGATTGAGCCGCACCGTATCCCCTCGCCCCAACTCGTAAGTCAGGTAGCGGCTGATGGCCGCCGAAAGCGATGTGGTCAGGATCGAGAAGAGCGCCACGGCCTCGCCGACGACGCCATAAATGCCGTAATTGTCGACGCCGAGGTCGCGCAGCACCACCCGCGAGGTGTAGAACCCGACGAGCATCAGGACGAACATCCGGACGTAGAGCACCACCGTATTGCGGGCGATACGCCGGGAAGTTCCTGATATTTCGGGCGTCAAACTCATAGATTTTCAATCATTGCACGGGCGGTGGCGGCTGAGGCGCCTTTTCCACCAAGAAGGGTCCGGATCTCCTCGTAGCCGGCGAGCATCTGCTCCCGATAAGCCTTATCCTCGAGAATGTGGCGCACCTCCGCGCACACGTTTTCCGGGGTGAAATAATACTGCAGAAGTTCGCGGAACACCGTCCGCCCGACGATCAGGTTGCCGAGGCTGACGTACTTGATACGGATCATTCCCCGGGCGAGAGGAACCGTCAGAGGCGAAGCGACATATCCCACGACCTGGGGCGTGCCGAAGAGCACGGCCTCCAGCGACGCCGTTCCGGAATTGATGACCGCCGCCTCGGCGCCGGCCAGAATGGAGTACGTCTTGCCGAACACGACTTTGACATAATCCCGCCCACCAATATACGGGGCATAATCGGCCGCACTGCGCGACGGAGCGCCGGCCACGACAAACCGGAAATCCTTATAGCCCGGCACCCGGTGCAGCAGGTCGGCAAATGCCACCATAATCTTCATCATCGAGGCAACCTCTCCTGCGCGGGACCCGGCCAGCAGCGCGATGTAAGGCGCGTCCGACCAGCCGAGCGAGCCCAGCAGCGACGCCCGCGGCTCGATGGCCGCCCCGTCCACCGCATCGATAAGCGGATTGCCTCTATAGATATAGGAAACGCCCTTGCGGTCGAAGTATTCCTTCTCGAAGGGAAAGACGATGAAAAGTTTGTCGACGTAGGCCTTGATCTTCTTCACGCGGCGCTCCCGGGTAGCCCAGACCTTGGGCGCAATGTAGTAGAACACCTTGAAGCCGCGCTTATGGGCAAATTCGGCGATACGGAAATTGAAGCCGGGATAATCGATGAGAATCACCACATCCGGCTTCCATGCCAAAATATCCTCCTTGCAGGAGCGCACATTACCGATCAGTTTACGAAGCTTCGGTAGGAGTTCGAAAAAGCCGATCACCGCCCCTTCCGAATAGTCGTGCAGCAGGCCGGACTCCCCGCTCTGCTCCCGGCAGACGGCATCCATCAGCGGGCCACCCCAGAAACGCATCTGCGCCTGAGGATCCTCGGCATAGAGCCCCCGCATCAGATTGGATCCGTGCAGGTCACCCGACGCCTCGCCCGCTATGAGAAAATATTTCACTTCGTAAGCCTTTCCAATTCTGCGTAGTCCGTATGATCCAGCGTGCAGGGGGTGATGGTGATCCAGCCCGCTTCGTTCTGCACGTGGTCGGCATCCGGCGCGCCCGGATCGTCATCCACGAAATCGCCGATCATCATATAGGCGCGTTCCCCGTCCTCCAGGGCGTGGTCCCCGGCGATACCGGCGCGGTTGAAGCCCGACGCCTCGTATTTGGCGAGCCGGTTGATATCCCATTCCTGGAATTCGCGGACCCAGTGCCCCCGACCTTGGCGGGTGAATTTGACTCCTTTGACCTCCTCCGGAGGGATGTCGGGGAAATTGATATTGTAGAAGAGCCCGTAGCGGCCCTCAGGCCAATGGTCCAGCAGATTGCGGAGAATGCCTGGAAGGAACTTCTCCACTACGGAGAAGTCGGCGTCCGGCCGGAAATTGCAAAGAGAAACTGCGATAGACTTGCAGCCGTTGAGCGCCCCTTCTTCCGCGGCGCCGAGGGTGGCGGAATAATTGGCGGCCGTGGCGGCGTTGGTGCCGTGGTTGATGCCGGTGACGACGAGGTCGGGATTGCGATGCTCGTAGAAATATTCGAGACCGAATTTGACGCAGGAAGCCGGCGTGGCATCCAGATAATGCCAGCTGCCGGGCCCGAGATGCGGAAGCGCCTTGTAGGCCAACCGCCTGATTCCCAGGGAAACGGCCATGCTCATCGCACTCTGGTGATGCTTCGGCGCGACCACAGTCACGTCCCCGAAATCCGCCATAATCCGGGCTAGCGTCCGTATTCCGCCTGCCTCATATCCGTCGTCATTGCTGATCAGAATCCGCATACTGAAAAAACTCAAAAATTCTACTGCAAATATAGGGAAATATCGGGAATTTTTCGTAAATTTGCGTCGCTTGAAATCAAAAACGTTCAACAAACTATAAATTAACAAAAATTATGATCAAACTCGGTATTAACGGTTTCGGCCGTATCGGACGGATGGTTTTCCGCGCAGCTGTCGAGAATTTCGCCGCTGACGTCCAGGTTGTCGGTATCAACGACCTCCTCGATCCTGATTATCTCGCTTACATGCTCAAGTACGACTCCGTACACGGCAAATTCGACCACGACATCAAGGTTGAAGGCAACTTCATGATTGTCGATGGCAACAAGATCCAGGTCTTCTGCGAGAAGGATCCCGCCAATATTACCTGGGGCGCCCTCGGTGCCGACGTCGTCGTCGAATCCACCGGTTTCTTCCTCACGGAAGAACTCGCCTCCGCCCACCTCAAGGCCGGTGCCAAGAAGGTTATCCTTTCCGCCCCGTCCAAGGATGCGACCCCGATGTTCGTATACGGTGTCAACCACAAGACCTACGCCGGACAGCAGATCATCTCCAACGCTTCCTGCACCACCAACTGCCTTGCTCCCCTCACCAAGGTCCTGCAAGACGCTTTCGGTGTGAAGAGAGGCCTGATGACGACCGTCCACGCCGCCACCGCCACCCAGAAGACCGTCGACGGTCCTTCCAAGAAGGACTGGAGAGGCGGCCGTGGCATCCTCGAGAACATCATCCCGTCCTCGACCGGTGCTGCCAAGGCTGTCGGCAAGGTGCTTCCTTCCCTGAAC
>JAFZAI010000044.1 GCA_017557325.1 Bacteroidales bacterium
CCGGCAAGGGCATCGGACACCTTGGACAGATCCATCGGTCCGCCGCACGCACACAGCAGGGAAAGGACCGCCAACACGGCTGTCGTTCGCATTCTCACCATCTCTTGCCGGCATTTTTGCGGATGGCGGAGAGCGTCTCCGTATAATCCGCCGTTACGGGTTTCACATTCACGACAGAGAGCGTAATCCCCTGCTGGGTCCCGCCATAGATGACATTCTCCTCCCAGGTCAGATTCGCCGCAGGCGTATCAATCACCTGGACGGGAATCATGTACGTCTTCCCGGAGACAATCGTATTGCCGGCAAACAGCACATCCTCGGGAGGGGTATCCTGCGAGTCGCGGCCGCTATAGTTGACCACGATGCCGCAGCGGCAGTCGACGAAGATATTGTCCTTCACAACGGCCTTCTTCACCGTCCAGTAACCGTTCAGCGCCGCATTGCTCTCTCCGCGCACCACGCAGAGCGCGCTCTTGTAGCCTGTCCCGGTCAGCTGGAGGAAGACATTCTTCTCTACCAGGTGCCGTTCGCCGATGATCCTGACGCCGCCAACCCCATCCTTGCCGCCGCCAAAGAAATAGTTGCCGCGGACGATGCAGTCGTTGCCGTGCCGGAGCGTGAGCGTGCCCTCTCCTTCCTCGAAGAGATTGCCTTCATAGACATTGAAGCAGCTCTTGTTTGAGATGATCTCGGCGCGCTCGCCGTGGCAGCGGTAGAAATGGTTGCCGGTGACGATGCAGGACGCGTCGTTCATCGAGAAATCACTGGTACCGATCCGGAGGGCCTCCTGGCCGTTCCGGGCCTTGCCGTTATCGTCATAATGGGTATAGGGCCGGGTGAAGTAATTATCCTTGATGGTATGGGCGGGCACGATGCCGTTCTCCATCCACACCACGAAGAGGCAGCCCATGTTGCGCTTATCGATAAACGTGCAGTGGGAGACCTCGTGGTGATGACCATAAAGGTTGACCCACTTGGTATCGATGTCGCTGACCTTGCTGCCGGACCCGTCGATGAGGATATCGCTCAGGCGGCAATGGGAACTGCCCTTGGCGCAGGTGAGAATCGGGTTTTTCACCGAAGTGTCAAGTTTCTTGAAGGCGAATCCTTCCGCCGCAAGATAAGAGCCCTGCAGCTTGATGGAACTGAGCCCCGTGAAGACGACCTTGCCGGGGGTCTGCGCCTTTAGCGTGATCGGCGCGTCTTCCGTGCCGATGGCCGCCAGCTTGACCGCCACGTCCTTGTATTCCCCGTCCTTCCAGACGAGGACATCTCCGGGCTTGGCCTTCTTGACAGCCGCGTTGAACTGCTCGACCGACTCGATGTATCCGCCCTCGGAAGGCGTATCGACCGGCTTTGAGGGTTTATTCACGGACGCGGCATCCTTGCACCCCGCCGTAAGGAGGAATACAAGGATGCCCGTCTGAATCAGAGAATGTGCCAGCATCATAGTACGTTAGACCAGTAGAGATCGATGTCAATATATCCTTCCCTGCTTGGAACTGCCGCGCCATTCGTATCTACGCAAGTAATATCGGCGATATGCATCAGACCGACCTTACGGACGCCGGCAAGGGCGTCGCCGGGCTTGTTCCCGGCCGAGGCCGTGCTGTAATCGACATACTGGACAGTGAGGACACTACCCTTTACCCAGACGCTACTAGTCTCAGATGCACCGCAGGCCGGTGCGCCGGCGCTGGCCTTGGGCTGTCCGGTCACGATATCCGTCAGCGTCCCGCCGGCGGCCGCGCCCTTAAGCGTTGCATCCGTCACGACGGCAAAGAAGATCACCGGGGTACCGAACGTGGTCGGAAGCGCGGTCGTTCCGTCAAGATAGTGGGTCTTGAGTTGGTTGGCGGTATTCGCCGGATTGTAGAAGGTGAGCTTATTGGAAGAGTTGCTGCCGGCGAAGGTGTACGGCCGGACGCTGTAATAATCCGTCTCGGAACCGGTCACCTTGTTGGCCGTCGATGTCACCGTATTAGAGCCGCTCTTCGCGAACGGATCGACGGGCGTGTCCCACCAGTCCTGCACCGAAACGACCCGTCCCTCATCCAGGAGGAGGAAGGACTCCTCGCGGTTGGCGGCGGGGTAGGTGCTCTTGGAGTTGGAACCGATGCGCAGACGCAGGCCCTTCGTATAGTAGAACGGATACACTTTAATCTTGCCGCAGTCGAGCTCGTTGCCGCCGTTCCAGACTGCAATGAGGTCGACCTCGCGGGCCGCCGTGCCTGTAATCGTATTCGGCATTACGAAGCGGGCCTCAATGTCGGTTGCATCCCCCTTGAGAGCAGCCTCGACGCCATCTACCTTGAACTTCTCGATAGAGGCGAAATTCTGTCCCTTGACGACCACCTCGCGGCCGAGATAAAGGGCCGTATAGCCCTCCTCCGCTGGCGCGGCGGAAGTGAAGACCGGGGCTGCGGGGCCGACCGGCGTGGTGTCAATGCGGAAGGACTCTGCAATGACCGCCTCCTGGGCGGGAGTACCGTAGGTGCCATACAGCTTCTTCGTCTGAAGGGCCGGATCCATCACCTCGATGCCGGAAGGAATCTTGACGGTAAGGGCTGTCGCGCTCTGTTCACTGATCAGCAAGGCGATATCTCCCCACAGGATGCCGTCCACAAGGTCGAGGTTCTCACCCGTGAGGGCAATTTCGTCGCCGAGACGGGCGTCTCCGGTCTGCGTATAAGCCGCAAAGACGGGGATATTGAACACGAAGGGCTCGTCAGCCGTCACGTCGATATCGCCGCCGCTCCAGACAGCCGTAATGTCGAGGTTGGAGGTCGCCTGCGTGGCCGGGACGGCCGGGACAGTCACCTTAACGGCACCATCCGCACACTCAGCGATCGTTGCATCCGTCTCGCCGAAGCGGACCGCCGTGATTTGCGACAGGTTGCGGCCGGAGATTGTCACCGCGGTACCGACAGTGCCCGACTTGGGCGTGAAGCCGCTCACGAGGGCATCGGTAACCGGAACGGTCACGTAGTAATCATACTTGAATACGACCGTCTCCTTATCGGCGTCGAACACCTCTAAAAGGACCTTGGAGGGCTCATCGGCCTGGGGAAGATCGAGGACGGGAATCTTGAAGACAATCTTCTTGATCGTCTGGGAGACGATTTCGGCGTCCACGCCGTCGAAACGGACGGCACCGACCTTGTCGAGGTTGAAGCCCTCGGCCGTCACTTCGTCGCCGATATAGGCGCGCACCGTACCGCTCTCGTTAGGATTCGGAACAAGCGTTTTGTTGGTGGTATTGATGGCCGGGGTGTTGATGGTAACGGGAGCTTCATTCTTGCAAGAAATTCCCAACAGGGCGATCAGCAGGATCCCCAGGCCCAGTTTAATGCTTTTCATATCCTAGAGCTTTGAATAATCATAATCATACTTCTGCCAGTAGCAGTCGAAGGTAACGACGGAGGCGCCGAAATTGGAATTGTTGTAATTCCCCCAGTCAATTTGCTTGACGTGGAGCAGGCCGAGCCGCTTGATACCGGCCGCCCGCTGATCCGGATTATATCCGTAATTCTGGTAGTAAGCCACGATAAACACCGCGTCGATCTTATAGCCGGGATCATCCGTCAGCGAAGCCGTCTGGTGGTCGCACCAGGCACTGCTCTTGAGACCGCCGGACAGGGAGGTCACGCTGATGCCCGCGATGGTGTTGTTCGCGACATCGATGGGGAACGTCGCCTCGTCGATCTTCTCGACCTGGTCATTCAGGACTTTCTGGATCAGCTCATTCTCGGTCGCATTGCCGGGACTGAGATAACGGAAAGTGATGATCGGAGTACCGGGGATATTGTCGTTCCCGCCGGGCACACGGTAGTCGTTGCTGGGCGTGGAGGTCGCATCGACGAAGAAATTCTTCAGCTGGCCGTTGGAATTCGCCGGGCCGTTGATCTGGAGCACATTCCCGCTGACGGCGGAGAAGAAGAAGTACGGGAGGACGGAGTTGTAGGCCTCGTCACTGACCACGCCGGGCTTGGGAACGTTGGCGCTCCCCCACTGGCTGCCGTGGAGTTCCATAGCAACCGGGTCGAGGTCGGTCTTCCACTTGGCATTCTCATAGAGTTTGCCGTTCTCCGGGCAGAAGAAGGATGCGTATGAATTATCCGCGACGCGGCCCTGCGCCCAGGCCTGGAGATTCTCCCAGAACTTGACATACGGGACAAAGACGGTGAACG
>JAFZAI010000045.1 GCA_017557325.1 Bacteroidales bacterium
AGAGAGTATCGAACGCCAGCGAAGACTTCCCGCTCCCGCTCAGCCCCGTCACGACGACAAACGCATCGCGGGGAATATCCACGGAGATTCCAGCAAGGTTATTGGCCCTCGCCCCATGGATGGATATGTACTGCTTCGGCTTCATAGGGAGACTGCAAATTTACGAAAAAACCGGCGTCTTTTCATCATCCCGCCGAAAGGGGTGACAAAAAAAGTCCGTGCGGTTGGGCACGGACCTTTTTGTTCCCTGGAAGGGAGCCTTAGAACGTGATCTTCGAGAAATTCTCCAGAGCCTGGACGGCAGCGGGGATCTCCGCGTCGAACTGGTTGTGCGAGAAGTCGTTGAAAACGCCTTTGCCGAGTTTGGTGCACTTGCCAAGCTCCGCAGGAATCGGGCCGGAGAGCTCGTTGTAGGAGAGGTCGAGGCTCTCGAGGTTGACGAGGTTGCCGACCTCTTTCGGGAGCGGTCCGCTCAGGTGGTTGTGCTGGAACCAGACTTGCTTGAGGGTCGTGGCGTTGAAGAGTTCGGCAGGAATCTCTCCGGTGAGTTCGTTGCGGTAGATTTCGAGGGTCTCGATCTTCGGAAGGTTGCCAAGTTCCGCGGGAAGCTCGCCGGTGAGGCCGAGGTTGCAGAGGATCATGGTCTTGAGTTCCGGCATATCACCGATGGAGGGAGGCAGGGTGCCGCTGGTGGAAGCGCCGCGGAGGAAGAGGTACTTGAGGTTCTTGAGGTTGTCGAAGATGGCCTCGGTGGGAAGGTCGCTGTCGGGGACGTCCACCGAGCCGATGAACTGCGAGAAGTCGACGTTGAGGCGCTCGAGGCTGGTCAGGTTGCCGATCTCGGGAGCGATGCCGCTCTCAAGTTTGTCGGGATTGATGGAGAGCTCCTTCAGCCAGGCCATCTCGTAAACCCAGGCGGGAATTGCGCCGACGAAGCCGTTGAGGGAGAGGTCCTCGAGGTTGCGGCTCGCAATTTCGGCAGGATAGGGAGCACCGTCGAAACGGAGGAAGAGCTCGGTCAGGTCGGGCATCTTGTCGAGCGGGGGAACCTCGCAGGGGACCTTGACATTGAGGGACAGGTCGGTGAGCTTCTCCAGCTTGCCGATGGAGGAAGGAAGCGGATTGATGGGGTCGCCGTCATCTTCGCTGTTGTCCATCGAGATGTAGAGCGTTTCGAGCTCGGTGAGACCGCCGATTTCGGCCGGGATGACACCTTTGCAGCCATAAAGTTTCAGGGAGGTGACACGGCCTTCGTCGTTGACCTTGACGTTGTGCCAGTCGGCGATGTTCTCTTCGGTGAGCCAGCCTTCCTTGCTGCTGTCACTCCACTGCTCTCCGCCAGCCTGGTTGTAGATGAGGGTGAGGATGTCCTTGTCGGTGAGCTGCTTGGGACCGCAGGAGGACAGAAGGGCCGCCGGCACGAGGGCCGCGGCGATGAGGGTAAGTTTAGAAAGTTTCATATTGAAATGAATTTGGTTGTTTCGGTTTGGAATGTAAATATAGTAATTTTTTTGGAAAAGATTCCGGAACATGGTTCGACAAGCTCACCAACCGTCCGGAATGACGGTGGTTAGGGCTCATTAAAATTTACAATGTAGGGGTTGGTGGTGCGCTCGACAGCGATGGTGGTGGTGGGGCCGTGACCCGGGATGACGAAGGTGTCGCCGGGAAGCGGGACGAGCCGCTGCTCGATGCTCCTGATGAGGGCATCGTAGTCGCTGCCCTTGAAGTCGGTCCGGCCGACGCTTCCGGCAAAGAGCGTGTCGCCCGAGAGAAGGAGGGGGCCTTCTTCGCTGTAATAGCAGGTGCCGCCCGGGGTGTGACCCGGCGTGGCGATGACCTTGAAGCGGAGATTTTCTCCGATACGGATTTCCATTCCGTCGGTCGCATCCGTCGTGGTGAAGGCAATGTCGGGCTCCATCTTGATAATCTTCCCGAAAAGTTGAAATAGGGAGAGCATCGCCTTGTCCGCCGGACTGAGGTATGCGGGAATGTTGTACAATGCCTGCATTTCCCGGACATAACAAATATGGTCCGGATGCCCGTGCGTTAGCAGAATCGCCTTCGGCGTAAGCCCTTCCCGGGCGAGGAATCCGCCCAGTTCCTCCTTCTCCGCATCGCTCTGGCAGCAGGGATCAACGATGGCGCACCGCTTGTCGTTGCCCCAAATCACCGTGCAGGCCGCGGCGTACATATTGAAATGAAAGATTTTGTAGTTTACCATACAAGGCAAAGATAGTAAAAAGATTCCGAAACAAGTTCGGAATGACGGAATAGATGGTCAGGGATGACGGAAGTATCAAAAAAAATGTTAAATTTGTAGAAATATCACGCCTTATGCATATCGGAATCGCCGGAAATATCGGCTGCGGAAAGACCACGCTTACGCGGATGCTGGCCGAGCACTACGGATGGACCCCCAAGTTCGAGTCCGTCACCTACAATCCCTATCTTGAGGACTATTACAAGGACATTCCCCGCTGGTCGTTCAACCTGGAAGTTTACTTCCTGGCGCAGCGGTTCCAGGACGTGCTGGAGATCGGTTCTTCCAAAGATGTCATCATCCAGGACCGCACCCTGTTCGAGGGCGTCTACATCTTCGTGGCGAACAACTATGCGATGGGTAACCTTTCCAAGCGCGATTTTGAAACGTATATGCAGCTTTTCCACGTGATGATGTCGACCGCCAAGGCGCCGGATCTGCTGATCTACCTCCGCAGTTCGATTCCGCATCTGGTATCTCAGATCCAGAAGCGCGGGCGCGACTACGAGCAGTCCATCAGCATCGAGTATCTCACGGGCCTGAACGAGCGCTACGAGAAGTGGATCTCGGAGTACAAGGGCCGCCTCCTCATTATTCCCGGCGACGACCTCGACTTCCAGAACCGCCCGGAAGACTTCTCCTTCATCACCGATAAAATCGACGCAGAACTGTACGGTTTGTTTTAGGAGGAAAAGTGACAAGTTTCGAGAAAAGCAGACGGTTGAATAACATTTTTATTTATATTTGTAAGCTACGCCTTTCTGAGGCGAATGGTTTGAAACTAAAAATTTGATTTTATGCATATCGCAGTAGCAGGGAATATCGGCAGCGGTAAGACGACGCTGACCAAGATGCTGGCCGCCCACTATGGCTGGACTCCCAAATTCGAATCCGTCGACTTTAACCCCTATCTGGCTGATTTCTATGAGGATATGGAGCGCTGGTCGTTCAACCTCCAGGTCTACTTCCTCAACAAGCGGTTCAAAGACGTCGTGGACATTTCCCGTCAGGACGACGTCATCATCCAGGACCGGACCATTTACGAGGATGCCCGCATCTTTGCTCCGAACCTCCATGCGATGGGTCTGATGTCTACCCGCGACTTCGAGAATTACAGCGACCTCTTCGACCTGATGATGTCGCTGGTGAAGGCCCCCGACCTGATGATCTACCTGCGTTCGAGCATTCCCAACCTCATCGCCCAGATCCAGAAACGCGGCCGCGAATACGAAAAATCCATCCGCATCGACTACATCACCGGTCTCAACGAGCGCTATGAGACCTGGATCAAGGACTACAAGCACCGTCTTCTGATCATCGATGTCGACAACATCAAATTTGAGAACCGCCCGGAGGATTTCCAGTACATCACCAACAAGATCGACGCCGAGCTTTTCGGCCTCTTTCCCTCTGAATAAAACCACATAACCTATATTATGTCTGAACGAATAACCCTTATTGATTTTATTGAAAGGCATACCCGCAAGTATGCAGATGAAACTTATCTTCGTGAAAAAATAGACGGCGTCTGGAAGGAAATCAGCTATACCGAGACGCGTGAAATAGCCTATAAAATCGGCGCGGGCCTAATGTCTCTCGGCCTGGAGAAAGGCGATAAGATCGCACTCCTCAGCGAGAGTCGCAGTATGTGGATCCTGGCTGAAATGGGCGCTCTCTACGCCGGTGCCGTCGATGTTCCGCTCTCGGTCAATCTCGGCCACGGGCAGGATCTCATCTTCCGCATCAACCATTCCGATTCCCAGTGGATTCTGGTCTCCGCCAATCAGCTTCCCAAGATCCGCGAGATCATATCGGAATGCCCGGCCGTCAAGAAAATCATCATCTTCGACGATACGGCCTTTGACCTGGAGAGCCTGAATGAGAATGAAATGCGGATTTCCGAGGTGGCAAAACTGGGTGAAGAATTCCTCAAGACCCGTTTTGACGAATTCAAGGCCCGCTACAGCAGCATCGGTCCCGACGATTACGCCAATATCAGCTATACTTCCGGCACCACGGCCGATCCGAAGGGCATCCTCCTCACGCACCGCAACTACACGGCCAACGTCGAGCAGGGCGCTTCCGTCATCTTTACCGAGCGCGGCTATGTGATGCTCATCATCCTGCCGCTCGACCATTGCTTTGCGCACGTCGCCGGTATGTATACGATGATGTATTACGGTGGCAGCATCGCCACCGTACCGATCGGCAAGAATGCGCTGGCAACCCTCAAGAATATCCCTACGGCTCTTCGGGAAGTCCGCCCTCACAATATCCTGTCGGTTCCCGCCCTCGCCCGCAACTTCAAGAAGAACATCGAGGCGGGCATCAAGGCTCAGGGGCCCAAAGTCCAGAAAATGTACGATTTCGCCCTTAAGAACGCGATTGCGTACAACAAAGAGTACTACAACCGAGGTGGCTTCCTCAACTGGTGGCGCAAGCCCCTGATGTGGTTCTTCGATAAGCTGATCTTCAAAAAGATCCGCCAGTCTGCCTTCGGTGGCCGGATGCAGTTCTTCGTGGGCGGCGGCGCCCTCCTCGACATCGAGCTTCAGCGCTTCTTCTGCGCCATCGGCGTTCCGATGTTCCAGGGCTACGGCCTTTCCGAGGCGACGCCGATCATCTGTTCCAACTCCACGGGACACGCCATCTTCGGATCCTCGGGCCGCATCGTCAAGCCGCTCGACCTCAAGATCTGCGACGACAACGGCAAGGAAGTTCCGATCGGCCAGAAGGGCGAGATTGTTATCCGCGGCGAGAACGTGATGGCCGGATATTGGAAGAATCCCAAGTCCACCGCCGAAACCATCGTCGACGGCTGGCTCCACACGGGCGATATGGGATACATCTGCCCCTTTGACCACGAGTTCCTCTATGTGGTGGGCCGCTTCAAATCACTCCTGATCGGCGCCGACGGCGAGAAATATTCCCCCGAAGGGTTTGAAGACAGCCTCCCCGAGGTGTCCAGATACGTCAATGCGGCCGTTCTGCACAACAACCAGTGCCCGTATACGATCGTGATGATCGTGCCGGAAAAGGATGCGCTGAAGGAATATGCCAAATCTCTCGGCCTTGACCCGGCTACGCGCGAAGGGAAGGAGGCGATGCTCAAGAAGATCCAGTCGGAAGTCGACTCTTACCGCAAGGGCGGCGCCCACTACGGCCTCTTCCCGGAGCGCTGGCTTCCCGGAGCAATCATCGTCTGCGACGAACCGTTCACCATCGCCAACCAGATGCTGAACTCCACGATGAAGATGGTCCGCCGCAAGGTCGAGGAGCATTATGCCGACCGCATTGCATACGCTTACACCGCAGAGGGTAAGCAACTCCTCAATGAGAAGAATATCAATTCGCTGTAGATCTATAAAAGTAATACAAAATGGCAACTTCAACCAAACAGCAAGGCAACACCGCGGCCATTATCGTGATGTTCGCCCTCTTCTTTATGATTGCGTTCGTGACGAACCTCGCGGGTTCGATGGGCGTGATCGTGACCAACCAGTTCGGCGCTTCCAAGGCGCTTTCGCAGCTGGGTACCCTCGCCAACTTCATCGCGTATGCCTGTATGGGCATCCCGGCCGGCCTCATCCTCAAGCGCAAGGGCTATAAGTTCACGGCACTTACGGCTGTGACGGTAGGCTTGATCGGCGTTGCGATCCAGTTCCTCTCGGGCTATGTAGAGAGCTTTGCGGTTTATGTGACCGGCGCTTTTGTGGCGGGCTTCTCTATGTGTATGCTCAACATCGTTGTCAATCCGATGCTCAACACCCTCGGTGGCGGCGGCAACAAGGGCAACCAGCTTATCCAGTGGGGCGGCTCCTGCAATTCCATCGGCGGTACGATCGCCCCGATCTTCGTCGGCTGGCTCGTTGGTGGCAGCATCCAGGACGCCACGGTCTCCAAGGCGGCTCCCGTTATGATCATCGCGATGGCGATCTTCGCCCTGGCCTTTGTCGTGATCTGGTTCTCCAAGATTCCTGAACCGCATATGGAAAGCGCTGAAGAGAAGGCGGCACGGCTTTCCGGCCAGGTGGCCAAGGATCCGCACAGCCCGCTTTCCTTCCGTCATTTCATCTTCGGTGCCATTGCCATTTTCTTCTATGTCGGCATCGAGGTGGGTATCCCCAATACGGCCAACATTCACTATTCCGCCCTTGAATGGGTTGGACCGGCCCTTGCCGGTACGATGATCGGCGGCTACTGGCTCTGTATGCTGATCGGCCGTCTCGTCGGTGCTTCGGTCGGCTCCAAGGTGAGCAGCAAGATGATGCTCGGCGTGATGTCGGCGGTGGCCATTGCGCTCCTTATCGCGGCGATCTTCATCCCGGAGTCCGTTGCGGTTACCATCAAGGATTCCAAGATTCCGCTCGCGCTCGGTCTGATGATTCTCTGCGGCTTCTGCACCTCGATTATGTGGGGCGCTATCTTCAACCTCGCCGTTGAGGGCCTCGGCAAATACACGGCTGCGGCTTCCGGTATCTTTATGGCGCTGGTGTGCGGCGGTGGTATTATCCCGTTCCTGCAGAATCTCCTTGCCGACCACGTCGGCTCCCTGCAGAGCTACTGGCTCATCATCGCCTGCCTCTTCTACCTGATTTTCTACGCCTTCATTGGCTCGAAGAATGTAAACAAGGATATTAAAGTAGATTAACGTTATGGCAAAAGAATATGTAGTGGGTGTCGACGTGGGTGGCCAGACCACCAAGATCGGCGTGGTGAATGCGAAGGGTGACATGCTTGCCGATGCGACCATTATCCGTTCCGATACTTACGGAGCGGATGCGGGTGCATACATCAAGGCGCTTGCGGCCGCGATCAAGGAAAGCATCGCAGTATCGGGCAAGACCCCGGAAGATATTATCGGAATCGGCGTTGGCGCCCCCAACGGCAATTACTATACGGGCGAGGTGGCCTTCGCCCCGAATCTTGAATGGGCGGCCAATGGTTCCGTCCCGTTCGCCAAGATGCTGGAGGAGGCGCTGGGGTGCGGCCTTCGCGTCACGCTGACCAACGATGCCAATGCCGCGGCCGTCGGAGAGATGACCTACGGTGCCGCCAAGGGTATGAAGGACTTTATCATGATTACCCTCGGGACCGGTGTCGGCAGCGGGATTGTGGTTGACGGGAAGGTGGTGTACGGTCATGATGGATTCGCCGGTGAGCTCGGTCACGTCAACGTGGTCCGTGGCGGACGCGCTTGCGGCTGCGGCCGGAAGGGCTGTCTGGAGGCGTATTGCTCCGCCGTCGGTATTGCCCGCACGGCGCGCGAATGGCTGGAATGCACGGACGAACCCTCCCTGCTCCGGCTCCTTGACCCCGAGAAACTCGCATCCAAGGATATCTATGATGCCGCCAAACGTGGGGACAGGATGGCGCTCAGGCTCTTTGATTACACCGGTACGCTGCTCGGCCGCAGTTTTGCCGATTACATTGCCTTCAGCGCCCCCCAGGCCATCGTGCTGTTCGGCGGGCTGGCCCGTGCCAGGGAGTTCCTCTATGAGCCGATGCTCAAGGCGATGAACGAGAACGTCCTGAATATCTGGAAAGATAAGGTCAAGATTGTCTTCTCTTCTCTCCCGGAGAGTGACGCCGCCATCCTCGGCGCCTCGGCTCTCGCCTGGGAGCTGTAGGGTGGATGCCTGTTATACGAGAAAGGGCTTGCGTACAGATTATATGCAAGCTCTTTCGTTTTCCCTGGCCTCCATACGGTGTCCTGTACGGAAGTTTGCCGGTCTTACAAAGCGGCGATTTCGTCCTTTGTCAGTCCGGAGTATTTGGAAATTAAAGAGATATCCACTCCATCTGCGAGCATGGCCCTGGCGATCTCCAGGATTTTGTTTGCGGCGCCCTCTTCCCGGGCGAAGTCTATCTGGTTCAGAATGTCACGTCGCGTTGTCATATCGTTGTCGTATTTGATTTTTTCCTGCGGCGTAAATTTAGAAATATTTGCCGAATCAAACAAGAGCTGAAGCAATTCTTCATCATAGCCCTGGGGACGTGACTTGTATAGCCACAGGTTTCCGAGCGCATGACCGAACTTCTCAATCAGCGGGCGATCTTTCCCGCCGGCGCATTTCGGGATTTCCAGAAAGATGTAATGCAGGTCATCCGTCATCTGCTCGCCGGTCTGGTCGTCTTTTATGGAGTAACGATATAGATACCGGTTGTCGTTTTTATGAAGCGAGAATCGGGTAATTCCGATGAAATACACCGGCGGGAAGCGGTAGGAGCGCGCGCCTCTGCTCAGCTGACGCTGGATAGCAAAGGTTGAATTGAATATAGCCCTGTCGAAAAAGTAGGCCTGGGGATCCCTCTGGATTTCGACCACAAAGCGTCTCCCGGCATCATCAAAGCACTCGACATCCACGCGGATACTCTTCTTTTCGGGATTCTGATTGGTTTTCTCCTGCGGTGCATAATGGATCTTGGTAATGTTTCGCTCCGGAATAACCTCCCGAAGAAACAGGAGCATCATCCGCTCCGATCCGGGCTGCTCTTGAAAGGAACGTTTGAACCAGTCGTCCAGCAGGACGTCGGCATACACCCCGGGACCTTCCGGATAATTATTGGACATAATGACAGTCGGTTTGTGGCCGGTGGGAAGCGGCCGGGCTGATCTTCCCATCAGGCCTGTTGCACAAGACAAGCCCGGCTGTCATCAAAGTTCGGAAGTCTCCACGAGAGTTTATTCAAAAAACATAAATTTATTTTTTGAACTTGCGATATTTTATATGTTTTTTGAAGATTTTACGGGGCTACTCTGTTGATATCCCGCGGGAAGAGGCTGACTTCTTTGATGTTGGGGATGCCGAGGAAGCCGGAAAGGATGCGCTCGAGGCCGATGGCGAAGCCGCCGTGGGGCGGCATCCCGTTTCGGAAGGTCTCGAGGTAGAATTTGAAATTCTCCGGATGCATTCCGCGCCGGAGCATCTTCTCGACATATTCTTCCTCCCGGTGGATTCGCTGGCCACCGGAAGTGATTTCGCGGCCGCGCATCAGGAGGTCGTAAGAGAGCGTCAGGCTCGGATCCTCCGGGTCGTCCATCGCGTAGAAGGCGCGGTGGGAGCTGGGGAAATGGGTGATGAAGACGAAGTCGGAGTCGAATTCCTTCAGGGCATAATCGCAGATCAGCACCTCCTCTTCGGGGGCCAGGTCGGGCTCGCCGCGGTGGTCCATCGACATCTTGTCGGCATAGTGCCGCATTAGGATTTCGTGGGTTTCAGAGAGCCGGAAGACGGGAATCGTATGCGGCATCTTGGGCAGTTCGGCTTTCAGGAAGGCGAGCTCGTGGGCGCATTCGGATTCGACCGTCCGGATGATGTGCTCCAGCAGACAGGATTCCAGCAGCATTACGTCTTCCTGCCCTTTGATGAAGCCCATTTCCACATCCAGGGAGATGTATTCATTCAGATGGCGGGACGTGTTGTGCCTTTCCGCGCGATAGGCCGGGGCAATCTCGAAGACGCGCTCGAAGACGCCGACCCCGATCTGTTTGTAGAACTGGGGGGACTGGGCCAGATAGACGTTTTTGCCGAAATAATCCATGGAGAAGACGTTTGCGCCGCCCTCGGCCCCTTCCGCGACGATCTTCGGGGAGAAGATCTGCGTGAATCCGTTCGCCGTCAGGAATTCGGCGAAAGCCTTGACGATCACCGCATTGACCCGGAAAATGGCCATGTCGCGGGGATTCCGGAGGGTCACCTGGCGGTGGTCCAGCTTGAAAGCCAGGGAGGTGTCCGGATCGAACTGGATGGAATTCTGGTCGATCAGTTCGGTCGTGCTGGGGGCGGAAATCACCCGGACGGCCTCGGCGGAAATCTCGATCTGGTTGTTGGCGGAAGCCGGGTCCTTGATGTTGGAAGCGTTGACGACGCCCTTGACGGCGATGGCGGACTCTCTGGACAATGCGTTCAGCGTGATAGACTCACCCTTCTCGTCCGTAATAGCCGTTACGTCATTCTGGATGACCGCCTGGATCACCCCTTCCGGCTTGCGGAGCAGGATGAATCCGCCCCATTTCGTAACCCGGGTGTTGAATACCATTCCCTGCAGTTCCACAGTCTCGCCCGGGGTGAGTGTTTTCAGGCTCCGGGGTTGGACCAAATCCGTCAATTCGATTTTACTTGCCATAATATGTCTTCATTTATATATCGTACAATGCGATGCGAATTTAGCAAAAAACTCGGTTTGTTCCAAATGCAGGAAAAAAGTGACCGGCTCTCCTCCCCAAGAGAACCGGTCGTATATAAAACGAACTTAACAATAGACACGTTTCCGTGTCCAAGGGCAAAGGTAGGAATTATAATTATAATCGCCAAATTATTTTAAGATTTTAAGCAAATAAAAATTTTTAATAATAATTTTAAAGAATTTTATAATGGTTTGAAAGAGATAACGAAAATTTTCGTTATCTTTACAACTTGGCACAAGAGTTGCCGCACAAATGCGCCGTATGAAAAAGAAATTGTTCCTCCTGGCGGCCCTGTTGCTCGCCGTTTCCCTTCCCTCGCTGGCCCAGTCGAAGGGCTTCACCATTGGTCAGTGGACCGAGATCCGTAATGCCATTACCCGGGAGCTGAACCGCTCTTACGTGGATTCCCTACCGGTTGCGCGCATCGAGAAGGCGGCTAT
>JAFZAI010000046.1 GCA_017557325.1 Bacteroidales bacterium
AGTGTCGGGGGACCAGAGCTGCGGCCGGGCCAGGGTGATCTCGGGCAGCGGGACCTCGATGTTACGGGCTTTGGAGAGTTTGTCGTTATGGATTCGGCTCTCTCCGACGGTCTTCCCGTCAGGGTCTTTGAGGGTGACTTGGAGGGAAATATCGTGCCCGAAATGCCCGCCGAGCTCCACCTGGACGGCCACCGTCGCCCGCTCCCGGCTTACCTCGGGCGTCGTAATGAAGATGCCATGACGGGCTATGTGAGTGGGATTCTTGACCTCCAGATACACATCGCGGAAGAGACCGGCACCGGTGTACCAGCGGGAGGATTTTACCGCCTGCCCCGTCGCGGCATAA
Organism: Bacteroidales bacterium; assembly: GCA_017557325.1. Lineage (GTDB taxonomy): Bacteria > Bacteroidota > Bacteroidia > Bacteroidales > UBA932 > Cryptobacteroides. Next base: position 347 of record JAFZAI010000046.1, read on the forward strand.
ACGGCTACGACGTTGGGCGCATCGTACCGCAGATATCGGGTGAGATCGACCTCGTAGCCGCAATAGCCGTATTCGCCGGAGCCGGCTTTGTGGCCGTTGATGTACACGTCGCTCACGTACATAATGCCGTCGAAGTCAAGGCAGACTTTCTTGCCTTTCCACAGGGGATCGGCCTCGAAGGTCTTGCGGTACCAGCCTTCGCACGCAGGCTTGAAATCATTGGCAGAACTCCGCAGGGTGCCGTCCCAGGGCAGTTCGAAGCGGAAGTCGTGGGGGAGGTCCAGGACGCGCCAGGCGCTGTCGTCGAAGCCGGGATCGGCCGCTCCCCCGCAAGGCCCGAAAGCGAATTTCCAGTCGAAATTCAGGAGCGTCCGGCGCTGCTGAGCGAACGTGGCGAAATCCGCGTTCGGCTCCGTTTCGGGCCCCGCCCGGCGGCCGTACTGGGCGTAGGCCGGCACCAGAACCAGCAGCGCCAGCAGCGCCATCCACATATTGATAGTCAGTATTAAGCTTGATTTCTCCTGGTGCATTTGAGGTAGGACAAATTACGTAAGTTGTTGACTAATAATGATATGCCGGCCGCACTTTGACAAGCCAGGCGCTCGGCTCCTTGAGGCGCCACGTGCGGGTGGCCCGGATATCCTCCACGCTGGCGCCGAAATGCAGTGTGTATTCGCCGGAAGCGGTCTCCCAGCAGGTGGATGTTCCGTTGAAGGAGGCGAGGTCGTACAGGCTGACCTTGAAGGTGAGCGTTTCCCGCTCGCCGGGGGCGAGGAGGCGGGTCTTGGCGAAGGCCTTGAGCTCGCGGGTGGGCTTTTCGAGGCCGCCATCCGGGGCACTTACGTAGAGTTGAACGCTTTCCCGGCCGGATACTTTGCCGGTGTTCTTTATCGTGATCCGGGCCTCGAAGCCGTCCGGCGTAGTCTTGACGCCCGGTTTGCTGTAGGCGAAGGTCGTAGAGCAGAGGCCGTAGCCGAAGGGGTAGGAGACCCTTTTGTCGAATGTGGTATAGTGACGGTATCCGACAAAGATGCCTTCGGCGTAATCGGTATATTTCTTTATGGACGCGCTGTCGGCGGGGAAATTGGCGGCGGATGGTTCATCCTCGTAACGGACCGGGAAGGTCATCGGCAGTTTGCCGGAAGGATTGACCTTGCCCAGGAGGATGTCGGCTACGGCGTGGACACCTTCTTTGCCGGGTGCCCAGGGCAGGAGAATGGCGTCCGGGAGATTCTTCCAAGAGGCGGTCTCGACGACCCCGCAGACATTAAGGATGACGACGACCTTCTTGCCTGCCCGGTGGAAATCGGCGCAGAGGCTGGCCAGGCGGTACTGCTCGGTGGCGGAGAGGTTGAAATCGTCCGCGACCTTGCGGTCCTTCTCCTCCCCGGCCTTCCGGCTGATGACGGCGACGGCCAGGTCATTTCCCTCGGCCGAACCGTCCTCTTCCACCGCAAATCCGGCCTTCTCCAGCGCGGTTTGCAGCGTAGCTCCACCCTTGCCGATGCTACCCGAGCCGGTACCGCCCGTGACGAAGTCCATCCCGGAAAGCGGATGGAGGGCGAGACGCAGGCCTGCCAGCAGCGGGAGCGTGCCGTCGTCATTTTTCAGCAGCACGGTCGAAGTGGCGGCGGCGCGGCGCGAGAGGGCTGCGTGCCCGGAAATATCGGGCTTGTGGGAACAGGGATATTGCTTGAATGCGGGCGTCTTAACGATGTAACGGAGCATATTGCGGACATTCCGGTCGACATCGGCGATGTCCAGACTCCCGTCCCGCACGGCCTCCACAATCCGTGTGGTCTCCACCTCAAAGCCGGGCTCCATCAGGTCATTGCCGGCCTGGACCGCTTTGACAGTGCCGGCCTTTTTGCCCCAGTCGGTCATCACGAAGCCGTCAAATCCCCATTCCTCCCGGAGAATACCGGTCAGGAGACTCTTTTTCTGCTGGGTGTATTCGCCGTTCAGTTGATTGTAGGAGGCCATCACGGCCCAGGGAGCGGCTTCCTTCACGGCAATCTCGAAGCCCTTCAGGTAGATTTCGCGGAGGGGGCGCTGCCCAACGCGGGCATCGAGGGTGGTCCGCAGCGTCTCCTGGTTATTGACGGCAAAGTGCTTGACAGTAGCCCCCACGCCCTGGCTCTGGACGCCTTCCACATAAGCGGCGGCGAGTTTGCCTGTCAGGAGGGGATCCTCGGAGAAATATTCGAAATTGCGGCCGCAAAGCGGATTACGGTGGATATTCATTCCCGGGGCCAAGATGACGTCAATGCCATTCTCGTGCGCCTCCTTCCCCATAGCCGTAGCTACTTCCCGCAGAAGCGCCGTGTCCCAGGAACTGGCCAGCAGCGTGCCGGTCGGGAATCCCGTGCGGGGGTAATTGACCTTCACTCCGGCGGGTCCGTCGGCGAGATAGGTGGCCGGAATCCCCAGCCGGGCAATCGCCCGGGTGCGTCCGGCCGGTAACCCCCTCACCCGGAACTCCTTCCCGCCGCCGACCAGCAGTTCCGCCTTCTCCTCGAGGGTCATCGCGGCGAGGACTTCGTCAATGTTGTCCTCCCGGAGCTTCGGGCCGTCCTCGACCTGGGCGAGGATCTGGTTGAGGTAGAGTTCGACGGCACGGGCCATTTCGACGGCGGAGCCCTGCGGGCCGAATTTGCGCGCCCCGTGCTCGAGCGTAGCGGATGGGATGCCGAAGTCTTTCCAGATGCCGGAGGAGATGGATTTCCAGGCGGTTCCGCGTTTATAATTCCCCGCGTGGTTCGTCCTCCATTCCTTCGAACTGGAGGGATACTCCGACTTGGGCCCCATAAAGGCCATCAGGAGGTCTTCGCCGTTCCATTTTACTTTGCCTTTGATGTTGCGGTCGTAGAGGAAATGGTTGACCGCCACCATCCGGTCGGAAATTTCCGCCGGCATATTGTCGGCGTAGGGGAGCAGGTAGGCGCCCCAGCCGGGATTGCCCTCGGGATCGGTGTGGAGGTCGAAGGCGATGTCGATTTCGCCTTTGCGGTATTGCGCAAGAAGGGCCTTGAGGCTACGGACCTCCTGGGATTTCTGGTCGTACCAGTCCCGGTTGAGGTTGATATTGGAGGCGTTGTTGGGGCGGTAGGTCCATTCGGTGGCGTCGTAGACATTCACGATGGGGATGACGATGAAGCGGACATTCTCCCGGAGGTAATTCAGATGGGGATCGCGGATTTTGCCCGCATCGGCAATCAGGCGCATCATCAGCGCGCCGGCGTAATAACTTTCGAATTCGTTGCGCCCGTGCACGCCCGCCTGGAGCCAGACGGTTTTCGTGTAGTTTTCGGGCGTGAAGGTGTAGCGCCACATCGTGTATTTCCCCGAATCATCCACCCCGATGCTGTCGCGCGCAATGTATTCCGGATACTGCGCCCGGAGCGGCTCGTAGTATTTTTGCAGGAAGTCCTCGCTGCTGATATGCCTGTCGGGCAGTACGTCGTAAATATACCCTTCCGGAAGGTTGTGCGTTTCCGGGTCGTTAAAATAGACGATCCGCTCCTGCTGAGCGGCGGCGGTCCCGAGGATGCAGAGACCGAGGAATGTGGTTAGGCAAAATCTTCTCATACTTGCAAAAATAAGGAAAAAACAAATCGGTTTGCACTGGTCTGAAAAATTTTCTACTTTTGCAGACGGGAATATGCAAAGGGATCCGAAATACAAAGAGATCGTGCGGTTCGTGGAGGACCGCATCCGCTGCGGCGAACTGGGGATTGGCGACCGAATTCCCTCGGTGAATGCCTTCCGGATCCGGTTCAAAATTTCGCGCAGTTCGATCTTCCTGGCGATGGACGAGCTCAAGGCGCGGGGGATCATCGAAGCGGAGCCGGCAGTGGGTTATTATGTCCGGAGCACCAACATCGAGGTGCAGGAGAAGATCCTGCTGCTTTTCAACGAGCTCAATGCCTTCAAGGAGGAACTTTACCGGTCGTTTCTGGACGCCATCGGAAGCGATGCGTCCGTGGATATCATGTTCCATCATTATGACCGGCGCGTGTTCGAGACGCTGCTCCGGGAGGCGGACGGGCGCTATACTTCCTACGTGCTGATGCCCGGAAAATTCCGCGGACTCTCGCCGATGCTGGACAGCATCAAAGGACGGGTCTTCCTGATGGATCATTACCAGAACGAACTCCGCGGCCGTTATCCGGCGGTCGGGCAGGACTTTGAGCGGGACACGTACGACGCGCTTATCCAGGGGCTTCCGCTGATCCGGAAGTACGATACGCTCATCCTCGTCCAGCACGAGGCCAAAGAGCCGGAGGAGCGCTATGACGGGATCCGCCGCTTTGCGGAAGAATTCGATTTCAACTGCCTCCTGGTCCCGGGCGTACACGAATTGCGCAGGGGCGCACTCTACATTACGGCCGACGACCGCGAGCTCGTCAACCTCATCAAGATGGCCGACC
>JAFZAI010000047.1 GCA_017557325.1 Bacteroidales bacterium
CGACGCCTCCATCCTCGGCGCCCTCGTCAACATCGGCCAGAAGGGCATCATCATCGGCAAGCGCGGCGAGATGCTCAAGAAGGTCGGGACCGAAGCCCGGCTGGAGATGGAGGACTTCTTCCAGAAGAAGGTCTTCCTCTCGACGTTTGTCAAGGTGGATCCGGACTGGCGCACGAGCCGCCGGGAGCTCCGCCGCTTCGGATATGAAGAATAAAAGGAGAAAGAAGATATGAGCGAAGAGTGGGATAACATTCCGCAGGAAGAAGAAAACGAAGAGATGCCCGTCGGGGAGGAAATGCCCCTGGACGAAGAGGCGGCCGTCCCCAGCGGGAAGTTCGCCAAGCTGCTGAGCAGCGACAGCCGGAAGTTCAAGCTCTCCGGCATGTTCAAGGACTGGTTCCTCGACTATTCCTCCTACGTCATCCTCTACCGTGCGGTGCCGCACATCGTGGACGGCCTCAAGCCGGTCCAGCGCCGCGTGCTGCACGCCATGTACAAGATGGACGACGGCAACTACACCAAGGTCGCCAACATCGTCGGCCAGGCGATGCAGTATCATCCCCACGGCGACGCCTCCATCCTCGGCGCCCTCGTCAACATCGGCCAGAAGGGCCTGCTCGTGGACTGCCAGGGTAACTGGGGCAACATCCTGACCGGCGACTCCAACGCCGCGCCCCGTTACATCGAGGCCCGTCTTTCGAAATTCGCCAAGGAAGTGCTCTTCGACAAGAAGGTCACTCCTTGGATGACCTCCTACGACGGCCGCCGCGAGGAGCCGACTGAGCTTCCGGTCCGCTTCCCGCTGCTGCTGGCCCAGGGCACCGAAGGCATCGCGGTCGGTATGGCCTCGAAAATTCTCCCGCACAACTTCAACGAGCTCCTCGACGCCTCCGTCGCCATCCTCAAGGGCAAGCCGTACGAGATCTATCCCGACTTCCCCACCGGCGGCATCGCCGACTGCTCCAAATACAACGCCGGCGCCCGCGGCGGCCAGGTCAAGGTCCGCGCCCGCATCGAGAAGGTAGATAAGAACACCGTCACCATCACGGAACTCCCCTTCGGGAAGACCTCCCATATGCTGATTGACTCCATCCTCAAGGCCAAGGACAAAGGCAAGATCAAGATCAAGAAGATCGAGGACATGACGACCGAGAAGGTGGAAATCATCATTCACCTCCCCAACGACGTCTCCCCCGACAAGACCATCGACGCCCTCTACGCCTTCACCGACTGCGAGACCACGATCAACCCGAACGCCTGCGTCATCAAGGACGACAAGCCGCAGTTCCTCTCGGTGAATGACATCCTCGAATACGATACCTTCCACACCCGGGACATCCTCGGGCGCCAGCTCGAAATCAAACTCGGCGAACTGGAAGAGGACTGGCACTACAGCTCCCTCGAGCGCATCTTCTTCGAGAACCGCATCTACAAGGTCCTCGAACAGAACCAGATGACCTGGGAAGAGCAGCTCGACGACGTGCTCGCCCGGATGAAGGACTACGAAGACCTCCTCCACCGGGAGATCACGATGGACGATATCCTCAAGCTCGTGGAGAAGCCTGTGCGGAAGATTTCCAAATTCGACACCAAGGCCCTTGACGAGAAGATCTACGGCATCGAGCAGCAGATCGCGGAGGTGCGCAACAACCTGGAGCATCTCACGGAATATGCCATCGACTGGTTCACCTCCCTCAAGAAGAAATACGGCAAGGACTACCCGAGGCTGACCGAAATCACCTCGCTGGAGACCATCACGGCCACCAAGGTCGTCAACAACAACGCCAAACTCTACGCCAACCTCGAGGAGGGCTTCGTCGGCATCGGCCTCAAGGCCGGGGACAACCCGCAACTGATCTGCGACTGCTCCGACATGTCCGAGATCATCGTCATCGGCAAGGACGGCAAGTACCGCATCACCAAGGTCTCCGACAAGGCCTTCTTCGGCAAGAACCTCCTGTACGTCGGCGTCTTCAACCGCGGCGACGAGCGCACCATCTACAACGTGATCTACCGCGAAGGCAAGACCTCGGTCTACTATGCCAAGCGGTTCAACATTACCTCCGTCACCCGCGACAAGGAATACGACATCACCACCGGCGTGCCCGGCAGCCAGATCCTCTGGTTTACGGTCAACCACAACGGCGAGGCCGAAAGCGTCAAGATCAGCCTCCGGCCGAAGCCGAAGCTCAAGAAGACCCAGCTCGAGTACGACTTCTCCACCCTCGCCATCAAGGGCAAGGCTTCCAGGGGCAATCTCGTCACCAAGAACGCCATCCAGCGCATTTCCATCAAGTCCAAGGGCGTCTCCACGATCGGAGGCAAGGACATCTGGTGGGATGCCGACATCCAGCGCCTCAACGAGGACGGCAGGGGCCTGCACCTCGGCCAGTTCTCCGGCGAAGACAAAGAGCTCGCGGTCTTCAAGGACGGCACGTATTATACAACCTCCTTCGACCTTCTGAACAAATACCAGGGCGAAGTCATCCTCATCGAGAAGCTCGACTCCGGCAAGACCTTTACCGCCCTCTACTGGGACGGTGCAGTCAAGTCCTTCTATATCAAGCGTTTCTCCTTCACCGAGAGCGACAACACCCCCGTCTCGTTCATCTCCGACGGCAAGGGTTCCTACCTTGTCGCAATCAGTGCCGACAAGCATCCGCGAGTCCTGGTAACCTTTGGCGGCAAATACGCGCACCGGGAGCCGGAGATTATTGACGCGGAAGAATTCATCGCCAAGAAGGGTCTCACGGCGAAGGGAAAGAAGTGCCACGCCTACGATTTGAAGAAGGTGGAATTCACCGACCCGTGGCCGGATGAGGATGAGCAGACGGAACCCACTGAGCCGGAAACGCCCGCAGATGTGGAGGATACCGAGGAAGTGATTGATGTGATCGACATTCCGATGCCGGATGAAATCCAGCAGGACTCCCAGGCGAAGAAACTGCTGGAACAGGCGGCCGAAGCCCCCGACGACGGCGACGAGGAACCCATTGACCTGACGCTCTTCTAGGATGATTTACACGTTGACAGGGGCGATGGGAAGCGGCAAGAGCACCCTGGGAAGGATGCTCGCCGCCCGGCACGGATGCCGGTTCACCGACCTGGACGACCTCGTGACAGAGGGGACCGGCCGCAGTATCCCGGACCTTTTCCGGGAATGCGGGGAAAGCGGATTCCGCGACGCGGAAACGCGGGCGCTGGAAGATGCGGTAACCGCCTACGAAGGCGGCACGATGATCCTCTCCCTCGGCGGCGGCACACTCCTCCGCGAGGAGAACCGCTTCATCGTCCGCACCGTGAGCCACTGCATCTACCTGCGTGCCACGGCCCGGACGCTGGCAACCCGCCTTAGCGGGCAGGCTGACGGCAGACCGCTCCTTCAGGGCGAAGGCACCCTGGAAGAGAAAATCGGAAGGATCCTC
>JAFZAI010000048.1 GCA_017557325.1 Bacteroidales bacterium
AATTTTGGGACACCAAGCCCGTTAAACATATAGACTATTGCGGCGCGCCGGAAGGCGATGACCGCTCGCCAACAAAGATAAGACTGCGGTCTTGATTTTTATATAAACTGGCCTATAATCGCCAGATTTTATATAAATTTGTGGTATGTTATACCCCATCAAATTCATCCCTCTCGTAAAAACCCTCGTCTGGGGCAGCGAAATCTGGATGCTGTCGGCCGTCGAGGGCAACGAATCCGTCGTAGCGAACGGCCCCGAGGCCGGTAAAACCATCACCGTCCTGGCAGAGGAGTACAAAGACGCTCTGCTCGGCAAAGGCGTTTACGAACGCACCGGGGCGCGTTTCCCGCTACTGATTAAGGATATCGTTACGCATGACAAACTCTCCATCCAGGTGCACCCGGATGACGCCCTCGCCCAAAAGCGGGGCTATCCCTGCGGAAAGACCGAGATGTGGTACATCCGGGAAGCGGAGCCGGGCGCCTCGCTGATCTCCGGCTTCGCGGAGCAGGTAACCCCGGAGCAGTACAAGGCCCTGGTGGAGCAGCACCGGATCACCGACGTGCTGGCCAAACATTCCGTCGTCCCGGGCGACGCATTCTTCATCCCCGCGGGACGCATCCACGCCATCGGCGCGGGCATTTCGCTCTACGAGATCCAGCAGACCTCCAACACGACGTACCGGATCTACGACTACGGCCGCCCCGGCCTAGACGGCAAGCCCCGTCAACTCCATACGGAGGAGGCGCTGGACGCCATCGATTACAAGGTGTATGACGATTACAAGGACTCGCTGCCCATCAGCTGTCCCTATTTCACCACCTCCCTTCTGGAGGCCTGCGACAAGACGCAGATCGATCTCCGGGACAAGGACTCCTTCTTCCTCCTGATCGGTCTCAAAGGCAAGGCGCTGCTGGAGACCGCTCCCGACGCCTCCGTCGAGATCAGCGAAGGCGAAACGGTTCTCATCCCCGCCGCTTGCAAGGAGTTATCTGTTACTCCGATGGACGGGGATGTAAAACTGATTACTGTTTTTCAATAGAATCCTATTCCAACCCGCGACCGCGCAGGAGAGCGGACGGATCGGGATCGGCACCCTTAAAGGAGCGGAAAAGGGTCATCGGCTCTTCGCTGCCGCCTTTCTCCAGGAAGGTCTCGCGGAACTTCCGGGCAAGGTCCTGATTCAGTACACCGGCCTTCTCAAATTCCGCAAAGGCATCCCGGTCCAGCACTTCTGACCACAGATAGCCGTAGTAGCCGGCGCTGTAGCCGCTATTGAAGATGTGGTTGAAGTAGGTCGTGCGATAGCGCGGGATAATCTCGTCAATCAGGCCCATCTCCTTGCAAACCTTCTCCTCGAAGGCGCGCACGTCGTCAGCCGTCTTGATCGGAGCGAGATCCTCGGTGTCGAGCTCGTGCCAGGCCATATCGAGGATGGAAGCGGCGCAGAGCTCGCCCGTCGTGAAGCCCTGGTTGAACTTGAGGGCGTTGTTGATCTTGTCCACCAGATCCTGCGGGATAACCTCACCCGTCTGGTAATGATGGGCGTAGAGCTTCAGCACCTCCGGCTCGAAGGCCCAATGCTCGTTGATCTGGGAGAACATTTCGACAAAGTCACGGGTGACGTTAGTGCCGCTTACGTCGCGGTAGTGGCATTTGGTGAGGAAGCCGTGGAGGGCGTGGCCGAATTCGTGGAATGCGGTCTGCACCTCGTCGACCGTCAGCAGGGACGGGGTATCCTCCGTTGCCGGCGGGAAGTTGCAGCTATTGACGATGATCGGACGCACATCCTCACCGGCGGCGTTGACATACTGCTCGCGGAAGTTGTTCATCCACGCACCGCCGCGCTTGATGTCGCGGGAGAAATAATCGCAGTAGAAAATACCGATGAGTGAGCCGTCGGCGTCGGTCAGTTTATAGGCCTTGACGACGGGATTGTAAACCTCCACGTCGGTCGCCTCTTCGAAGTTGATGCCATAAAGGAGATGCGCTGCTGCGAAGACGCCCTTGCGGACACTGTCGACCTGGAAATACGGCTTTGTGAGGCTCTCATCAAGATCGTACTTGCGGGCACGGACCTTTTCGGCATAATACCACCAGTCCCACGGGGCAATCTTGGTCCCGGCAGGGAGTTTACCGGCCGCAATATCCTCGTCCATTACCACCTGCATATAAGCGATTTCCTCTTTGGCCTTCTTCATCGAGGCGGCCATGATTTTGGCGAGGAATTCGTCGACCGTGCCGGCATTTCCGGCCATCTTGTTGTCGAGAATGTAGTCGGCGGAGGTGGCGAAGCCCAGCAGGTTGGCCTGCTTGGTACGAAGCTGCATGATCTCCAGGGCAATGGCGTTGTTGTCGTTCTCATCACCGTGGTTACCACGGGAGGAATAGGCCTTGAAGGCTTTCTCGCGGAGGTCGCGGTCTTCGCAGGAGGACATGTAGTCGGGATAGGCGGGCACGGTGATGCCGATCGCCTCCTTGAAGGCTCCGTTCTCGGCGAGCAGATGCTTGCCGAATTCCTGAGAGAGGACGGCAA
>JAFZAI010000001.1 GCA_017557325.1 Bacteroidales bacterium
GCCCAGGTCACGCCCGGCTGGTGGGCCGACAAGATCATTACGCCCAACCAGGTTGGAATGGTCGGAAAGAAATGCGCCTTCCGCGGCGTGCTGGAGCTGACGTATGCCGACGGGTCCGTGAAGCGCTACGGCACCGATACGTCCCATTGGAAGGCCGGCATCGCCGGTCCCGTTACCCACGCGGCCATCTTCGACGGCGAATATTATGACGCCCGCATCAAGCCCGGCTATGCCACCCCCGAAAAGCTGGGCACCCCGGAGGTGAATACGGAATTCAACGGGGAGATCCTCCCTTCGGCAGGAGCCGAGATTTATCTCCGCCCAGACCTGACGCTCAAGCCTGTCAAATCCTATGTTTGGAAAGGGATCGACGGAGCAGGGGAGGAAGCCTACGGTAAGGTGCATATCCTGCGGGAATTCAAGGCTGGTTCTACCCTCGGAGAAGGGGAGACGCTGGTGGTGGATTTCGGCCAGAACTGCGCCGGTGTGCCCGCCTTTACCTTCAAGGCCAAAGAGGGGACGGTCCTCACCTGCCTCCCCGCGGAAATCCTCAACGACGGCAACGGCGCCAAGAGCCGTGGAATGGACGGGCCGGAGGGGAGTTGCCACCGGACCAATCTCCGCGCCCACGCCAATTCCTTCGTGATGCAGTACACCTTCGGCAAGGAGGGTGTCGTGACCTATCATCCCCGCTGCACCTTCTTCGGTTATCGGTATATTTCCGTCACCGCGACCGCTCCTGTAAAGATTCTTTCTGTTGAATCCATCCCGGTGACCTCCATCGCCGCTTCCCTAGAGACCGGCACGCTCAAAACCGGGAACGACCTTATCAACAAGCTTATTTCTAATACGGTTTGGGGGCAGCGTTCCAACTACCTATCCGTGCCGACCGACTGCCCGCAGCGCAACGAGCGCCTCGGCTGGACGGCTGACACCCAGGTCTTCACCGAGACCGGTACATTCTTCGCCGATACCAAGACTTTCTTCCACAAATGGATGCGGGATATGCGCGACAGCCAATCCCCGACCGGCTCCTTCCCCGGTGTGGCCCCTGTAGCCCAGTACGGCGGCAGCCAGATGCGCCTCGGCTGGGCGGATGCCGGCATCATCGTCCCCTGGACCATCTGGAAGCAGTTCGCAGACACCCAGATTGTCGAAGAGAACTGGGATGCGATGGTGCGTTATCTCGCCCACGTCAGCGAGACCAAGTTCGCCTATTCCGCCATCCGGAATGAATGCGGCAACGGCCAGTATGCCGACTGGCTCAGTTACGAACCGCTGGAAAGTGCGGGCCACAGTGCGCAATACAAGGATGCGAAAGGGAAATGGCAGCCGCTCCCGGAAACCATCGTTTACTGGGACTATCTGGGCGCCTGCTACTGGCTGATGGATGCGGAGATGATGCGGGAAATGGCTGAGGCGACGGGCCGCGACGGCTGGAAGTATGCCTGTATGGCCGAGGAGGCGAAGGCTTATCTCCGTGGATCCTTCTTCGATAAAAACGGTCTTTTCAGCACCGACATCCTCAATACGATGCAGACTCCGGCGCTGTTTGCGTTGCGCTGCGATCTGGTTTCCGGCGCGGCCCGGGATGCGATGATCGCCCGCCTGCGGCAGAATTTCGCCGATCACGGCGGCTGCCTCCAGACCGGCTTCCTCGGCACCTCCATCCTGATGCAGACCCTCACCGAGAACGGTATGGCGGATATCGCCTGGGATCTCCTGTTCCAACGGAAGAATCCGAGCTGGCTCTATTCCGTCGACAACGGCGCCACCACCATCTGGGAGCGCTGGAACAGCTACACTATCGAAAAAGGTATGGGCCCGAAGGGAATGAACAGCTTCAACCACTACGCCTACGGCTGCGTCTGCCAGTGGATCTGGGAAACCGCCGCCGGCATCTGTGCCGACCCTGCCTCCCCGGGCTTCAAGCACATCATTATGAAGCCCATCCCCGACAAGCGCCTCGGCTCGATGGACGCTTCCTTCCGCTCCGCCGCCGGCCTCATCAAGAGCGAGTGGCATTACGACGGCTCCACCTGGGTCTGGACCTTCACCATCCCCGCCGGCGCCACCGCCACCGTCACCCTCCCCGGCGAAACCGAGTCCAAGGAGTACAGCGCCGGCACGTATACGGTGCGGAAGTAAATCTTCATCCCGGGCCCCACTCCCGTCATACCTGCTCTCATCCTCGTCATTCCCGGGCTTATCCCGGGAATCTCCTGCGCCCCAATGCTGGTATCCTACACAATTTGATGTAGGGTACCAGCAGTGGGTGTGGTGGAATTCACCACAGCGATATTCCCTTTTTTTATTTCCTTTGTAGTGACTAACCCACATCTGCAATGAAAAAATGGATATACCTCTTTCTGATGCTGCTTGCAGCGGCCTGTACCAGGGATCCCCACCATAATGGAGATGATGACAATCCCGGCGGCGGGGGCACCCCTGGCGGCCAGGGCAGTACGCTTTCTATAAAGGATCTCTCCGGGTATTGGGTGGCCGTTGACAACGACGGCCTGGTGCAGACGATGATTCAGTTTATGAGCGCCAGGAAAGCGGTGAGTGATTATATTGCCATCAGCGATATGACCGGCGGGGAGCCCTGCCATTTCTGGGAGGGGAATATCTATGGGGCGAATGAAGGGGAGGGGCTTCCCCTAATGGAGGCTTCCTTTACGCTCTCTCAAGGGCAGATCCGGATTCCGACGGATTCCTACGGTCAGCCGTCCGAGGGCTTTTGGAAAAAGCGGCCGGAGGGCTTTACCCAGGCGGAGAAATATGCCTGGGCGGAGATTTCCGTGAAGGATAACGTTTTGACCCTCGCAGGGAAATCCTATCGGAAAGCCGGGGATTTCAAGTCCGCTCCCTATGCGGCCATTTCCACGACCCTGCAGGACAATATAATGACCGTCGGAAGCGATGCGCAGGTCGTCTCGATTCCCTTTGTTATCGAGCCGGATCTTCCGTGGCTCGAGGTTTCCGCACAGCGCGGTGGCGGCGATTTCATTCAGAGTGTATCCTGCGAGAAGAATGAGGTAAAGGTGGATGTGGCCGCGGTTTCGGTGGCCGGTTCGGGTACGGTCGTTATTTCCTGCACGGGTGCTGATCCGCTGTCGGTGACCATTGAGCGCATCATTGAGCGGCGCATTGTGCCGGAGACAAACTCTCTTACCTATTCATACGAATCTGTAGACGGGCATCTTCCCTTCACGGTTACCAATGCCTACGATGCTGTTTATACCCCAAGCGTCCATTTCGAAGGCAATCCGGACTGGATCGGCGGTGGCATTTACCAAAGGGAAGTGCAGTTCTATGTCAATGAGAATAATTCCGGCGCCACCCGGACGGCCCGGATGATTCTCAGCTACAATCCGCGCATCAACAATCCCGACCTCTATCCGCCCGTTCCGGAGGCTGTCGTCACCGTGACCCAGACCTACGCCGCTCCGACATTGACGCTGGAGCGGCAGCTGGTGGAGGCACCTTGCGAGGGGCTTTCGGTTTCCATTCCCCTGACCCTTCAGAATCCCCGGCAGTACGGTCACCTGACGGCGAGTTGCGAGGCGGATTGGATCAGTGACCTCAACGTCGGCGAAAATGGGGTCACCTTCCAGGTCGGGATGAGTACGGAATCTTCTGCGCGTGAGGCTTCTGTCAATGTCATCTATAGCTGCTATTATGGCGATTTTACGGATGTTACCGCCGTCATTACCGTCCGGCAGGAGGAAACCCACCCGATGATTACCGTCAATCCGGAAGGGTTTACGACCGATTTCCGGGGCAAAGTGAATGACGGGGAACTTTACTTCCATTACGATGTCGTCTATAATACTTCCGACGAATTGACGCTCTCTGTGGACGAGAACTGGCTGTCCCCGGCGCCGTACTTCTATTCCGGGAGCCGCGTATTCTTCTCCGTGGCGGAGAATTCGACGACCCAGACCCGCGTCGGCCACATCCGGCTAACCTGCGGCAAAGGCTACAAAGATTTCACCGTCACGCAGACGGGGGCGGAATCGGATGTCCTTGTGTATGACTATGAGAAGACCTGCAACTACGCCAGCCAGTACCTGACGGTCAGTTACAACCTGGCGGGATATTTCCCCGACCAGGGAATGCGAGGCGAGAGCGAAGTCGACTGGATGCAGCCCTACGGAATAGACGGACCGCTCAAGTTCACCTTCCACGTGGACGAGAACAATACCGGCGCGGAGCGCAGGGGCGCAATGCTCTTGTGCAACGGCGACCAGAAAACTCACATCTATGTGACGCAGACCTACGAGCCTCCGGTCATCACACTCCTGGAAGGGGATCAATACAATGAGGGGTATGCAGCTTCGACTTGTATGGTGCCCTACTCGGTGGCTTGGCAACGGGACGGGCAGGCGACCACCTGCACGGCTTCCGAGTCGTGGGTGCATCCCACCGTGCTGACCCACTATATTTCCGTGCAGTTCGATGAGAACAAGACCAATATCGTCCGTAAGGCGACCTTGACTATCAACTATATGTCTGTCAGCAAGACGTTTACCATCACCCAGGGGCTCCGCGACTGGTTCGACCTCGGGGTGAGCGTGCAATGGGCGGCCTGCAGTGTGGGCGCGACGAGCGGCGAGCAGATGGGCAATTATTACAACTATTCGCAGGCCATGTCCTCGGTGACGTCCGGCCGCGTCCCGACGACGGAGGAATGGTACACGATGCAGAAGGCGATGACCTGGACCTACGAGGAGCGTGCCGGGGTCAAAGGTTTTGTCGGCAAGCCGAAAAAAGAAGGCCTGGAAGGGATTGAATACTTCGTCCCGGCCGCCGGGCGCAAACAGTCGAACAATCTCTACTATTTCGGTGACTACGGCTATTATTGGTGCAGCGATACCAGCTACAACTCCAACTGGGCGGCCTTCTTCTACCCGTATGACGGCCCCAACCAGACCATCGAGGGCTACGGCTACGCCTCCACCAACAGCTTCGTCGCCAGCTACCAGGTCCCCGTCCGGGCGGTGAAATAAAAAAAAACAGCGAATTTCGCTGTCTTTTCCGTGCTCCCTCAGGGGCTCGAACCCTGGACCCCAACATTAAGAGTGTCGTGCTCTACCAACTGAGCTAAGGAAGCGGTCCTTTCCGTTGTGACCCGTTCGGGGCTCGAACCCGAGACCCCAACATTAAAAGTGTTGTGCTCTACCAACTGAGCTAACGAGTCCTCCAATGTCCCAACCGGATCTCCAAATCGGGGATGCAAAGGTATATCTAATTTTTGAACTCTGCAAATTTTTTTGAAAATATTTAAGCGAATATCTTGAACGGATTAAACCTCGGAGCTGATCAGGCCCGGTCCTCTGTGCGGAAGCGTTCGTTGCAACTCATTTATAATCAAGTAATTGATACTTATCGTACCCCTGTTTTGAGGGGGTACGTTTTTAGGGATTTTGCAGAGAGTCAAGAAGTTACAAACACGCTTTAACGCGCATTGTCAGGCGGAGTATTCCTTGATATGCTGCTCCTCTGAAAGCTTGCAGATAAGGAGGTTGCCGTCCCGGAGGGAGACGATGCTGTCCTTAAGGCCCTGCAGGACGACTTTGCGGGTGCCGTCGGTGTGGACGATGCAGCCGTGGCAGTCGAAGAGGCGGACTTCAGCGCTGGCCGAGCCGTCAGGCGTGACATCGGGCCCGGTGAGCCCGCCGTCTTTTCGCCCGTCCGCCTTGCGGCAGGTGGCTACGATGGAGTTGCCGTCGCTATCGGCAAGGAGGTGCTCCTTAAGGGCGCCCCAACTGCCGAGATCGCTCCACTGCGGGTCGCAGGCGACGGTGTGGATATGCGGCGATTTTTCCATCACGGCGTAGTCTATCGAGATTTTTTCGCATTCGGCGAAATGCGCCCGGACTTCGGCGGCCTCCCGGTCCGTGTAGAAAGAGGGGGCGAGGGCGTCCATAATGCCTGCAATCTGCGGGGCGTGGCTGCGGAGTTCGGTGATGATGGTGCGGACATTCCAGACGAAGATGCCGGCGTTCCAGAGGTAGACCCCATCGGCGAGGTACTTCTCTGCAGTGGCCAGGTTGGGTTTTTCTTTGAATTCCAGCACCTTGACAACCTTTCCGGGAGTGCGGTCCGACGTATGGATATAGCCGTAGCCGGTCTCGGGCCTGGAAGGGGTAATGCCGATCGTGACGATGGCGCCGGAATCCTGCGTGGCCCGGAGTGCCTTGCTGATGGCGTCCGTGAAGAGCTCGTGGTCGAGGACCAGGGCGTCGGAAGGAGTGACCACGATGTTGGCGTCGGGGTAGCGGGCCTGGATCTTCCAGGATGCGTAGGCGATGCAGGGCGCGGTGTTCC
>JAFZAI010000004.1 GCA_017557325.1 Bacteroidales bacterium
CTTCGGAGTCTTCGGGGCCGGCGGGGTTAGGATGTAGTATTCGCCTGACGGCGCGGCATCCTGCGCCTTTTCGAGCACGCCCATCAGCACTTCTTCCATCACCTTGTAGCCGGCGAGGTTCGGGTGCACGGCGTCCTTTCGGTACTCTTCTTTCATCGCACCCTCTTTATCCTTCATTGCGGTATGGTAATCCACCACGGGAATCCCCTCTTTCGCAGCATAGTCCCGAATCATCGTGTTGAGCGAATCAATGGACGGACGCGGATCGCCGAGCTGCTTTCGCCAGCCGATCTCGTGGGCGGGCAGGAGGGTGCAGAGCACCGGCTTGATGCCGTGCGCCTGTGCCAGCTCGACCATCGAGATGATGTTCTTATGGACGTTGGTGAGCCGGATAAAGCCGTTGTTGCGGGCAATGTCGTTGATGCCGGCAAGGATGACGACATACTCCGGATCGAGCTCGATGACGTCGGCCCGGAAGCGGACCAGCATCTGCGCGGTGGTCTGGCCGCTGATGCCGCGGCCGACCAGTTGGCGGTGCCATAGCCACCCGCCGTCCTTCTTGGCCCAGCCGTCGGTGATCGAATCCCCCATCAGGACGGCGACAGGCCGTTTTTTCATCGGTCCGTTCTGGGTCTCGTACCGGGAAAACTTCGCCCAGTCAGTGTCCTCGGGCTTCTGCTGGCCCCAAACGGCGAGAGCCGGGAGCAAAAGCAACGCTGCTATCAGAATTCTTCGCATATCGTGTGATAATTTCTGTAAATATACTCATTTTTTTTAATAGGTATAATTATTGCGTAGTCTGTATTGTTATGCGAAAATTCATCGAACGCCTCAAGACCCTCGGACTCGGGGTCGCGCGCAGTTTCCGGGATTACCCGGTCGAAGCGCTGCTTGGTTTGACCTATTTCATCCTGTTCATCCTCAACGATCACGACGTAACCCTCGCCGGGAGGGAGATCGGGGAGGTTCCGTTCATCTATTTCCTGCCGCTGATGATCCTCACCTTCTGCCTGCACAGATTCGCCCGGGAGGGCGTGGGGGGAAGCCGCAGAGAAAGCGCGCGGGAGGCAGGCCGGAAGATCTGGACGGCACTCTATATCGCATCCGGGGCGCTCTGGGTCCCGGTCTGGCTATTTGTCCCCGATTCGGCCGGCACCGAAACGGTCATCACATACCTCCTCTCGTTCATACTGCTCTTCGCCGGATGCCACAGACAGGATAATGAGACCTACGCCCGCACCCTTCTCCATACCCTCATCAAAGGCATTGCGGCCTGCATTGTCGCAGGAATTTTGGCCGGACTGATCTCCGGTATCATCGGCTCGATTGACTTCCTGTTCGTTAAAGGGGATATTCCGAAGGACGTTTATACCTATCCGTCCGCGCTGATCGGCTTCGTCCTCACCCCGCTTCTCTGCTGCCTCTTCATTTCCGAGGACCTGATGGACCTCAAGGGCAAGCGGTTCATCAGCGTTCTGGTGGATTATCTGCTGACGCCGGCCCTATTGATCTATACGCTGATCCTGTATCTGTATATCCTCCGCATCCTGTTCCAATGGCAACTTCCCGACGGAGGCGTGGCCTATTTGGTCGGTTCCTTCATCACCGTGGCCCTGGCCTGCCGTCTGCTGCAGGAACTGCTGGAGGTGCGGCATTTCGACTGGTTCTACAAGTACTTCCCGTACATCGCCCTGGCCCCGCTTGCCCTGCTCTGGGCTGGCGTGCTGCGCCGTGTATGTGAATACGGGCTCACCGAGTCCCGCTGTTTCCTGATCGCCGGCTCCCTCCTTCTGACCGCTTTCACGCTGATGCTCCTCTTCCCGAAGGCCCGCTCCTTCCGCACGATGAGTTTCATCCTCGGCGGATGTGCCGCCCTGCTGACATTTATCCCCGGGGTGAGGGCAAAGGATTTCGGAATCCGGAATCAGCAGGCCCGCCTGGAAAAGGTGTTGCCGCAGTTGCTGGTGGATGGCCGCCTCCCGGAGAATCTGCCCTATCGCGAGATTGCCGCCTCGCCGGAATTGGAGGAATCCTGGGAATGCGCCGACGGCGCCTGGAGCTACCTGCAAAGGGAAATGGGAATTAAAGCCTTTGAATCCCGCTACGGACAATACGGCAACCTGTCTTTCTCCCCCTGGGAAGTGGAGCAGGCCCGCGAACGGATTGCCTCCGGCACCCCTGAGCCGGAAGAGAGTCTCTCTGAAACCACGTACGAGTTGAAGGCCCCCGTCGACCTCGGCGCTTACACCCAGCTCCTGTCCCCGGAAAACTACTGGTGCTACGAAGACACCCAGGAAGTCGTCTTCTACGCCGACATCGCCCGCAAACAGGAACTCCTTCGTTGCAAGATCACGGAGCGTCTCGACTCCTGTTCACAGGCTGCCGTCACGACACCCAACGCCCTAGTCTACACCAACGACCGCTATATGGCCGTATTCGAGCGCATCGTCGACTACCGGAACACCTCCGGCCACAGCGCCTCCTTCATCACCGGTCGCAAAATGCTCTTCGCCAAGCCTTAGCAGTTGCCGGTCGGTCAATACTCCCTCTCCAACCACCGGGAGAAAAACACGTCATACACCTCGTAAAAGGAATCCGCCTTGGTGACGGTCTTGAGGAGGAGTTCCTTCTGCTCGAGGGAATCAGCCACCCTGGCGGATGTTGCGGCACTACCGATCTTATATTTGGAGACGAACGCATTGGATGTAATCTGACTGACTCTTTGTTCCTTGGCCACCCCGATCAGGAAACGCCATTGCTGAGTGGTAAGGATGCCACGGAGTTGTAAATAATTGTAGCTCTCTGCATCCAAAATCTCATCACAGACTCTTTGGACAAGGTCCGTGTTCACCTTTTTCACTCCCGTCTCAAAGATATCGTGACAAACTTTTTGTGTATAGTAGGTATGGATGCGTGTCCAGTCCAGAATCAAATCGATAGAGGCATCTTCAATCCTGCGCCCTCCCGATTCAAACAGACTGCGGATAAAAACAGCGTATTTGTCGCGATCCAACTTATACAGCGGCACAGTAGAAGTAGATGAGAAAAAGGGACGGGTCGCATCGTTAAACATCTCCTGCATCAGGCGTCGATTGCTGCCACAGTAAATAAAATGTACATTGTGCAGGTTCTGTGTGCAGGTTCTCAGTAGCGCTTCGACATTCTTCTCCGGATATTCAGCAATCTGCTGGAATTCGTCTATGGCAAAGACAACCGGCCGGGGATTGATATCAAAGAGTTCAAAAATCTTTTTCAGTGCAAATTCCTTCTCCACCTCCGAAAAGAATTCAAAGTGGACTTCCGGCTTTCCGGTCAGAGGATCCACCGAAAAAAAGGGACGGATGCCCTTGAGGAAATCCAGCACTTTTCTCCCGAAAGAAGTTTTCTCCGGGAAGCGCGAGAGTATGGCAGAGGATACTGTATTGATCAATTCCTTCAGCGACTGTGTCCCATAAATATCGACATATAAGGTGTCATAATCCGGGTACAATTCCTTGATCTGCCCCAGGACGTGGTAGATCAGACCGGACTTGCCATAGCGGCGGGGTGAGATCAGGACCGAGTCGCTTTGGTTGAGGGCATTTGAAATAAGTCTTTCTGTCTCTTTCTCTCTGTCACAGAACAGTTCTTTTGAGACATAGCCTTTAATAATGAATGGATTCATCGTCTATACCTTTTGCATACAAAGGTATTAAATATTTTGTATTAAACAAAATGTATTAAACAAAATGTTGAATATACACGGAGACTGCTCCGGCGCCACAAGTACCTACTCCGACAGCACCGGGAAAACGGTGAGGCGGAGGGTGGTCTCGCCGTAGGGAACGAGGTCGATGTACTGCTCAGGACCCGTTGGGGCCGGGCAGGCGGGGAGGTCTGGGGTCAGGAGCTCGCCGGCAGGGCCCTTGTCAAAGTCCCAGGCGATGGGGCGGACCGGAATCCGCAGACAAGAAGCACGAGCGCTGCCAGGCAAGACGGCCGGCCGTCCAGGGCCACCGGCGACACCGGCCACGTCGGGCGCAAGGCCGGGCTGACCTGCTACGACAGTCGCCTCGGCATCGGCTGCAACGGCGAAGTTCCAAGGGCCGGAGGGGCGGATGTCCCAGCAGGAGAAGGCCTCGTCGTCGGCGGGGTACTTGCCGTTCATATTGGCGTAGCGGGTAGTATCTTTTTGATATTGCGCCGGAATGGCGTAGCTGTAGACCAGCGGGCCACGCTCAAACCAGATGCCGCCGCCGAAGGCCGTCTGGCGCACGACGGGCATCGGGAGGCGGAGCACGATCCGGTCGCCGGAGCGCCAACTGCGATCCAGGGAGACAAAGGATCCTGCCGACAAAGCGATCCCGGCATCCTTCCCGTTCACGGACAGGGACGCCTCGGAGCACCAGGCCGGAATCCGCAGCGTCAGTCGGGCAGCGTGCTTCCCTTTCGGCGCCTCAACCCGGAACACCACTTCTTCCCCGTACGGGTAAGCCGTCTCCTCCACGAAGGTCAACGCATCGCTGTAGCGGAATCGAGACGGCCCATACAGCGCTGCTACAGCCTCCCCTTCCCCGCGCAGCCAGAGGCGGGCGGCGTAGTTGGGATAGAGCCGGTGAATATTCCCTGCGCAGCATTCCGTCTGATGGGTAGGCCGATACGCCATCCAGGTGGAGCAATAATTATCCTTATTGTGGTTGGAGGTGCCCGTCGCCAGGAATTGATTCACGGACGAATAGTACTGCAGCGCCTTGAAATCCCGCGTCACGCTACCGGCGCCCGCGTTAAAGACGATTTTCTCCAGGCGGTCGGCATAGCGGGGATCTTTCAGAATTTCCAGGAAATACCCCAGCGTCCAGCTCATATCCACGGCATTGCAGGTCTCGTGGCTGTGGCGGATTCCCCGGCCCTGAAGCCATTCCGCGCTCGTAAAGAGCCCGTCGGGAAGGCCGTCCTCCTCAAAGAGCCGGTCGAGGGACGTCACCGCCAGATGACGATACCAGGGATTCCCCGTCGCCACATACAGCAGAAGGGGGAGCTTGAGGATCTCGCTCATCGTCACCCCGTGCATCTTGTAGGGGGCCTCCCCCAGGAGGAATTCGGGCGTCACCCAGTCGTCGCGGCTGGTATTGACCCCTTCCAGAAGTGACTTCCGCAGCCGGAATGCCGAATCCGCCCGGGCCACAAGCGCTTTATCGCCCGTCTGCTGCGCCGTCCATAGCATTCCTTCGAGAGAAAGGATGTTCCTCCGCCGAATCAGCATTTCCAACGGAATGGAATGATAGTGCCGCCTCAGCGCCTCCAAAGTGGCCGGAGAAGGCGAAATGTCGTACGCCGCCTTCACTGCCCGGAAGAACACCGCAAAAGGCCAGGTATATTCCACCTTCCGGGACCCGAGCCGTCCATTCTCCCACGGATGATCCAGCGTGTAGCGAATGCCCGCCTCGCCCTTTTCAATAAATGCCTTGTCGTCCAGCAGATACCCGAGCCGCAGGAGGCCGTCGGTGTAATAAGCCGTCTGCTCGTAGCGCCACCAGTCCTTGCCGTGCGTTCCCATCCGGGGAATCTCTCCTGCCCACAGGCAGGTATTATAGGGATAGGAAAGCGCCTCCGGATGCCCTGTAAGACCCTCACGCTGCGTCTGAAGGGTTTCCAGAAGCCATCCCTCCGGCCGGATATCCCGAAGCCCCGGCTCCTGCCAGGGGCTCTGCGCCGAGGCCGGCCCGATGGCCGCCAGAAGCCCGGCAAGCGATAGCGCTACCTGCAGCAGAGCCAAGAAGAATCTCCTGAAGTCGATCATTTTCCTTATTACATCAAGGCAAGTCACAAAAACCGCCTAAAACGTTACTAGCCCCATCTCCAGCACCCAGGCAAGTCACAAAAAACGCCCAAAACGTTACCCGCCTCCTCTGTTATACCGAAGCCGCACCTTTGTTATACCGAGGCTGCACCTCTGTCATACCGAGGCCGCTAGGCCGAGTGTATCTCCCCTGTAATACCGAGGCCACCTTGCTACCAGGACACCGGGCGGGAATACGTGTTGCCAAAGCGATCGGTTACCGAGACGGTTCCACCGGTGCAACCGGAGGGAGGAGCGACCCGGAAGAGGGTGGTAATCTGACCGAATACGCCGGAAGAATAGCCGGAATATCCGTGAAGGGTCTGATTATTCGCCTTGTAATGCGCGCGAATCTCGGTCATCGCAAGATCGTGCACCTTCACCGAATCCAGGACCGAATAATCCCGGGGATTCGCGGCACTGTGGACACAGATCATCTCCAGCGGGGTTCCTCCCCCACTGGGCGTAAAGACCGGATTCTGCCATAGGGTATCCCATAGGAACACATTCACATAGACATAATCGTCGCCATAAGAGCCCTTCGGATAGGCGTGCATTTGATAGCTTTCGCTCAATGTCCCACTGCCATCCTTCATCACAGCCACACCAGAAGCATTATAGTTCCAGTCCCGCCAGGTATAAGACGGAGCGGAAGAGGTACGGGGAGAGCCAATCCACGCTGCTCTCTGGTACTTGTTGGGATGGAAACGCCAGGAAATGTTATTCCCGTCCACCTCGACAACGGTAAATCCGTATGGGGTACCGTTCGTAAGATATTCATTGGTCCAAAGTTCTCCCGTAGAACGGGCTACGGTATGGACCTGAACCTTTTTATTCCGGTGGGAAGACGGATAAATGTAGTTAAAACCGGTGTGGGAATCGCCAGCCCAGGCGTGAACTTCCGGATATAAGGCAAAGAGAGCGCCGTAGTCGCGTCCGTGTGCCTGGGTATTGGTCCGTTCGTTCCCATTCTCCAGCCTGAACATAGGCGCGTGGGCACAAACCATCAGTTTGGTGGTTGTGGGAATATATGACAGGTCTGCCTGCAGCCAGGCCCAGATCCGCTCGCTCAGGCCGTGGTTGGAGTGGGTCAGCTTGTTATCTTCCTCCGAGTTCTTCTCCATGAGCAGGTCGTCAAGGACAATAAAATGGATCTTCCCGATATTGAAAGAATAACTGCACGGCCCGAAGTAGGACTCAAATTCATCATCACCTGCCTCATCATCGGCCGCATCAGGATTGTAATCGTGATTGCCGATCACGTTATAAGTAGGAAAGCCTACACCGGAGATCCCATTTATATAATTGGGATAAAGCGACATATCCTCGTGCACGATGTCACCGAGACAGATGCCGTAAACCTGCCGGTCAGAAATGGTCGCCGCTACATCCTTCAGCTCCAGATACAGATCTTCGCAGACGGTCAGAGAATTAAATGCAATCCCATCCATCAGAGCCCACTTGCCATCCTTTTTGCGCGGCTGCGGATCGGCGGAGATCAGCAGCGTGTAACGGTCCGGATTCGCCACCGGCGTCAGAGTGAAGTTGCCGCAGTTGTACAGGCCGCCCGACGGGGTAATCCCGGACAGTTCCTTGTAGAATTTCGGCAAACCATTCTCCACCGGGGGAAGATAGCCGGAAGGCGTGCTGATATAGATGAATTTGGCCGTCGCGGGATCCGTATTCAGATAGAACGATCCGTCGAAGAGCGTCCGCACGCACTGCTCGCCGTCGGTGACGACGACCTTCTCCAGACCCTTCCCCTCGTTGTCCACGACCCGGCCGGTAACATTGTAGACATCCGGCACCAGCACTTCTTCTTCCACATCCGGAAGGGTGAATTCGGTGGAAGTCATCGGCTCGAAGACGAATTCCGGCATTTTAGCGAGTTTGCCGGCCGTGAGCGTCGTGGCTGTGCTCTTGGACTTCTGCATCGGGTGGCCCTCGGAATCGGTCAGGATAAAGCGGAATCCGCTGTTGTAAAGCCCTGCGGGCACGGCGAAGAACAGTTCCAGGGACTCTGTCGAAGAGAGGGGCTGATTCACCGTCATCGTAAGAGACTTATCGGCCTCGTCCGAGGATGCACCGTTGATCGCCGGCGTGCTGTAATCAATTGTAAAGGATCCGCTTACCTGCTCGTCGTTCTTCCCTTGGAAGATGACGGAAGCGAGCGTCACGGGCGTCGATCCAGCCGACTTGACAGCGATGCGAATGAGGGCCGAGAGGTGCGCCACCTCCAGCGACCCGCCGACGGAAGTCATCTGACCCGCCAGAATCGTCGCCGCCGGATCATAGGACCCCGCCACGTAAGCCTGTGTGGCGGGAAGCGTCACGTGGGACGCGTCC
>JAFZAI010000049.1 GCA_017557325.1 Bacteroidales bacterium
AATTTTGGGACACCAAGCCCGTTAAACATATAGACTATTGCGGCGCGCCGGAAGGCGATGACCGCTCGCCAACAAAGATAAGACTGCGGTCTTGATTTTTATATAAACTGGCCTATAATCGCCAGATTTTATATAAATTTGCAAGCAAAGAACCTTTTTATGAAGCGTCTTTTCGAAAAATTCATTATGGGGCTACTGGCACTGCTGGGGTTTTCTGTCACGGAAAGCTGCCGGGTGGAATACGGTTGTCCGCACGCCAATTACGCGATAACGGGAGAGGTGACCTCCGAAGAGAATGTCAAGTTGTCCGGAATCCGCGTCACCGTTTCCCTTGACGGCGATTGGGAGCGGGATCCTCAGTATGGATATATTACGACCGAGACTAATGCCGATGGCCAATATGAGACACACGTGAATGCCTATATCTGGTCGAGCGAGACGGCAGTCAAGTTCGAAGATGTCGACGGCCCCGAGAACGGCGGGCCCTTCAAAACGAAGATTGTTACGGTGGATCCCGAAAACCTGAAGCAGATCGGGAAAGGCGACGGAAATTGGTTTGACGGGGACTGGGTCGCGACAGTCAACGCCGTTCTCGAGAAAGAAGAGAACTGATGCCCCGTCCGCTTACCCTGAGGCGCCGTCTCGCGCTGGATCTCGCACAGATCCTCCAGCGCCGGCGCGTCGCCGAACACCCCCTTGAACAACTTTTCTGGGAATGTACCCTCCGCTGTAATCTCGCTTGCCGCCATTGCGGAAGCGATTGCCGACAACTTTCCGAGGTGCACGACATGCCCCGCGAAGATTTCGGCAAGGTGCTTGACCATGTGGCCGCGGCGATGGATCCGCACAAGGTGATGGTCGTTCTAACCGGCGGAGAGCCTCTGATGCGCCGGGACTTGGAGCAGTGCGGCCGGATGATTCACGGCAAGGGATTCCCGTGGGGGATGGTCACGAACGGCCAAGCCCTGACGCCAGACCGATATCGCCGACTGCTCGAGAGCGGCCTCGGGGCGATGACAATCAGCCTGGACGGGCTCGGCGAAGATCACGACTGGATGCGGGGGCGCCCCGGCTCTTTCGAGCGGGCGGCCGCGGCCATCAAGATGGTCATTGCCTCCAATGCCGTCAATTTCGATGTCGTGACCTGCGTCAACCGGCGCAATATCAGCCAACTGGAAGCAATCCGCGATTTCCTCATCAGCCTCGGCCTGAAGGAATGGCGCCTGTTCACGGTCTTCCCCTCCGGCCGAGCCGCCTCGGAGCCCGACCTGCAGCTGACGTCCATAGAACTGCGCAGGTTAATGGACTTCATTCGGCAGACCCGCAAGGAGGGAGTAATCAAGGCGTCCTATGGCTGCGAAGGCTTCCTGGGCAACTATGAGGGCGATGTCCGGGGACATTTCTTCTCGTGCGAGGCAGGTATCAGCGTGGCATCCGTCCTGGCCGATGGCTCCATTTCCGCCTGCCCGAGCATCCGCGCCGACTACCATCAGGGGAATATCTACAAAGACAATTTCATCGATGTCTGGAACAACGGCTTCAGCGTGATGCGCGACCGCTCCTGGATGAAGACCGGCCTCTGCCAGGACTGCAAATTCTGGAAGTATTGCCACGGAAATGGCATGCACCTCCGGGACGGAGACGGTCATCTGGCATTCTGCCATCTGGAACGGCTGGAGGCGTGAAGTACTATTTCAGCGCTGAAGTGATGTAGGTGCGGAGGGAGGCGGCGTCGGTGACGTTGGCGGAGGGGTCGATCTCGCCGCCACGGATGAAGTAGCACGTGGGGAGTTGGGTGATGCCGTAGAGGCCGATGTAAGGGGAGGAGGCGCCGCGGGTGTCGCAGACGTTGATCCAGCCGAGGCCCTGGCGTTTGACGGTGGCCGCCCATTCCGCCTTGTCGGGATCGAGGGCAACGGCGAAGATCTCCAGGCCTTTGCCGTGGAATTCGTCATACAGCGGCTGCAGGGCATCCAGGTTGAACATTTTCTCCTCATTGGAGGTAGACCAGAAGTACAACATCACGAGAGGGGCTTCTACGGACGAAAGCTTAACCTGCTGTGCGCGGGTATCGGGAAGCTCAATCTCGGGGAAGGCGGACTCGCTGGCCAGGGCAAGCCGGTTGGAGAGGGACAGGGCATTCTGGCGACGCTCACCCTCCTTCCGGAGCATACGCACATAGCGTGAATCCGGATAGCAAAGTGCCAGAGAATCGGCCACATTGCTAAAAATCAGCCCATCCGTCTGCTGGGCGAAAACCGGAAGATCGGCGTTCACCTTACGGAGCAGCACCGGGACGACCGCCAGGCTGCGGGAATGGCTGATGACAAAAGCGACCGAGCGGCGGTACAGGTCGATATACTCGCGGGTGAATGCGGGTCCCTCAAGGCCTTTTGAACGGACCGAAAAAGCGGTATAGATGCTGTCCGCCTCCTGCAGGAGGGTACTCTCCGGGGAACCCTGCAAGGCTATCAGCGTGCCGAGCGTATCGGTCTCGACACTCACCTTGTCTCCCTTCCGGAGAATAAGAGATGCCACACGCCGCTCACCGTAGTAAAGATAAGCAAACTCCGGCTGCCCCTCCGCCACCGGGACGGAAACGGTGTACTTTCCAGAGGCCGCCACCTTGGCGGAATCCACGGTCCGAAGATCAGCCCCGTCCAGAATTTTCGCGAAAACCTTTCCGGCATTCGCATCGGAAAGCCGCCCCTCGACACGCGCCCCACCGCCGCAGGATGCCAGCAGGGAAAGGGTCAAAAGTCCCAGGAGTATTTTTGCTATTCGATTCATTATAATCTTTTGAACTCCGCCAGAATCGATGCGGCGATCGCGGCGAATTCGTCCTGCGTCAAAGCGGGACGCTCCTTGCGGAAGTCCATATCGGCTTCGCTCTGGAGCGGGATCAGGTGGATGTGCGTATGGGGCACTTCCATCCCGAGGACGGCGACGCCGACCCGCTTGCAGGGGATCGCCGCCTTGATGGCGATCGCCACCTTGCGGGCAAAGGCCCAAAGGCCCTCGTAGGTCGATTCGTCCAGATGGAAGATATAGTCGTCCTCCACCTTCCTGGGGATCACGAGCGTATGCCCGGGAACCAGCGGATTGATGTCGAGGAAAGCGTAGAAATCCTCGCTCTCCGCCACCTTGTACGAAGGAATCTCACCCTCGGCGATACGGGTAAAAATCGTGGCCATACGTACTTAGAGGCTGATATCGAGAATCTTGAACTTTATAATGCCGGAGGGCGTCTGGGCATCGACCGTCTCCCCCTTGCAGTGGCCGAGAAGCGCCTTTCCGATCGGGGTCGTCACCGCGAGCTTGCCCTTGGAGAAATCGGCCTCGGTCTCGCCCACGATGGTGAACTCCATCACGCGCCCCAGTGCAAGATTCTCTACCTTGACCTTGTTCAGCAACTGAACGCTGTCGGTCGTGAGCTTGGACTCATCGATCACGCGCGCCGAAGCGATCTTGTTCTTGAGACGGGCGATCTTCACCTCCAGCAGACCCTGCGCCTCACGCGCCGCATCATACTCCGCGTTCTCGGAGAGGTCACCCTTCTCCCGGGCTTCGGCAATCGCCGCCGAAATCACAGGCCGCTGGGCCAGCGAGTCCGCCAGCTCCTTCTTGAGGGCGTCAAGCCCCGCCTGTGTCATCATTTCAATTTCCATAATTTATTCAATATTAGTTCTTTTACTCTACCATCGTCTCTTCGTTCCTCCAATTCTTTACGCCATCCTCTGGGGGAATGCGCGAACTAAAAAGGAGTCCCGCCAGTATGGCGGAACCCTTTGTAAGTGCAAAGATAGCAATTATTTTTGAATTGCAAACTACATATAATATTTGAACGCGAAGCGGAGGCCGATGTTCTGCGTGCCATAGAGGAGGGCGCGGCTGCCCGGGCTCACGAGGGCCTGGTCCCAGATTTCACTCTCGTCCGTTTTCTTGTTATACACTTCATACTTGGTGTAAGTCTGGGGCTGGAAGACCACCATAATCGGGATAAAGGAAACCGAGGCGCCAATTGACATCCGGCCGGCGAAGAAGTACTCGATACCCATATCGGCCGTGATGCCGATACCGTGGATCATCCCCACGTTGCGGCGCTCGACAGGGCGGGCACAGGTCGGAGTAATCTTAAGGCTACTGCCGCTCCCAGTTGTAGAATAGACATACTCATCCTCGTGACCGATGATCGCATCCATATACCTTGTCTTCCACTCATTGAGAGTTCCATCGCCGTCAAGCGAAGTTATACTCATTTGAGAAGGAAGGTGGTCACCATCGCCGGTCAAGTCTTTCGTCAGCGCATTCCCGTAGGTAAAGGCCATCGAACCGCCACCGATTGCATACTGGATGCCGAAGCCCCCCACAAAGGCGAGGCGGCCGAAAGGCTTGGTAAACTCGAGGCCGAGACCGATGGTCGTACCGTTCAGCTTGGACTTGACGGCATCATATTTCCAGGCGAGGTCCGCATTCTCAGATTCCTTGAGATGCGCATCGTCGTGGACATACTGACGGTAGTT
Organism: Bacteroidales bacterium; assembly: GCA_017557325.1. Classification (GTDB taxonomy): domain Bacteria; phylum Bacteroidota; class Bacteroidia; order Bacteroidales; family UBA932; genus Cryptobacteroides. The sequence goes on from JAFZAI010000049.1 coordinate 4,524, forward strand.
GACATTGCTTCCGGTGACACCGATATTGGCCCGGAGGGACACCAGATCGCTGAAGTGATATCCGATCATAAACGACACGAGCGGGTCGGTCGAGAGGATGAACATCTGCTTGGGCGTACCTCCGAGACCCTTCACGAAGTCGCCGGACCAGGCATTCATATCAGGTTGATAGTCGTGATTCTTGATGGCGAGCGGGTTGAAGGTTACGCCAATGGAGAAATCACCGCCCTGGGGGTTGTAGACCTGCTTCTTCTGCGCGCTCACGCCGAGTGCGAGGAAGAGGGCCATTGCCACAATGAAAAGTTTTTTCATATCAATACAGTATTAAAAGGTTAATAATTTCTAGAAATAACTGATGGGGATGACATAATTGACATAGTTCTTGTAGGTGCTTCCCGTGAGGACCTTGTAGTCGCCCCCCTCATACTTGATAATGTAGAGCGAGGCCATCTTGTCCGTAATATCGTGATGGACCCAGTAAGTTATGCCGCTACTGAAATCCACGGTATTGCCGGAGAACTTGCGGATGGCGCCCTCGATAATCCCCAGGCGCTCGTCCAGCGTAGCCGCAGTGGCCGACATCGCGACACTCTGTCCGGAGAACACGCTGCTCATATCCGCAAAGCCAGGGAAAAGCCAGGAAGTGCCGGAAGGGTTCGAGCCCAGATCGTAAGAATGCATCGTTTTATACCGGGTATTATAATCCCCGGAAGGGCTCCCGAGGAGCGTATATATTTCCGAACTGGCGAAATAAATTTCAGGACGAACCATATGCGAATCGCCCCGGCTCATATTGTACCAGAGCAACGCCGCGGTATTGTGGAAGGCGTAGTGCTTGCTCTTGTAGGAGGCATTCTCCCGAAGGCGGGTCATATCGATTCCTGCGATGCCGGGGCCTTGACGGGTCGAAAGGTTGTCTTCCTCCGAGCAGAACTGTTCCTTCCCGTCGGAGGGCACCTGCCATCCCCAGGGGCTGGAGGTCCGGCTGGCAAAAATCTTGTCATACGGGATGATGATGCCGTGCTTCCCATCAATACCGGGCAAGGAGTAATTGGTCGCTACCAGGCAGGGATCTTCCGTGAGATGCTCGCTACCGGTATAACCAACGATGCCGATCCTGTAACGCTTGACGACGCTGCCGAATTTTTCCGTCCAATCGGGTAGCGTGGAAGAAATCGGATTCTCCTTAATCCCCCTCCCCCGGTATCCATAATCGAATGTCAGTACCTTCTTGTTAACATTGTCGTAATAAACAAGGTCGCCTAGTTTGGGCTGGAACGGATCAAATTCGGTAATGGTGAAGGGGAATTCCTGATAAAAATAGTCATTCCCACTGCTGCAACACAGTGTAACGGAACCGGAATACATTGTGCCGCCCTTGGAACTGACTCTGTTGGAGGGGGCAGTCACCGTAAGGATATTATTCTCCGTGCTGAACGAGCTATAGTTGAAGCCGTTCCCCGAATCCCTGTCGGAAATCGAGACAGACTTATTCTGGTAGGCCGTAGATGGCAGGAACAGGGGTTTCCATCGCTGGGTCTGTCCTGCACCGATATATTCCGTCGGGCGCTTGGTAAGACCCGACATACCAACCGGAATAATCTGCATCCCCGTCACCTTGGAGTAAACCCGGATCTGACGGGTATCCAACACCGTCGGGTTCGCCATGGCATAAGCCCGCACCGTTACCTGTCCCTCCCGGACCCCTTTCAAAAGTCCCTCCGGTGTAATGGTGGCATACGAAGATCCGCTGGAAATCTCCCAAACCACCTTGTCACCGCAATCGGCTGGCGTTGCCGTCGCCGTGAGCTGGCAGGTCTGATCCACATCCAGGGCCGATCCTTCCGGAAGGTTCGGGACATCGATCTTGACACTGCTGAACGGCTCTACGACGTGTACGTTCACCCACCCACACGCTTCCTCATTATCCTCCGATCTAGCCCAGAAGGTCACATCCCCTTTCTTCTTGCCGGTCACCACGTGGTCGGTCGAAATCGACGCAACCTCTTTGTCCTGCCCCGAGGTGATAAACCATTTGACCTTGCGGTTGGTGGCATTTGCGGGCGTGAAAATGAGCTGAAGCTTGACCGTTCCACCTACGGATACGGACACCTCATCGGGCTGGATGACAAGATCCGTCACCGGGATCGGCACTTCGAGGACTTCCACCTCGCAGGTGGCATTTTTCCCACCCTTGCACGTGGCCGTAATGTCGGTCTTGCCCAGGGTATGGGCCGTAACAAGACCCGTCTCGTCCACCGAGGCGACACCCGGAGAGGACGAAGACCAGGTCACAGTCTGATTCGTCGCATTGGACGGCTTGACGATAGCTGTCAGCTGAAGGGTCTCACCAACAATGACAGTTGCGGTAGTTCCAACATCAAGCGTGACGCTGTCTACGATGACGTAATCTCCGGTCGTGTCCACCTTCTTGCAGCCTGCGGCGGCAAAAAGGGTGACCAGAAAAAGGATGGCGGCGAGATTCTTTTTCATAGCGAGGAGTGTCTAACGGTCAAATATACGGATAATTTCCTGTCTGTCCTGCGAAAGCTGTTGCCGGAGCGCCTCCAGCGAAGGGAAAGGCCGCTCGTCGCGAATCTTGCGAATGAAGGAGAGGCGGATGTCCAGGCCGTAGATATCTTCCTCGAAATCGAAGATATGCGTCTCGACCGTGCGATACTCGCCGCTCGAGACGGTCGGGCGGACACCGATGTTGCACATTCCCTTGAAGCGCTTCCCAAGCGTCTCGACCTCGACGGCATACACGCCGTCGCAGGGGATCAGCTTGAGCGGCTCATAGAGCTGCATGTTCGCCGTCGGAAAACCAATGGTGCGACCGAGACGGTTACCGGCAACCACGACTCCATGCAGGCTATAGGAATAGCCGAGCATCGCGTTGGCGTCCTCAACCCGTCCTTCCGACAGGGCGGTACGGATCTTCGTAGAGGAGACGTCCAGCCCGCGGGGAACGTGAATCACTTCCATTCCGAGGCTTCGGGCGATGGCCGCCGTCTCCAGCGTGGAGAGGTTGTCGTTGCCGATGCGGTTGTCGTAGCCGAGAACGATGGCGGAGGCGCCGAATCGGCCCCGCACGATATCCCGGAGGTACTCCGCCGTCGTATGCTGGCTGAAATCCCGGGAGAACGTGAGCACCTCGATCCAGTCGACCCCGAGGGCCGAGATCTGGAGTTTCTTCTCCTCCAGCGAAGTGAGGAGGCGAAGATTCCGCGCGTCGTCCTGAAGGACGTTGCGGGGATGGGGCCAGAAGGTCACTACTACGCTCTCCACCCCGCGCTCGTTCGCGGAGCGGACCAGTTCCCTGATCACGAGACGGTGCCCGGTATGGACCCCGTCAAAAAATCCTGTTGCGAGTACTACAGCCATCTTACAAGTTCAAAATCCTGGCGGTGCGGAAGCTGGGGATTCCGGGCGAAGACCCGGGTCGCCATCTGGTAGGCACCCGTCCGCTCGGGCATAAACGATACCTGGTAGCGGCACACACCGTCGTTCATTTCCACGGGGGTATATTCGTGGACCTCGCTGATATGGAGATCACCGTGGCTGTCGCTCGTGGCAAACACGGTCTCTACGCCGATGTCCTGGCAATTGAGATCCCCGAGGGACAACACCACTTCGGCCTTGAATTCGTTGCCGGTCGAAAGGTCGTACGAGGTGACCGGCTTGGTCTCAGAGACCACGCGGACATTTTCCCACTCGCGGCGGACATGCTTCTTCCAGGCCGCAATCTGACGGGCGAGCGCAAAGTCGTCTGCGACGACCTTGGCCGTCCGTTCCGCCTGCGGGGCGTAGAAGCGGTCGATGTAATCGGTAAGCATCCGGTTGGTGGTGAAGTTGCAGGCCACCTTGGCGATGGTATTCTTGATGTAGCCCACCCACTGGGCGCTGCGACCGGTCGCCTTGTCCAGGTTGTAGTACGCAGGCTGGATTTCATTCTCAAGAATGGTGTAGATGGTCGCCGCGTCGAGCTCGTTCTGGTAGCTGTTGTCATCGTAAACCTGTTCCTCGGGAAGGGCCCAGCCGGCGCCTTCGGTGTAGCCTTCGACCCACCAGCCGTCGAGCACCGAGAAGTGCATCGTGCCGTTCATCGCCGCCTTCTCGCCCGAGGTGCCGGAGGCTTCCTGCGGGCGCGTCGGGTTGTTCATCCACACATCGACGCCCTGGACCATCCGCTTTGCAAGCGTGATGTCGTAGCCCGGGATGAAGATGATCTTGCCGATGAACCGATCCTGCTTGGAGATGTCGACAATCTGTTTGATCAGGTCCTGACCGGCCTTGTCGGCGGGATGCGCCTTGCCGGCGAAAAAGAACTGTACCGGATGCTCCGGGTCGTTGACGATGGCGTCGAGACGGTCGAGGTCGCTGAACAGGAGCGTAGCCCGCTTGTACGTCGCGAAGCGGCGGGCGAAACCGATCGTCAGGACATCGTCCCGGATGTTGTCGAGGATGGTGACGATCTCCGCCGGAGAATAATGGTTGGATACCGACGTATCCTGCAGGCGTTTCTTGACGAAGCGGATGAGTTTCTTCTTGAGCTCGACCTTGGTGGCCCAGACCTCTTCGTCAGACACATTATAAATGCCCTCGAAGCACTTCTTGTCGTAGTGATGCGTTTTGAACGCCTCGCCGAAGACTTTCTCGTGCACGGGCTTCCACTCGGGGGCGCACCAGGTCGGATAATGTACGCCGTTGGTGACGTAGCTCACGTAGAGTTCCTCCGGGAGATAGCCCGGATACATATGGGCAAATATCTTCTGGCTCACCTTGCCGTGCAGCATCGACACGCCGTTGACGTTTTGCGAGCAGCCCGCGGCGAGGTTCGACATCGAGAATTTCTCGCCGAGATCCTCAGGATTGTCCTTGCCCAGCGACATCAGGGTGGTCCAGTCAATCTTGAGCCGCTCGGGATAGTGGCCGATGTACTTGCGGAGAAGACCCTCGTCGAAGGCATCGTGCCCGGCCGGCACCGGCGTATGTGTCGTGAACAGCGACGAAGACCGCACCACTTCCAGGGCCTCCGGGAAGTCGAGATTGGATTTCTCGATGTATTCGCGGAGACGCTCCAGGCCGATGAAGGCGGCGTGTCCTTCGTTGCAGTGGTAAATCTGCGGATTCAGGCCGAGGGTGCGGAGGGCACGGATGCCGCCAACACCGAGGAGGAGCTCCTGCTTGAGGCGGTTTTCCCAACTGCCGCCATAGAGGTGATAGGTCACCTCGCGGTCCTCGGGAATGTTGGCCTCGAAGTCGGTGTCAAGGAGGTAAAGGTCGGTCCGGCCGACTTCCACCTTCCACAGGCGCGCCGTGATGACCCGTCCCGGGAATGCGAGGGAAACGGAGACCCATTTCCCGTCCTTGTCATAGACCGGCAGGGCCGGAATCTTGGTGAAATCCTGCGCGTCGTACTTGGAGACCTGATAGCCCTGGCCCGAGAGGACCTGGGTGAAGTAACCGTAGCGGTAGAGGAATCCGATCGCCACAAGGTTGACGTTCATATCACTGGTCTCCTTGAGGTAGTCGCCCGCCAGAATGCCGAGGCCGCCGGAATAGATCTTCAGCGAAGTGTCCAGTCCGTATTCCATACAGAAGTAGGCGATGGACGGATCGGTCCGGTTGGCCTTTTCGGCCATATAGGCGTCGAATTCATCGAGGACGCGGTTCATCCTCTCGAGGAAGTCGGGATCTTCGGAAAGTTGTTTGAAACGCTTGATGCTCACGGTGTCGAGCACGGTGAGGGGGTTGTGCCCCGAATTGTGCCAGACGCCCTGGTCAATACTGCGGAAGAGCTCTTTGGCACTCTCGTTCCAGCACCACCAGAGGTTGCGGGAAAGCTTTTCCAGACGGGCGAGCTTCTCGGGCAGGTGGCGGGTCACAAGGACGGTGTTCCAGGATGGTGTATTAACATCCAGTTTGGTATATTGCATTGTCTTGTCTTTTGTCGTAATGTAAGAATCTTTGGCCGCCGCCACTTTGCAAAGGGCTTCGGCATAGGCTTCCCGGTAATATTGGATCTGATTGGCCCAGAGGGCGATCTCCGACACCTTGCGGGCATTGTCGCGGCAGGCGCGGCGCTCTTCGGTCGAGAAGCCGGAAATTTCGCGGACCCGCGCGGCGACGCCGTCCACGACATCGAAATAATTGGCATCGTCCCGGTGCAGGACGGTAATGCCGGGGTGAGCGCCGAGGCAGTGGTCCTGGACCCATTTTCCGAAACCGGCCAGATCGGTGGTAAGGGTCGGGACACGGAAGGCCAGGGCCTCCAGCGGGGTATAGCCCCACGGCTCGTAGTACGACGGGAACAGGGCGAGATCGAGCCCGCAGAGGATGTCGTAGTACGGGAGATTCATCACGCCGTCGTCGCCGTTGAGATACGAGGGGACGAAATAGACCTTGACGCGGTCGCCGATGGCGTTCACGAGGCCGAGCTCGCGGAAACGACGGAGAATGATATCGAACTCCGGATTCTGGAGGACGTGGGTCGTCATCGAGCCGGCCAGGTCGCGGACGGGGCCGAGATGGCCGGAAGGGACCATAATGAAGGCTTGGATGCTTCGTCCGGGACCTTCCGCATTGACTTTGCAGAGGGCGTCCAGGAAGACGTCGATTCCCTTGTTGCGATACTCGTAGCGGCCGCCTATGCCAATAAAGATGGCATCGGAAGGAACCGTTTCGCCGGACATCGCCGTCGCGACCTCGACGAGGCGCTTGCGGGCGCGGTCGTGGCGCTCGACGTATTCCTCGTCAGAAGCCGGGGTGAAACTGGGCTCGAAGCCGTTCGGGGTCACGACATCCACTTCCCGGCCGAGGAAACGGGCGCATTCCCGCGCAGTGATCTCGCTCACCGTCGTAAAGACGTCGGCGTGACGGGCGGAAATCTTCTCCAGCGAATGACGGGCAACCACGCCGAACTCGGATGCCTTCGCATCGGCGTCGTAAGTCGAAATGCCGTCATACAACGGAAGATTGTGGCCAGCCAGGCACCGGCCGATTACGGTGGCGTGGGTCGTGAAGACCGTCGCCACGGGGATGCGGGTACGATGCACGTACAGGAGACCTGCGCCGGTCTGCCATTCGTGGAACTGCGCCACCACCTTGTCGGTATAGGAGAGATTGTAGTTGTAGAAACTCTCGATGACGCGGCCGGCCACGTAGCCGAAAAGGGCATTCTCCTTGTAATCCCAGTCGCCCGAGATGGAGTCGACGCCGAAGTCCTTCCAGTATTCGCCGAGGATCTTGTCCGACTCGGGGAGGAACTGCTTGTAGTCGACCAGAATAGCAACGGGATGGCCCGGGACGTTCCAGCGGCCGAGGCGGACACGGAGGCCCTGCTCCGCCGCCTGAAGCCGCCAGGACCGGTACAGGGCGGGATCTTCCAGGAAATCGGGATTGTCGGCCCGGTGCATCCACACGTCGGGACCAATCATTATATGACGACGGCCCAGCTGGGAATGCAGATGGAGGGCCTTGGTGGCAATCACGGTATAGATACCGCCGACCTTGTTGCAGACTTCCCAGCTGACCTCAAACAGATAATCAGGATTCAATATCTCTTTCTCACTCATCGGACAGCTACTTTTTCTTCACGGGTGCCTTCTTTTTTACAGGAGCCTTGTGCGTAGCGACCTCCTTCAGGGCGGCCTGCTTCACGTCGAGGGCAGCCTTCTTCTCGTCCAGGCGGATCTGGAAGTCGGAGATCACGTTCATATAGTTGATAAAGGCCTCGTAAGGCGTATCGTACGGGTTGAAATATTTGTGCACCTCTCCGTCGGAGAAGAATTTGGTGCACATATAGTAGAAATGGTCGCTCTCCTGCAGGTGGCCGAAGTCCTCCCAGAGCTCGGGATCGCCGACAATGGAGAGTTTTTCGGTCATCGCATAGACCTTCTGGAAGGCCTCCTGTTGGAGCTCATTGCCGAGCCAGGCCGTCACGTCACGCTCCTCGTCCGCCCAGGAAATCGGGTCGGGAACGTCGAGACCGGCGATCGGTTTGTGCTTCTTCGCGGCCTGCGTCGGGGTGACGAACTCGAATCCGCCATCTCCGAGGACCGCCTCGGGCAGATAGCGCATAAAGTCCATAATGCCGCTGTCGGCCTTCTGGTGCTCGCCGAAGGTCTCGTAGTCCATAAAGAGGTTGACGATCTCGCCGTCGGCATCCTTGAGCCAGCCGAGGAATTTCTCCGCAGTGAGCGGCCAGTCGGCCCAGCCCCGGTTGGAGAACCGGAAGGCGATGTCGTCGCTCAGGCCGTAATTACGGAGCAGGAGCTTCAACTTGGGCTGCGTGTCATCGCTGTAGAGATAATTCGGGCTCTGCCAGCCCATAATGTGGCGGGCGCCCTCGGTCAGCATCGTCTTGAAGCCGAGGTCATACACCATCTCGCCGATGCCGTTGGAATAGATGAGCTCGGTGTTGCGGAATGCGGTGGGCGTGACGCCGAACAGGCGCTCGATGGCCGCCTTGTGCTTGGTGACCTGATGCTCGAATTCGCTGTACGAAGCCAGCGAGGCGAGGGAATGGTAATAGGTCTCGGCGAGGAATTCCACGTTGCCGGTGGCCGCGAGGGCACGGAAACTGTCGATCACCTCGGGGCAGTAGCGCTCGAACTGCTCCAGCGCGGAGCCGGAGATAGAGAACGCCACCTTGAATTTGCCGGCATTCTTCTGCAGAAGATCCAGCAGAATGGCATTCATCGGCAGATAGCACTTCTGGCTGACCCGGCGCATAATCGTCCGGTTCTGGAAGTCGTCGTAATAATGGGAATCCTTGCCGATATCGAAGAACCTGTACAGGCGGAGCCGGGTGGGCTGATGAACCTGGAAATAAAGGCAGATACTCTTTTTCATAGCGCTAGCGGATTATCGATTCGTAAACTTTTTTCAATTTGGCGGTCGCACCCGTCCATTTGAGATTGTTGACCTCGTCATAGCCCTGCTTGGCCGCAAAGCTGGCCAGGGCGGGGTAATTCAGAAGGGCATAGATGTCGTCAGCCATCTGGTCGATGTCCCAGAAATCGGTCTTGAAAGCGTACCGGAGCACTTCGGCGGCGCCGGACTGCTTGGAGATGATGGAAGGGACGCCGGTCCGCATCGCCTCGAGCGGCGAAATGCCGAACGGCTCGGAGATGGACGGCATAATGTAGACGTCTGACAGGGCGAACATCTTCTGGACGTCCACGCCCCGGAGGAAGCCGGTGAAGTGGAAGCGGTCGGAGATGCCGTGCCGGGCCGCCTGGCGGATGGCGCGGTTCATCATATCACCGCTGCCCGCCATCACGAAGCGGACGTTCTTGGTGCGCTTCAGCACCTTGGCAGCCGCCTCGATGAAGTACTCAGGCCCCTTCTGGAAGGTGATACGGCCGAGGAAGGTGACAACCTTGTCCTTGACGCCGCGCTCAACCACGAGGTTTTCCCGGCCGCTGAAGTCTACCGCATTGTGAACGGTGACGACCTTCTCAGGAGGGACGCCGTAGCGGTTGATGCAGGTGTTGCGCGTGAGGTCGCTCACGGCGACTACTTTGTCGGCGCTGAGCATTCCCTTCTGCTCGATGGCGAAGACGCGGGTGTCGATGTTATCGACGCTGCCCCGGTCGAAGGAGGTGGCGTGAACGTGGACGACCAGCGGCTTGCCGGTAAGCTCCTTGGCGGCAATACCGGCGTAATAGGTGAGCCAGTCGTGAGCGTGGATCACATCGAATTCATCCTTGTGCTCAAGGGCGATCGTCCCTCCGACCATTGCGTAGCGGGCGACCTCCTCCATCAGGTTGGCGCCATACTTGCCGGAGAATTTATACTTCTGGCCATAGCTGATCCGGAAGTCCTTCACCTGGCGGCGGCGCTCCTCCTCGACGATATCGTGGAATTCCTGCGGGTCGAGGTAAGGGACCATATTGGTGCCGATGTGGATGAATTTGACCTTGTCGAGGTATTCCTCAACGGAGGTAGATACGGTATTGACGGGGACGTCGCTGGCGTTGATGATCTTCGCGTAGGTCTGATCCTCGTCGCCCGAGGCGGAAGGCATCACGAACAGGGTCTCGACGCCGTTGGCCGCAAGGCCCTTGACAATGCCTTCACAGGCGGTTCCGAGACCGCCGGCGATATGGGGCGGGAATTCCCAGCCAAACATCAGTACTCTCATTTGCTTTCCTCCCGATATTTAGCGATGAGCCAGTTGATATTCAGAAGGGCGGCGGTCGTCATCGCGGACGAGATGGCGCCGTGCGGCTCGTGCGGCGGATCGCCGTCGTAGAGCTCGGAGAAGGCGCCGACGCCGTGCTTCGAGAGGTCCTCGTAGAAGCCCTCAGTGAGCCATTCGGCCCGTTTGATGAAGTTAGCGCCCATCATATTGAAGCTGGCGTAGCTGAACTGCGAAAGCAGATGCGGGAACGCGCAGCCGTTGTGGTAGGCCAGGTCGCGGTCGATCTGCGACCCCTCGTAGACACCCTTGTAGCGGTTGTCCCGCGGGGAGAGGGAACGGATGCCGCGGCGGGTGACGAGCTCGGCGTTCACCACCCGCATCACCTCGCTGACAATCTCGTCGGAAACGGCCCGGAAGTCCAGCGACACGGCCCAGAGCTGGTTGGGCCTGAGTTCGAGATGCTGGCCGAAACCATCGACATAGTCGGCGAGGAAGCCCAGGTCGGCGTTCCAGAAAGTGGGCTGATAATTCTCCTCGATGAGGGCCTTGACTGGAGCCCATTTCTCCGCGAAAGCACCCTTGGCCTCGTGAGAGAGCGCGAAGCAGATGGCATTGTACCAGAGAGCGTTCGTCTCAACCTGGTAACCGGCCCGCTCGGTGACGGCGCGTCCGCCGATGTAGGCGTTCATCCAACTGAGGGCGACGCCATCCATCTGGGCCCAGAGAAGGCCGTTGGGGTGCATCGTCACCTCGGCGCGGCGGCCGGGCAGATAACTCTCGATGATAGCCTTGAGGGTAGGGCCGTATTTGCGCCAGACGTGGGCGTCGTCGGCCCCGTAGGCGATATACTGCTGGAGCGTGACCGCGAGGAAGAGCGGAGCCTCAACCTGCGTAGTACGGCGTAGAAGCCGCTCCTGCTCGTCGGCAATCAGGTTGTCGAGGATCTCCTCGAACTCCTTCGGGTTATTCTTGCCGTATAGCGCGAGACCCGCAAGGGAATAGAGCGTCTCGCGAAGGAGCCCCGTGAGCAGCCAGGAATAACCGGCCACGATCTGCTTGTGCCCGTTGCCGTCCCGGATCAGGAGGTCGGCCTGGCGGACGAGCTGGTCGTGGAAAGAGGTGATGGGGCCGATCTTGCCGACGGCCGTGGTGAATTTCCGCTTGATGCCCGCCTTGGCGACCGGATCTCCGGTACAGGCGGACAGGACGATGCTCTCGCCGGGAGCGAGTTCGGTCTCGAAGGAGCCGGGGACGAAGAGGTCCTCCCGGTAGTCGAAGCCGCGGCGCATCTCGTCGGAATAGGTCACGTCCTTGTACCAGAGCGGATTGGCCTGGAAGGTGCCCGGGCCGCTGAGCTGGAGATTCAGGTCCGGGAACCCTTCGTAGAGATTGTAGGCGACGCCGCCCTCAATCTCCCGGCCTCCCGTGCGGGCTGCGCTGTTCTCCTGAGTGAGGACGTGCACCCGGCGGAACGACAGGAAGGGCTTGCGGCTGAGCTTCACCTTGGCGGGCGCCTTGACAAGCTCGTACTTCACGAGGAGCTGGTCGCGGTCCTCGGCAAGGACGAGGCTCTTGCGGAAAACGATCTCGCCGATCTTGTAGGTGATCATCGGGACCGGGTCGGCATCGAAGTCGACGATGTACTTGTGTCCGCGCGGCTCATAGATATCCCCGTAGCAATGGATGCCGAGGTTGAATCGCTTGCCCCGGAGGGTGATGCTCTCGTCCAGGGACGAAAGGAGCAGGTACCGGTAGCCGCCGAAGCGGTCGACCGGAACGGCCAGGAGGCCGTGGTAGCGGCGGGTGTTGCACGTCACGATGGACGTATTGCAGAAC
>JAFZAI010000050.1 GCA_017557325.1 Bacteroidales bacterium
ACTTTGCTGCGCGAACTACATCACGGAGTTCAAGTCCATCACCACGTCCGCCGCACGGGCCCAGGACCTGTCCCTGAATCCGCAGAAACTGGCGGGTCAGTGCGGCAAGCTCAAGTGCTGCCTCAATTTCGAGACGGCCGTTTATGAGGATGCCCGCACGCGCATCCCCCGCGTGACCGAGCCGCTGGAGTTCAAGGACGGGCAGGCCTGGCTTCGCAAGACCGATATCCTTGCGGAGATGATGTATTTTTCCTACGACAAGACCTCCGACGCCAACCTCTATCCGCTTCCCGCAGTGGATGTGATGGAGATTATCAAGATGAACCGCAACGGCATCCGGCCCGATTCTCTCAAGGGCGAGCCCGAGATTGCTTCGCCGGAGTTTGTCACCGCCGTTGGGGAGGGGAGTATCACCCGTTTCGACAAGCCCAAGCGCCGCAAGGGGCGCGGGCACGGCAAGGGCGGGCGCAAGTAGCCTATGGGACACGATAAGCTTCGCAAGTTCGCCGAGAACGAGACCTTCGCCTGCCTCATCCAGCCCTCCGCTTCAGAATTGCTGGCCGACGGCTTCGAACATCTGCGCGACCATCCCCTGAAGGGTCATTGGCGTGAGTGGTTCGCTGGGGCAGCTGTGGGAACTCCCCCCTCGGGAGTTCGCCCTTCGGGCTCACCCCACCATCCCTGCGGGACGGTCCCCCCGCTACCGAACCGCGGGTGTTACGTCCCTCGGGGGGAGACCCCTTCCGCTGCCTCCACTCCCTCGCACGGCGGCCCGTCATTGCCGGCCGCGACCGGCAATCTCCCTATCATTCTAGAGCTGGGTTGTGGCAAAGGCGAGTATACTTTGGAGCTGGCGAGAAGGAACCCCGATAAATTTTATATTGGGGTGGACATTAAGGGTGCCAGACTGTGGCGCGGGGCCAAGACTGCGACGGAAGAAGGGTTGAAGAATGTGGCGTTTTTGCGGACGAGGATAGAGTTTATCGGCGCGTTTTTCGGCCCGGAGGAAGTATCCGAAATCTGGCTGACGTTCTCCGATCCCCAGATGAAGAGCGAAAACAGCCGGCTGACTTCGCCGGTGTTCCTGGAGCGCTACCGCCGCTTCCTGAAGCCCGGCGGCATCGTCCACCTCAAGACCGACAGCCGCTTCCTCCACCTCTACACCCTCGCCGTCGCCACCGTCAACCACTTCCCCCTGCTCGCCTGCACCGATAATCTATACGCCCCCGCGCCGCCTTTCCCTCCCGCGTTGGGCAAAGGGCAGCCAGGAGTCCCACAAGGGGAGCTCCAGTCTGCATTGCCCGACCCGAAAAGGCTCTCGCACGGCGGCCCGTCATTGCCGGCTGCGACCGGCAATCTCCCCCTCTGTCATCCTGAGGAGCCCGTCAGGGCGACGAAGGATCTTAATATCGATAGTATCCCCTCGGAAGTAAGGGCGGTTCAGACGTACTACGAATCGATGTTCCTGGCCCAGGGCCTCCCGATAACCTATATGGCGTTCACCATCGACGGTCGGGAGCCCATAGTCTACCCCCGCGACCCCGAGGACTTCGACTCAAAGGCCATGCGGGCGGCCGAAAAGTCCCGCCTGGACAATATTGAAGACTGATATGAAGAAAACCCTTCTACTTGTCATTGTGGCATTCGCCGTATCCTGCGCAGGACGTCAGGTTCAGCCCTGGCAGGAAACCAGCCTTAAGGATATCCGCCCGGCGGGGTGGCTCGAGCAGCAGCTCATCGCCCAGAAAGAAGGCCTCACAGGCCATCCGGAGGCGCTTTCCTATCCCTACAATACCTGCCTCTGGGCTGGGGAGATTCCCCGCATGGGCACTCACGGGCGCGACTGGTGGCGCTATGAGCAGACCGCTTATTATACGGACGGTCTGCTGCGCCTGGGATATCTGCTGGACGACCGGGAGTTCATCGCCAAAGGCGAGGCGGGCATCTCCTACACCCTCGGGCATCCCTGGGAGAACGGGCGCATGGGCGCGAAGGTCATCGACAACACCTGGCCGTTCGCGGTGTTTTTCCGGGCGATGAAGGCGGCTTACGACGTAGCTCCGGACCCGGCGGTCCTGCAGGCGCTCACCGCTCACTACAACTCCATCCCCCTTAAGCAGCTGGTGCGCAAGCGCGATATCATTTCGCTGGAAGGCATGCTCTGGACGGCCTCCAAAACGGGGGACAGGGCACTTGTGGCTCGCGCCGATTCTGCTTTCCGCTACCGCAAGGAGCTTCTCGAGGGAGCCGATAATCTCAAGCGCGACGACCGCGTGACGCCGGAGTTTCTCACTTCCGACAAGCCTTACGATATGCACGGCGTGACGATGAGCGAGATCCTCAAGCTCCCCATCATGCTTTATGCCGCTACCGGGGACCCCTGGTATAAGGAGCTGGCAGTCAATTCGTTGGACCGGCTTTACGCCGAGGACGGACTGCCCGACGGACTCTTCACCAGCGCCGAATGGCTTAAGGGGCGCGACATCCGCCACAGCCACGAGACCTGCAATGCAGTCGACATGAGCTGGACGCTGGGGTATTTCCTGGAAATCCTGAAAGATGCGCGCTACGCGGATATGCTGGAGAAGATTGTCTTCAACGCCGGTGCCGGCAGCGTGACCGGCGACTTCAAGGCGCTGCAGTACTATTCGTCTGTAAATCAGTTCCTTGCGACGGGCACTTCCAATCATAACGAGGATCATTACTGCTCTACCTGGATGGCTTTCCGCCCCACTCACCAGACGGAGTGCTGTGCCGGCAACATCCACCGGCTCTATCCGAATTACGCTGCGCGTATGTGGCTGCGCGGCGATGGGGAGGCGGTCGCCGCCCTGTACGGGCCGTCCGAGTTCCGCTACAGCGGGCAGCTGGCCTTCGTTGAGGAAACCTGTTATCCCTATGGCGAGACGGTTGCAATCAGGGCGCAGGCAGATGCGGGGAGCCATCGCGCCAAGCTCACCCTTCGCATCCCCGGCTGGTGCGCCGATGCCGCTTTGAGCGTTAACGGCGAGGCGCACAAGGGCACGCTGGCGGCCGGCAGCTTCGTCATCCTCGACCGCAAGTGGCAGGACGGCGACATCGTGGAACTGCATCTCCCTATGGTCGCGGAGCGTCTTGAGGCCTATGGCGGGGGCATCTATTTCCAGCGCGGTCCTCTGGTTTACGCCTACGACATTCCCGCAACCTTCACAAAGGATACAAAGCGCTACGCCAATATGAACGGTAAGTATCCGGCCGACGACCGGGCCTTCCCCTGCTGGGATATCCGCCCCTCCGGCCCATGGAACTTCGCCGTCCGCCCGGATGTCACTCCTGCCGCCCTTTCACCCGCCTCTGCTCCCGCTTCTTCCTCGTCATTGCCGGCTGCGACCGGCAATCTCCTGGCGCCTGGCCCCCGCGTCGGGCAAAGGGACAGCCAGAGTCCCACAGGGGGAGCTCTGGTCTGTCATTACCCTCCCGCTGGGCCTTCGCACGGCGCCAGTCTCTGCGCGCCGGTTCTGCGAATCGCCGTCACTCCGGTCGCCTGGTCCTTCGATGAAGGCCCGAACGGCGAGCTCCTGACTCCGGACCTCCCGTCCGCACCGACGCCGGTCGGCCCCGAGCAGTACATCGACCTGGTCCCCTACGGCACCACCACCCTTCGCCTTACCGTCTTCCCGGTGCTCGCTACGGATATAAAATAAATCTTATACGTGTTAAAATAAAATTTAACACCTACGAAAACATAAAAAGTTTCGCCCTATTGCTTTAATAGGGCGTTTTTTTACGTTTCCTTACACTATAATTGCATCCATTATGAAAAGAGTTATTAATCCTTGTAGGTATCAAAATTGTTACCTATATTTGCATCCGGAACGCCATGCCTGAACTGTTTAGATTCTATGGCTTCGTGTTTTTCTTCTATAGTAGGGAACATGAGCCGTTGCATGTATGTAAATAATAATTGAAAAATGTACCAGGAAAATAATTGAAAAGTGTACCACTTTGATTGGCAAGAATGTTTCTTTGCAGCAAAGGAAACAAGAGCCTAAAAATGATCAAAATGGTAGACAAACAATCAATCATCTTCCTG
>JAFZAI010000051.1 GCA_017557325.1 Bacteroidales bacterium
CGTAGAGGAAAGTGTTTTATTATCCTTCTCAGATGCATCTGTCCACAGACGGATGCGGACCTTCCGCATGACCTCAGGCAAGGCGACGACCACTCGACAACAAAGGACAGCGGTCTTATCTTGATTTATAGAGGAAAGTTAACAATTACCCAATATAGATGCAAATTAAAGGGAAAACGTTGCAAGGGAATAGGGTGGTCTTGCTGGGCGCACTTTCAAAAGATTTGCAGATATCCGGCATTTTATCGATATTTGTAAAAAGGTCAGTCGACCTGTGAACATTGTAAGATATGAGGCGTCAGCAAAGAAAGGTATACAGGGGTATTTTGAATCATTGCTACCAGCGGACCGTTGGCGGTGGTGTGATTTTTTACAGCGTCAGTGACTACCTGGTGTTTTTTACCATCTATTGCACAGCGGCACGGAAGCACGATGTAAGAGTCGTCTCATTATGTTTGATGCCAGATCATATCCATCAATCAACGATTGCGGGAACCCGGGAGGCTTTGTCTGCATTTGTCGGAGCGTATTCCCGACTTTTTACGCGTGTTCACAATCCGGTTTGTTCCCGGCGTGGGGCTTTGTTTGAGAGTCCTTTCGGAAGCGCACCCAAGCAGGGCGGTAAGAAAGGCAGAACTAATTTGATCTATATTGGCAACAATGCTCCGGAGCGGCATCTTTGCGAGGTGGCTGAAGAATACCGATGGAATTTCCTGGCCTATTATGGGAATAACCACCCATTTTCGGAACCAATCTCGCTGCATTCGGCTTCGAAAGGGATGCGAAAGGCTGTTCAAGAAATCCGGCAGTACTTGAGGATGTTCAAGCCCTTGAACTATGCACAGCTGCAACGCCTCTTCCGTCCTCTTGACAGGCAGGAGAAACAACAGTTAACGGATTTCATCATCAGTTCTTATAATGTCATAGATTATGAGGCGGCTATCCGCTTTTTCGATTCCTATGACGATATGATTTCTTCGATGCACGCCAATACGGGCAGCGAATATGATCTGAATGAGGTTTTCACGGGCCGGTCCGACGCCTGCTATTCCCGCCTGACTCAGATTATTCTGCGGGAAACCGGGATTTCCGACATTCACGAAATCTTCTTCTGGCCGGAAGAGGAAAGGTATGATCTCTTTAAGTCTCTGTTTGGTCGCACAGACGCGACCCCCGAGCAGCTTGCCGCATATCTGCATATCCATTTAACCCATATTGTCAACGGGGAAGTGGTGTCGAAACGATAAAGATGTTATTTTTTCGTGCTGTAGGAGTACTCTCGTGCTGTTGGAACACTCTTGTACGATTGGAATGCGTCCAATAACTAGTTGATACAGAGATTCTTATATGATTTCTCCTATCCCATTTGGGGTAGGAGAAATCCTGTAATATGCTGTATATTAATAAGTTGCTGGCCGCAACATTCGCGAGGTCGTCAGGGGCCGGTTAGATGACATAGGTTTTTCAGGACTCGGTAGGGTTGGTAAAAGTTCTTTAGGGCCTTCTCGGGCAGCTACAGGTTTTTCAGGAACCAGTTGAGGTCCTGGTTTTTGAGGATGGGTTCCTGGAAGCGGGGGAGGCGGTCGGCGAAGGCCTGGAGGGTCTCAGAAGAGTTTTTTGCTCGGGAGGGTGGCGACGAAGTCCTTGAGGTAGAAGGGCTCGAAATAGGCGGTGTCCTCGAAACGGCCTGCCTGGAAGGCGGCCTCGGCGAGGGCGGCCATCGACGATGCCCGGGGACATTCGCCAACGAACCTGATGCGAGGGGCGGCGGACCGGTCCCCCTGCGGATCGAGCACGTCGCGGCACTTGAGGGCGCCGTCGCCGATCAAGAGGACGGGGCCAGCGGCACGCTCGGCGGAGAAGGAGTCCGGAGTGACGACCATACTGACGGTGGGCGTGAGTTGCTCTCCGGAAGGGGAGAACACGGCGGTGTATACCTCCATCCGCCGCGCGTCGATCATCGGGATGATGGCGGTGGGGGCGATATGGAGGGCATCATGGGCCTGGGCGGCGAGGATGTCGAGGGTGCCGAGGGCGATGAGGGGAATGCCGGCCCCGAAGGCGAGGCCTTTGGCCGTGGAACTGCCGACGCGGAGGCCGGTGTAGGATCCCGGTCCCTTGCTGACGCAGACCGCGTCGCAATCCGCAACGCGCAGCCCGGCTTCGTCCAGGATGTCCTTGATGTACGGCGCCGTCATCGCCGCGTGGGCGCGTGGCTCTGGGCTCTCTTTGTAATGCGTACAGACGCCGTCTTCCGCCAATCCTACCGAGCAGAGCGAGGTGGATGTCTCTATCAGGATGATTCTAGCCATAGATAATCAGAGGATGGTTGATCAGCGCTAGTGCAGTCTCCTGCACCGGAGCACTCTCGCTGGTGAAAAGCTGCTTCAGGTAAGGGAAGACGGCGAGGGCGATATTCTTGATGCCCTGGTACAGGGCCGATTTTTCGAGAATGTCGCTTTTAATGATATGCCATTGCGTATCGAGGCTGTTGAATATGAGGATCACTACGCCCAGAATAGCCAACGTAACGAGCAGGGCGAGGACGGCGCCAAGGAGCTTGTCCAGCCAGCCCAGCATAATGACCTTCATCAGTTTCCGGAGCAATTTGCCCAGCAGGGTGAAAAGGATCGAAATGATAATGAGGATAATGGTGAAGGCGATGGTGTTAATCAGGGCGGGGGACAGGCTGAGATGCGGGGCAAGGTAAGTGCCCAGCAGCGAGGCGAATTTCCACGCGCACCATACGCTCGCGACAAATCCGACAAGGGTACAGGCCTGCACCATAAACCCCTTCGAAAGGCCCCGTATAATCCCGGGTACAAAGCACACCAGCAGAATTATATCAACAAGGTTCACAACTAATTTTTTATCTCTGCTTAAAATTCACTATCTTTGTAAACTTCAATACAAAGATATAAAAATTATGGGATTTAAAGAATATAAGGGTCTGGATTTGGTAGCGGTCGGCAGCGACCTGCTGGAGCGGTGGAAGCGGATCGATGCTTTCGGGCAGAGCCTGAAGCTCCGCGAGGGTGCTCCGGACTTCATTTTCTTTGAAGGTCCCCCTTCCGCCAACGGAATGCCGGGCATCCATCATGTGATGGCGCGTTCCATCAAGGATGCCGTCTGCCGCTACAAGACGCAGACCGGATTCCGGGTCCGCCGCAAGGCGGGCTGGGATACCCACGGCCTCCCCGTCGAACTCGGCGTCGAGAAGAAACTCGGCATCACCAAGGCCGACATCGGCTCCAAAGTCAGCATCGAGCAGTACAACAGTACCTGCCGCAGCGAGGTGATGAAATACACCCGCGAATGGGTCAATCTCACCGAGCGCATCGGCTACTGGGTCGATATGGATGACCCTTACGTTACCTACGACAACCGCTATATCGAGACCCTCTGGTATCTTCTCCGGAAGATTTATGACAAAGGGCTCCTCTACAAGGGGTACACCATTCAGCCTTACAGCCCCACGGACGGCACCGGCCTCAGCTCCCACGAACTCAACCAGCCCGGTTGCTATCGCGACGTCACTGACACCACGGCTACAGTTCAGTTTGAAGTTATCAAAGACGAGAAGTCTCAGCCGCTTTTCGGCACCGAGCCCCTTCCTGTCTACATCCTCGCCTGGACCACCACGCCCTGGACGCTTCCTTCCAACACGGCCCTCTGCGTCGGCCCGGACATCGAATACGTCCGCGTCCTTTCGCAGAATCCCTACACGGGGGCAGAGGCCATCTATGTCGTCGCGAAGGATCTTGTCGGCGCCTGGTTCAAGGGCAACAAGATTCCCTTCCGGGTGCTGGACGGCACCTTCAAGGGCAGTGAACTGGTCGGCATCCGCTATATCCAGCTGATTCCCTGGTTCACCCCGACGGAGCCCGGCGCCTTCCGCGTCATCCCCGGCGATTATGTCACCACGGCCGACGGTACCGGCATCGTTCATATCGCCCCGACCTTCGGCGCCGATGATAAGCGCGTGGCGTCCGCTGCGGGTGTTCCCGGCATTATGCCTGTCGACCGGAGCGGCAATCCGCAGGCCCAGGTGGACCGTCAGGGCCGCTTCTGCCGCCTCGAGGACCTCGATCCGGCCTATGTGGAGAAGTTCGTCGATCCTTCCTACGCCGCCTTTGCCGGCCGCTATGTCAAGAAGGGTTACAAAGACTATTTCGAGCACAATGAGGACCCGGACGAGGCCACGCTCGACGTGGATCTCTGCGTAATGATGAAGGCTGATGGCCGCGCTTTCCGGATTCAGAAGCACGTCCACAGCTATCCCCATAGCTGGCGGACGGATCTTCCGGTGCTGTACTATCCCCTCGATTCGTGGTTCATCAAGGCGACCGCCGTCAAGGATGAAATGGTAGCCCTCAACAAGCAGATCCGTTGGAAGCCGGAATCTACCGGCACCGGCCGCTTCGGCCAGTGGCTCGAGAATATCCAGGACTGGAATCTCAGCCGCAGCCGCTTCTGGGGCACGCCGCTCCCGATCTGGCGCACTGAGGATGGCAAGGAAGAGAAATGCATCGGCTCCCGCGAAGAGCTCCGGGCTGAGGTCGCCAAGGCGGTCAAGGCCGGAATTATGCCGGACAATCCCCTGGACGATCCGGATTTCGATCTCCACCGCCCGTATGTCGACCATCTTTATCTGGTCTCCGACAGCGGCCGCAAGATGGTCCGCGAGACCGATCTGATTGATGTCTGGTTCGATTCCGGCTCGATGCCTTACGCTCAGGAGGGCCTTGCGAAAAAGGATTCTCCTGCCTTTGGCTGCACGGCCGATTTCATCGCCGAAGGCGTCGACCAGACCCGCGGCTGGTTCTACACGCTTCACGCCATCCATACGATGGTGAGCGGTACGCCGGCCTTCAGGACGGTCATCTCCAACGGCCTTGTCCTTGACAAAGACGGCAACAAGATGTCCAAGCGGCTCGGCAACGCGGTCGACCCCTTCGGGCAACTCGACAAATACGGCGCCGACGCCCTTCGGTGGTATATGCTCACCAACGCCCAGCCCTGGGACAACCTCCGTTTCGACGAGGCCGGCGTGGATGAAATCCGCCGCAAATTCTTCGGCACCCTGTACAATACGTATTCGTTCTTCGCGCTTTACGCAAATATCGACGGATTCGATCCCACGGCTGAGAAGGTTCCCTATGCGGAGCGTCCCGAAATCGACCGCTGGATTATCTCTAAACTCAATACCCTCATCCGAGACGTTCGTGCCGCATATGAGGATTACGACATCACCACGGCCGGCCGCCTGATCCAGGACTTTGTCTGCGAACAGGTGTCCAACTGGTACGTCCGCCTCAACCGCAAGCGCTTCTGGGGCGGCGAGCCGGGGCCCGACAAGCAGGCTGCCTACCAGACACTGCATGAAGTGCTCGTTGATGTGGCCGTCCTGGCCGCTCCGATCGCGCCGTTCTATATGGACCGGCTGTGGCTGGATTTGAAACAGATTCCGGAACAAGTCCGGAATGACGCACAGGCTGTCCGGAATGACGTGCAATCCGTCCATTTCCAGCTGATGCCTCAGGCGGAGGAGGCGTTGATCGACGCGGAACTCGAAGCGCGGATGGCGCTTGCCCAGCAGTGCTCCTCGATGGTGCTGTCGCTCCGCAAGAAGGTCGGCATTCCCGTCAGGCAGCCGCTCTCAAAGATCCTCGTGCCGGTTATCTCTGCCGAGGTGGGCGACCGGCTCGAAAAGGTCAAGCCGCTGATCCTCGGCGAAGTCAATGTCAAGGAGATGGAATTCATCGCCGACACAGAAGGTCTCGTCACCAAGAAGATCAAGCCCAATTTCAAGACCCTCGGCAAGGTCTACGGTCCCCGGATGAAGGAAATCGCTTCCGCCATCCCCGCTCTCGACCAGAAGACCATTACCGCCATCCAAAATGCGGATGCGGCAGGAGATACAATCGCGATAATCACGCCACAG
>JAFZAI010000052.1 GCA_017557325.1 Bacteroidales bacterium
AAACCGACTATATTGGGGAAAACGGGCTTCTTGGGAAAAACAAATGTGCCCTGCAGCTTGCTGCAAGGCACATCCGGACTAACGTCGAGCGGAAAACGAGACTCGAACTCGCGACCCCGACCTTGGCAAGGTCGTGCTCTACCAACTGAGCTATTTCCGCTTTTTTCGTCCCGAAAAAAGCGAGTTTGTCGGCTGCGCCTCGGAAAAAAGTAAACTTTCTTCTCTCGGCTTGCACGACAACTCCGCAAAAATCTAAAGAACGTTCCCGCAAAACGGGACTGCAAAGATACGGAGAAATTTTGAATCTCCAAATTTTTTTTCAGTTTTTTGCACCTAGCCCATTTGGAGCTTGATCAGCTCCCGTTTGAGGGCGGAGCCGTAGGCGTAGTCGCCGACGGCGAGGGTGTCGAGGAGGTAGAGGTCGCTACCTTTGAAGAGGGTGCTTTCCTCGGCCTGGGCGCGGATTTCGCGGCTGCGGTCCATGGATTCCTTCGGGACGACGAGGTGGCAGGGGATGATGTAGGCCACGGGGTTGAGCGCGACGGCGTGGGCGACAGCGCGGACGCCGAGGGGGTTGTCACACAGGACGGCGATGTCGGAATAGCTATACAGGAGGGCGTTCTGGCCGTGGGTCAGGTCGTAGAGCGTCTTCCAGACTTTTTTCTGGAAGGAGGTGCCGAAGAGGTGAAGGTCATCCCACGAGACGCTCCGGTCAAGGGCCGGGAGGTCGGAAGTGGCGATTTTCTCGGTTGTCACCGTTTCGGCGGAAGAGGCTCCTGCAGCGGCGAGTTGGGCGGCTATGTCGGCAAAGTGGTGGTAATCGGCGGCCACGGAAGCGATCCGGCCGTCGATACGGGTCACGATCCACTTTTGGGAAGTGCTCATATCTTCAGGATGTCGCTGAGCTCCGACCAGGGAATGCGGATGGCGATTACGCCGAGAATCGGCGGAGCGATTTCGTTGGGATTGTAGTAGAAGGTAATGCCCTCCTTGCCGACTTCAAAATTGCCATTGGCGGCGAGGACGTCGGGATAGACCGCCTGCAGGGCGTCCTCGTCCCCTTCCAGGGCATCAGAGAGATGATTGCCCAGCAGTTCGCTGAGCGTACTCTCGTATCCCTCGTTGAAGAGGTCGGCCTCAACCACGACATCTCCTGTGGTGCGGCTGAAGACCGTCGCGTTGACGGTATTGTTGGGATGAGCACCGCCCCGGTCGCGTTCCAGCTCGACGACGTAGGTCAGGAGGCCCTTGTATTCCTCTCCGGTGAAATAGCCGTTGACATAATCGCGCCAACTGAACAGGTTGCCCTCCATCACGATGTTGTTGTCGCCGATGAAATTGGCGTAGTCTTCCTGCTCCTGCTGGTACTCCTCGATGAGGTCGTTGCGGTAATGCACGGCCGTGGAATCCACCGTGGGCAGGTTGTAATTGACATCGAACGCGGCGAAAAGCAGGTTCTCGATGATTTTTGCCTTGACGGTATCCTCCACCCCGCTCACCGGATATTCCAACGAAATCTGGATATCGAGCGAATCGGCCGAGGAGTCCATCATCGGGACCATCATATATTCCTCGTAGGTCGCCTTTACGAATTTATGCCGGTTGCAACCCGCGACGGCGAGCAGCACCCACGCGGCAACCGCCGCCATTTTGACGAATTTTCTCATATCGAATCTGTTACTACATACAAATATAGCAAGAAATTATCATAGATTCCGGGAATTTTTCTTATTTTGCAGAGAATTTTACAAGACTATGAGAAGTTTACACAAAATTTCGGCCGCAGCGGCCTGCATCCTCCTTCTCGCGGGGACCGTGCCGCTCCTTGCCCAGACCACGGCGAGAGGCTCCTCCTCTTCCGCCCGCTCCACATCCACTTCCACCACGATCCGCGCAACTTCCTCCGGCGCCAAGACGACCACCACCGGCTCCTCCCAGTCGGGTCGGACCAGCATCGACCGCCGGGAAACGACGGTATCCAATTCCAATGTCACCAACAAGGGATTGACAACCGTCCGGACCACTTCCACCCCGGTGCGCAGCGGCGGCACGACAGCCTCCACATCCCGCACGACGACGTCCTCCAGCAGCACGTCCTCCTCGTCGTCAACCGTCCGCAGCGGCAGTTCTGCCTCCGGCAGCACTTCTTCCGGCAGCAGCGCGACCCAGTCATCGAGCACAACGGCGCGGCAGACTTCCGGATCCACGGCCCAGCATTCCACCGGATCAACGACCACCCAGTCGTCGCAAAACACCACCAACCGGAATTCTTCCCAGGGCAGCAGCGCCACCGCCGTACGTTCCAATTCCAACGTCACCGCACGTTCCTCCCAGAACACGGGGCGTCCCGAGCGTGATGGCACGTACACCGACCGCGGCGGCAATTTTCGCTATGGCGGTGCCAACAATATGGATGTCTACGGCGACAACCGCGACGTCCAGCGGATCGCGCCGATGGACCGCCCGCCCATTCCGTATACCGCCCCGGCCGCATTCAACGCAAAGCGCCCCCACTACTACGGGTATAACATTGCCGCGATGCCTCACGGATACGTCACAAAGGTCTATTGGGGCCGTACCTATTATTATTACAACGGCATCTGGTACACGAAAGGAACACAGTATTACCGCGTCTGCCGGCCTCCTTACGACACGCCTGTCACCTTCGGTTGCTGCAAGAAGGGCCTGACCTCCGTCCGCTTCAGTTACTACAATGCCGTGGAGCGCACCTACGCCGCCATCAACCAGAACAACGCCATCATTGCCGAGCAGAACCGCATCATCGCGCAGAACAACGCAATCATCGCCCAGCAGAACGCCCGGCTCGCCCTCAACACCACCAATGCCAACCTGGCCTACCTCCTGGCCTCCCAGCTCGGCCTGGTGCAGAGCTATGCCAGCGCCACTACGCCGTACTACTATCAGGACGGCGTGTTCTACACGGGAAGCGGGCACAATTTCCGCACGATCATTCCGCCGGCCGGCGCCATCGTAGCCTCGCTGCCGGAAGACTATATCCTCGTCAAATACGGGAACGACCCCTTCTACCGGGTGGAAGACACGCTCTACCGTCAGTTTGTCGTGGACGGCTCTCCGTACTTTGAAGTTCTCGGCCAATTCCCCTTTTGATTTGGGATTTTCAAAATAATATCGTAATTTTACACGGTTGTTTGAAGCTATTTTAGATTCCTAAGGAACTTTTAACTTTAATTTCTGATACAATGAAAAAAATTGCAATTGCACTTATGTGCGCGATTATGCTTCTTCCCGGTTGTGGTAATATGAACAACACCGGCAAGGGAGCCATCATTGGAACCGGTGCCGGCGCCACGATTGGTGCTATCATCGGCGCTCTCATCACCAAGGACGGCAAGGGTGCAGCCATCGGTGCAGCGGTCGGCGCAGCAGCCGGCGGCGGCAGCGGCGCACTCATCGGCCACGCGATGGACAAGAAGGCCAAAGAGCTCGCCGAGCTCGAGGGTACCAATGTCGAGGTTGTTGACATCAACGGCTTCAAGGGCATCAAGGTTACCTTCAAGGATGGTATCCTCTTCGACTTCAACAAGTCCAACGTTTCCGAGACCGCCAAGGCTGAGCTCAAGGAATTCGCCGACAAAATGGCCGACTTTGAGCAGACCAACATCACCATTCTCGGACACACCGACAACATCGGCTCCGAGTCTGCCAACCTGAGTGTCTCCAAGAAGAGAGCTTCCTCTGTGGCCAACTACCTGGCCCAGTGCGGCATCGCCAAAGAGCGCCTGACCCACGACGGTATGGGTTACTCGATGCCGGTTGTCGACAATGACACCCCCGAGAACCGCGCCAAGAACCGCCGCGTCGAGGTGTACGTCTCCGCCAACGAGGAGATGATCGCCGCCGCCGAGGCTGAAGCCAAAGCGCAGCAGAATTAAAGGATTCCGGGCTGACCCGGAAGATAAAGAAGCTGGAATCGCAATGATTCCAGCTTCTTTTTTTCATGCATTCCGGAGAACGATCTCTCCGCCGGAGGCATCGACCTCAATGGCGCTTTCGCGGTGGATCGTGCCGTCCAGGATGGCCTTGGCCAGCAGATTCACCAGATCCCGCTGGAGTACCCGCTTGAGCGGACGGGCACCGTAGGCAGGATCGTAGCCCGCTTCGACCATATAGTCCTCGAAGGCCGGGGTGAAGCGGATGGAGACATTGCTGTCGGAGAGTTTCCTGCGGAGGTCTTCCATCTGGATGTGGAGGATTTCGCGGATATCGTCCCGGGTGAGCGGATTGAATTTGATAATCTCGTCGATTCGGTTGAGGAATTCCGGACGGAAGGTCTGGAGAATCTCATCCGAAGCGGCATTGGAGGTCATGATCAGGATGGTGTTCTTGAAATCCACCGTACGGCCCTTGTTGTCGGTCAGTCGGCCGTCGTCCAGCACCTGCAGCAGCACGTTGAACACGTCCGGATGCGCCTTTTCGATCTCATCGAGCAACACCACCGAGTACGGTTTCCGACGCACAGCTTCCGTCAGTTGGCCACCCTCGTCGTAACCGACGTATCCCGGAGGCGCCCCCACAAGCCGGCTCACAGTATGCCGTTCCTGGTACTCGGACATATCGATCCGGGTCATCATACTCTCGTCGTTGAAGAGGAATTCCGCCAGGGCTTTGGCGAGTTCGGTCTTGCCGACGCCCGTCGTACCGAGGAAGAGGAAGGAACCGATGGGGCGCTTCTCGTTGGAAAGGCCCGCGCGGGAACGCCGGACGGCATCCGATACCGCCTTGATGGCGGCATCCTGGCCGACAACGCGCTGATGCAGCACTTCCTCCATCCGGAGGAGTTTCTCCTTCTCGCTCTCCAGCATCCGTTTCACGGGAATGCCGGTCCACTTGGCAACAACCTCCGCGATGTCTTCCGGGGTCACGGACTCCGTCATAATCGGATCCTTGATGGCTGCCTGCTTCGCGGTAAGATCCTCGATCTGTTTCTGGGCGGCGGCAATCTTGCCGTAGCGGAGCTCGGCAACCTTGCCGTAATCGCCGGCCCGCTCAGCCGCCTGCGCCTCGATCTTGTAGTCGTCGATCTGCTGACGGGCGGTCTGGAGACCGGTCACAATCTGTTTCTCTTCATCCCAGCGCTTCATCAGGGCCTCACGCTTCTCCTGCAACTCCTTGAGTTCGGTCTCTATCTTCTCCATCTTGACCCCCACGCCTTCGCGGCGAATGGCCTCCCGTTCGATTTCGAGCTGGCGGATCCGGCTGTCGAGATCGGCAATCGGCTCCGGGACAGAATTCATCTCCAGGCGCAGCTTCGCGGCCGCCTCATCGATGAGGTCGATGGCCTTATCGGGAAGGAACCGCGCCGTGATGTACCGATGGCTGAGATTGACGGCCGCGATCAGAGCGTCGTCCTCAATCCGCACCTTGTGATGGTTTTCGTATTTTTCCTTGAGGCCACGGAGGATCGAAATAGATTCGGCAGGAGAGGGCTCGTCGATCGTTACGATCTGGAACCGCCGTTCCAGGGCCTTGTCGGTCTCGAAGTATTTCTGGTATTCGTCCAGGGTGGTGGAGCCGATGGTCCGGAGTTCGCCCCGGGCCAGGGCCGGTTTGAGAATATTGGAAGCATCCATTGCACCGGAAGAACGACCTGCGCCCACCAGCGTATGGATCTCATCGATAAAGAGGATGATCTCCCCTTCACTATCCACGACCTCCTTCACAACCCCCTTGAGCCGCTCCTCGAATTCGCCTTGATACTTGGCGCCCGCAATGAGCGCACCCATATCCAGGGAATAAATCTTCCGGCTCTTGAGATTCTCGGGGACATCGCCGTCGACGATCTTGCGGGCGATTCCCTCCGAAATGGCCGTCTTGCCGACGCCCGGTTCGCCAACCAGGATCGGATTGTTCTTGGTCCGCCGCGACAGGATCTGCAGCACACGGCGGATTTCATCGTCCCGGCCGATGACGGGATCAAGTTTGCCCTTTGCGGCCAGATCGTTCAGGTTGATGGCGAACCGCGAGAGGAAACTTTCCTGATTGTTGGTATTCGTATTCATATTC
Source organism: Bacteroidales bacterium (assembly GCA_017557325.1). Taxonomy (GTDB): domain Bacteria; phylum Bacteroidota; class Bacteroidia; order Bacteroidales; family UBA932; genus Cryptobacteroides. The sequence goes on from JAFZAI010000052.1 coordinate 6,046, forward strand.
ATTTCTCCTTTTTGCCCTCCGGGGATATGACGATAAGGCCGTCTGTTCCGGAGAACAAACGGCCCGTGTCAAATAATATTCCGTCAGCGAAGTACTGACAATTTGTCAGTTTACTCCGCGGGAGCGTCCACGGGGGCCGCAGGATCTGCGGTCGGGAGCTCTGCCGTCGGGAATTCTGCCTGAGGATCGCCCGCACCGGCGATGGCCTCGTCCTGTGCGCTGCCGGTCTTACCGTCGACGTCGCCGCGGAGGGCGAACGTGGAGGCAATGGAAACGATGAGGATGAAGGCGACAAGACCCCAGGTTACTTTCTCAAGGAGATTGGCGGCGCCGCGGACACCGAGGGTCTGATTGGCGGCCGTAAAATTGGTCGTAAGGCCCTCGCCCTTTCCGTTCTGAAGAAGGACGGCGATCACAAGGCACACGGCGGCGAGGATGATAAGAACGACGAGTACAGTAAATAACCAGTTCATAGTATTTTTTCTTTATTAATTTTTCAGCAATTGATCCATTTTTTCAATAAGGGATGCAAAGTAAACATTTTTTTCTGGGAATGCCAAAAGAAGTTTGGAATAAATGCGCTTTGCCTCCTTAAAATACCCCTGGGAAGCGTAAATTCCCGCCAAAGTCTCGGTGCAGAAGACATCTCCAGCCAGCACGGCGGGACGCTCCCGCACTTCGGGCTCCGACCGGACGGCCGATACGGCTTTCGCCAGGGCGTTGTCATCCTCGCGGCTGACCTCCGCGTAAGCCTCCTGCGAGAAATAATCCCCCGGAACGGGTCCGCGGGACACCTTTCGCTCATACACGGGCGCAGACTGGGCTGCGGGAGCCGGGGCGGAGATGTAGGATTTGAGGATCTTCTCCACATCCAGGTCGGACCAGTCTTCATCCCGGCCGCGGCGGACAAGATCCGCCACCGCCCGACGGTTGACAATGTGCAGCGCTTCGCCGGCATACTGCGCCACGCCCCAGGAGCCGCCGCCGGAGCGCGCCATCCGCCGGCAGAGCTCCATCCGGGCCCCGCCGTACCAGGGATAGCGGTTCACCACCCCGGCCAGCTCATCCATCGACAGGGACGAAAGCGTCAATATCTGGCCTTCTACCATTGTGCGACCGTTGCGTTAAAGATATCCTCGACGATTTTCTCGATAATCTCCTCGCAGAGACCCGCCTCGACGGTCTCCAGCGACTGCATCGAATCATAGTCAGAATAGCCGGAAAAGGATTGGGACACATCGTCCTCGGGATATTTCCGGTTGGAGAATTCGACCTTGACCGTCACGGTAAGGCGGTTCTGCGCCGCCACCTCATTGGCCGTCACGGCCATCGGCTTCACGTCGTAGCCCGTCACTTCGCAGACGAGTTCGAGGTCCCCGCCGAGTTCCACCTGCTCCAGCTTGGTCAGCTTGCGGAATTTATCCTTGAGCGCCTCCGTGAGGTCGTTCGCCAGGGACGGATTGACCCGGAGGGCCTTGTATTCCACGAAGGGAATCGTAATGGTCTTTACGTCCGGCTGGATGGACGTACCGGAGAAGGAATATTTGACGAAGCTGCAACCCGCCAGGAGCGGGAGCGCGACGAGGATGGCGAGCCACTTTTTCATTTCTTCTTCGATTTGTTTTTCAGGTCATCGGGAATTTTCCGATAGAGCGAACGCTCGGCAATGCCAAGTTCCTTGGCGGCGAGCTTGCGGTTGCCGTCGTGTTTCTCAAGGGCCCGGCGGATGAGCTCTTCCTCGGTCTTTTTGACCGACAGGGATTCGGGCTCTTCCTGGACCTGCTCATCGGGATCCTGCCATTCCGCATCCTCTGCCGGATGGTTCTTGCCACTTTCGGGGGCCGGAATCTGATAATGGGCACCGCCGCTCAACACCAGCCGCTTCACGGCGTCGATCTCATCCTTGAGATCCCGGATCGCCTTGTAGATAATCTCCCGCTCCTCAACGGACATTCCGCTCCGGGGGGCGTCCTCTCCGCCATAGACCGCCGGAAGGAGCGGTCCTTCCTCGTGAGGGATATACGGCAGGAGACGGGCTGCGTCGAGTTGGATCCGCTCGGAAGTCGGTGTAATCTTCTGGGACTCCAGCGCCGTCACCGCATAAGTAAAATTCATCAGCTGACGGATGTTGCCGGGCCAGCGATAGGCGGTCAGAAGGTCGATGGCATCGTGACTCAGTGTCACCTTGCACATCCCGTATTTCTCTGAGAAATCGGAAGTAAATTTCCGGAACAGCAGGTAAATGTCGTCCTTCCGCTCCCGAAGCGGGGGCAGCCTGAGCTGGGCCGCGTTGATCCGGTAGTACAGATCCTGGCGGAAGGTCCCCTTCTGGAGGGCGAAATCGAGATTGACGTTGGTCGCGCAGACAATGCGGACATTGGTATGCTCCACCTTGGTGCTGCCGACCTTCATATATTCGCCCGACTGGAGCACGCGCAACAGCTTGACCTGCGTCGCGGCCGGGAGTTCGCCGATCTCATCGAGGAAAATCGTGCCCCTGTCGGCCGCCTCGAAAAAGCCGATGCGGCTGTCGGTAGCGCCTGTAAAAGCCCCCTTGACGTGGCCGAAGAGCTCAGAATCCACCGTCCCGGCAGGAATCGCGCCGCAGTTGACCGGGATGAACGCTCCGCCCCTTCTGGCGCTGTACTGATGAATGATCCGCGCCAGATTCTCCTTCCCCGTACCGCTCTCGCCGGTAATCAGCACCGGCAGATCGGTCGGCGCGAACTTCACAGCCGTCTCCAGCGCCCTGTTGAACGCCGGATCATTCCCGATGATATCGAATTTATTCTTAAGTATTTGCAGTTCCTGTGAGTCCATAACTTCTAAACCAGCCTACAAAGATAACGATTTTTCCGGAAATGGCATCCGCTCCGCGATTCCGGGCACCTCCCCCATCCTTCCCAATCCAGTTCCCGTCCTCCCGGACGCCTTCCTCGTCATTCCGGGCACCTTCCTCGTCATTCCGGGCACCTTCCTCGTCATTCCGGGCGCCTTCCTCGTCATTCCGGGCTTGACCCGGAATCTATCGCGCAGCAGCGAGGTTGCGGGCATTTTGGCCTGTTTCCGCCCGGAACGTAAGCCACCGCGGTGAGGTTGCGGCCGTTTTGCCCCGATTCCGCCCGGAACCTACTGCACCACCACGAGGTTCCGCACGTTTTGCGGTTTTCCCGCCCGGAACCTCACTGACGGCTATGAAGCGGCCGGTAAAAAGCGAATCAGCCGTGTAGGTATCTATGGGGCTGTTTTGCGGCGGAAAAACCATCCATTCTCTATGTGCATGTTGCACGCATTTTTGAAGGACGCACCCCCTCCAGGATACACCCAGAGGCATTTTTTAAACATTATCCGTCAGTCATTTGCACTAACGGCTATACCCTTGCATCTTTGTAACAAAAATAAATGGTTATGTTCAAAAACTGTTACCACCTTTGCACGAAGGCGCTGGAAGACAAACTGCTATGCTATGACAAGGTAGACTTTCAGGCCATCTGGAACGCTTTGATCATCAGCGCCATCGTAAACGGAATCACCCTCTACTGCCTATGTGTGATGTCCAATCATATCCACGTACTTCTTTCGGGAGAGAAAGAGCAGATAGCCCGCTTTTTCGCCGCCTTCAAGCTGAAAGCGGGGAAACATCTCGGCGCCCGATATGGTAAGCACACGGCTCGGGAACTGTCCTACGAACTATTTCCGGTCAGGGACAGGAAGGCCTTCTGTCAAGAAGTCGCTTATATCTTGCGCAACCCTTACAAAGCCGGTATCGCCAGCCCACTTTCCTACAAATGGAGCTCGGCCGGAGTCTATTTCAACACTTGTATTCCCCAGGGGCAATGTGTTTCCGACATTCCCTCCAAGCGTCTTCGCTCCATCCTGAAGACCCGCTTCCCCCTGCCAGGCTCTTTACAAATCATATCCGGGAGCCTCACGCCGGGATCTTTCATAGACCGGGAATTTGTAGAAAAAATGTTCGAGAACTCCTCTGTGCGGTTTTTCAATGCCCTCAAAACGTGGAGCATCGAGGACGTCGTTAATGCAAGTCACGGACAAGACGTACCGGATGCTTACACGGATGAAGAGGTTTTGCGGGGCATCAAAGATATCTGTCGGGACACCTTCAACGGGATGTCGCCCAGACAAATGGATCAGAAGGCGATGGTTATCATCGTGCGGAGAATCCGGGCCCGTTTTGGCTGTCCGAGAAATCAGCTTCTCCGCTTGCTCCCGGTAGACGACGCCCTGCTTGACAGAGCCCTGTAGGTTCCGGGCGCTTTGGCCGGTTTCCGCCCGGAACGTAAGCCACCGCGGTGAGGTTGCGGCCGTTTTACCCTAATTCCGCCCGGAACCTTTGACTCTTTCCGGGCGCCTTTCCCCGTCCTCCCGGGCACCTTCCCCGTCATTCCGGGGCTTGTCCCTGGAATCTTTTTCGAGAAATAGTATTATATTTGTAGACTGAACGGAAAATTTATGAATTTTACAGATATGAGAAAAAGTTTGATGATTCTGGCGGCCGGAGTGCTGGCCGCTACCGCGTGCGCGTCGCTGGACAAGATGGCCGAAATGGCCGAGAAAATCCAGGTTACCTGCAATCCTGAAGTGCTGGAGGCTGTCGGCGGCGCCGTCGACGCCACCGTCACCGTAACCTACCCGGCCGACTACTTCAACCCGAACGCTATCCTCGAGGTTACGCCTGTCATCGTGTACGACGGCGGCGAGGCTTCGGCTGATAAGCTCATCTACCAGGGTGAGAAAGTCAAGGACAACTACCGCGTCGTGTCCTCCGACGGCCAGACAGTCAATGCCAAGATTCATTTCGATTATGTCGAGGGTATGGAGAAATGCCACCTGGAGCTCCGCGGTGTCGCCAAGGGCAAAGGCAAATCTGCCAATCTTCCCGTCCGCAAAGTCGCCGACGGCTGCAACACCACCTATATGCTCGCCAAGGGTGACGGCTTCGTGGGTTACAAGGCCGACAATTATCAGGACGTGATCACCACCAAGGCCGAAGGCCAGATCAAATACGAAGTGGGCAAGTCCGACGTCCGCAATTCCGAGCTTTCCTCGCAGTCCATCAAGGATTTCCAGAAGCTTCTTGAAGAGACATCCAAAGATGACCGCAAGAAGATTTCCGGCACCGAGATCGTCTCCTATGCGTCTCCGGAAGGTTCCGTCGACCTCAACGAGAAACTCTCCGCCAGCCGCAGCGAATCCGCCGGAAAGGCCTGGGGCCAGATCACCGACGGCACCGGCGTCGCCGATCCGACCCTCAAGAGCGTCGGTGAAGACTGGGAAGGCTTCCAGAAACTCGTCGCCGAATCGGACATCCAGGACAAGGATCTGATCCTCCGCATCCTGTCGATGTACAGCGATCCCGCCGTCCGCGAGAGCGAGATCCGTAATATGTCCGAAGTCTTCACCGCCCTTAAGGGTGAAGTACTTCCTGAACTGCGCCGCGCCCGACTCATCGCCAACATCGAGTATCAGAACTACACCGAGGAAGAGCTCCTGAAGCTCATCGACGACAACATCGGAGACCTGGATGAGGAGGCGCTCCTCAAGGCCGCCACCCTCGTCAAGGAGAACAAGAAGAAAGAGGCCATCTACAAGAAAGCCATTTCGAAATATGACAGCGACCGGGCCCGCTACAACCTCGCCGCCCTCTACCTGGAGGAAGGCAAGACCTCGCAGGCCGCCGACGCCCTCGCCAAGCTCGATCAGAAGGATGCCGAAGTCCTCAACGCTCTCGGTGTCCTGGAACTCCGCCGCGGCAACAACGACAAGGCCGCTGAATACTTCGAGAAAGCCGGCAACAAAGAGAACCTCGGTACCCTCGAGATCCTCCGTGGCAACTACGACGAGGCCGTCAAGCTCCTCAAGGGCACCGGCAGCTTCAACGAGGCCCTCGCCTATGTGCTGACCGACAACCTCGACAAGGCCTCCTCCGTGCTGGCTAAGGATGACACACCCGAAGGCAACTACCTCAAAGCCATCATCGCCGCCCGTCAGGGTAAAGAATCTGCGATGAAGAAAGCCCTCCAGGCCGCCAGCGAAGACGACGTCCTCAAGGCCCGCGCCAAGAACGACATCGAGTTCGCCGACTACAGCCTATAGCTCCGGCCCCGCCCGACTACGCCGCGAAACCCGGCAAAACACGCTCAGTCCCCCTCTTGCCGAGGGGGACTGCGCCGTAAAAGTCCGGTATTTCCGCTTAGTCTTTACACCTCCACGGCCGTCTGGAACTCGCGGAGGAAGCGGAGATCGTTCTCGAAGTAGTGGCGGAGGTCGTTGACCTGCCACTTGAGCATCGCGATACGCTCGACCCCCATGCCGAAGGCGAAGCCGCTGTAGACATCGGGGTCGATGCCGCTGGCGCGGAGGACGTTCGGGTCGACCAGTCCGCAGCCCATAATCTCGAGCCAGCCGGTACCCTTGCAGATGTTGCAGCCCTTGCCTTTACAGATGTTGCAGCTCACGTCCACTTCGGCCGAAGGCTCGGTGAAGGGGAAGTAGGACGGGCGCATCCGGATCTCAGTCTCGGGACCGAACATTTCCCGCGCAAATAGGAGGATAGCCTGCTTGAGGTCGGCGAAGGTGACGTCCTTGTCGATATAGAGACCCTCTACCTGATGGAAAATGCAGTGCGCGCGGGCGCTGATGGCCTCATTGCGGAACACGCGGCCCGGGCACACCACCCGGATGGGCAGCGGCTGGGTCTCCATCGTGCGGACCTGTACGGAGGATGTGTGGGTGCGGAGAAGCAGCGGATTGAGGTGGCCGTTGGAGACGAAGAAGGTATCCTGCATCTCGCGGGCGGGGTGGTTCGGCGGGAAGTTGAGCGCCTCGAAGACGTGGTAATCGTCTTCGATTTCCGGCCCCTCTGCCACGCTGTAGCCGAATTTCCGGAAAATATCCACGATCTGCTGCCGCACGATCGAAACGGGATGGCGGGAGCCGAGGGTGAATCCGTCGCCGGGCATCGTCAGGTCTACGCCGGAGGCGTCCTGAACATCGCTCTCGGCGGCACTGGCCTTGAGCGCCTCGATCTTGGCAACGGCGGTATTTTTGAGGGCGTTGATCCGGACACCGAATTCTTTCTTACGCTCCTTGTCAAAGGCTTTGAATTCCTCGAAAAGGGCCGTCACTTCGCCCTTCTTTCCGAGAAAACGGATGCGGGCTTCTTCCACTTCCTTTGCACTCTTGCACTTGAGCTCCTCGAGCTCGGCGAGAATCTTATCAATAGCTGCATTCATACTGCAAAGATAATCATTTCTTCTTTTTCTTGTTCTTCTTCTCCGGCTTGATGCCGGCGGCCTTGTCGCGACGTTTGTCCCGGAGCGCCTGCTCTTTCTCAGCCCCGCTCTTGAGGTATTTGGCCCACTGCTCCGGCGTAAAGAAGCGATGATAGGAATCGTAAATGCGCTGATACCACTTGTCCTGAACGGCAATGTACATATCGTAATTGGAGACCTTCGATTCCCGTAACACGGCCAGTTCATCCTGCAATGCGGCAAGGTCGTGGGTAAGGGTCGAATCCACCCAGAATTCCTGGTAATACTCCAGGTCCAGCATCGAGACCAGGCGTTCCTTTTCCTTGTCGATGTATTCCAGACGCTTCTTCTCGATTTCCTCAGGGGTCATCGGCTGCTGGTCCTGCGCGAAGAGCCTCGCGGGGAAAATCCCCAGGAAAAGCAGGGCCGAAGCGGAAATTATGGCTGATTTCACAATAAAATTCATAACTTTGTAAGTTACCATTTACAATGCACAAAAATAAAACAAATAATGATAATGTACAAAATTAAGACCTCAATGCTCCTGGGAGCCCTCGCCGCGGCTTTTCTTCTGACCGCCCCCGAGGCGGAAGCCTGCACCAACATCATCGTCACGAAGGGTGCCAGCATGGATGCTTCCACGCTCGTGAGTTATGCGGCGGATTCCCACACCACCTACGGCTGCCTGTTCTACCGGGCTCCCGCCCGCTGGAAGGAAGGGGATATGGTGAAGGTCTATGATTATGAAACCGAGAAATACCTGGCAGACATCCCCCAGATCGGGGAGACTTTCGGCGTGGTGAGCAATATCAATGACCATCAGGTCATCATCACCGAGACCACTTTCGGTGGCCGCGAGGAGTTGGTGGACCGCCGCGGCAAACTGGATTACGGCGCCTTGATGCGCCTGGCCCTGCAGCGAGCAAAGACCGCCCGCGAAGCCATCGACATCATCGTCGACCTGGCCACAAAGTACGGCTACTGCTCTGAAGGCGAGACCTTCTCTATCGCCGACAAGGAAGAGGCCTGGATCTTCGAAATGGTCGGCAAAGGAATGGCGATCCGCAACGGCGTCAATTCCCGCAAAGGCATCGTGTGGGTGGCCGTCCGCATTCCCGACGGGGCCATCTGCGCCCACGCCAACCAGTCCCGCATCACGCGCTTCCCGCTGGACGATCCCGACAACTGCCTCTACGCGAAGGACGTTATTTCCTTCGCCAGGAGAATGGGGTATTTCGACGGGGAAGATGCGGAATTCAGCTTCCGCGATGCCTACAATCCGATTGATTTCGGCGGGGCCCGTGCCTGCGAGGCGAGGGTCTGGAGCGTATTCAACACCTTCTCCGACGGCTGGTTCACACTGGTCGACGCCGAGGGAAATGCCTCGACGGTGGATGCATACAGCTATCTGGAATTCGTGCTGGGGTATAAGCCGGACGGGGAATTGCCGCTGTATATCTTCCCGCGGAAGAAAATTTCCTTGAAGAATGTGGCGGATATGATGCGGGATCATTTCGAGGGAACGCCGCTGGATATGACGCAGGATATCGGCGCGGGCGGGAATGCCCTGCCGTATCGCTGGCGTCCGATGCAGTTCGAACACGAGGGGCAGAAATATGTCAACGAGCGGGCCATTGCTACCCAGCAAACCGGATTCTGGATGGTTGCCCAGGCCCGGAATTATCTGCCCGACCGCGTCGGGGGGATTCTGTGGTTCGGGACGGACGATGCCGCGACCTCCTATCTCACCCCGCTCTACGCCTGCCTGACCGACGTCCCGGAATGCTTCCGGGAGGGGAACGGGGATATGCTGCATTACAGCCCCACGGCCTCCTTCTGGCTCAACAACCGTGTCGCCAATGCCTGCTACAAAATGTACAACGTGATGGCGCCCACCGTCCGGAAGAAGATCGATGAGTACGAGATGGAGCAGATTTACCGCGGAACCCGCACGGCCGACAGCACGGCCCTGTACCTGTACAACGACATCGTGTACAAGATCCAGCGGAAGTTGAACGGCAAGTCAAAGACCGTGATGATCGAGCACGATCCCTTCCTCCCGGTCGCGAAATATCTGACGAAATACTCCATCGAGACGGCCCAGAAGCAGTTCGAGGAGTGGAAGAAACTCGAGGAACTGCTGCTCGTCAAGTACATCGACGGCAACGTCAAGCCGCAGAACGAGGATGGCACCTTCCAGCACGGCGAGTACTCTGAAGGCCTCCCGGCCAGGGTCGAATGGCCCGGCTACACCGACACGTGGAAAAAAGCCGTTGCAGAACACAACGGCGATTTCCTGAAAGTGGTCGAGACGACGGAGGAGTAACTTACTGCCGGCCGGCCTTTAGCATTTCTGCAACAGCAGCCTCGAGCTGCTTATCCTCGCCGCGGATAACGCCGGCGGGATCGTTGTAGACCAGGATGTCGGGCTCAAGTTGGAGGTTTTCCAGATAGCGGCCAGCGGCGATGCTGAAAGAGCCGATCTGCGGAATGCCGAAGATGACGGTCGGATCGACCTGGGTCTCCCACCATACGGACGTGGCCGTGCCGGGGACCGGCGCGCCGATAATCTTGCCGATCCCGAGCGCCCGGTAAACGTACGGGAAGCCGCAGGCATCGGAGTAATTATCCTCACAGACCAGCACGCAGGACGGCTTGATCCACTTGTCGTACGGCTCGGGCCCCATATAGACATCCCGCGGCTTGCGCTCGGTGTAGAGTTTGCCGTCGAGGAAGGTCGCTAGGTCATTGTGGAGCCAGCCGCCGCCGTTGTGGCGCGTATCAACGATCAGCGCGTCGCAGTTCCGGTATTTGCCGAGGGCGCGGGAATACACTTCCCGGAAGGACGGGGAATTCATTCCCCTCACGTGCACATAACCCACGCGGCCGCCGGAAAGCTCCTCCACCTTCTTCTCATTGAGACGCACCCAGCGTTGATAAAGGGCGTCGCTGTCGGAGCGGACGGGCTTCAGGATTACATCCTTCTCCTTGCCGCCGGACTTGACCTTGAGCGTCACCCGCTTCCCGGCCGTCCGGGCCAGGGCCCGGTACCACTGCGTCCCGGCCTCGATTTCCTCTCCGTTCACCGCAAGGATCAGATCCCCTTCCTTCACGCCCGGAAGGAACTGAGAGAGCACACTTTCCGGGAGAATTTCCTTGATGCGAAGTCCCTTCCCGGTATAGGCCTCGTCGAAGATCACACCGAGATGGCCCACATTGCCGCCCATTCCATTGCGGTAGCGACCGCCGGTATGGGAGCCGTTGAGCTCACCGAGCATTTCGGAGAGGAGTTCGCGGAAGGCGAAATTATCCGTGATATAGGGCAGGAACTGGCGGTAATTCTCGCCGACGGCGGCCCAGTCGACCCCGTGCATCCCCGGATCATACCATTTCTCCTTCACCTGCCTCCAGCAATGCTCGAAGATATATGCGCGCTCCTTGTCGGGAAAATATTCGAATTCTCCGCTGAACTCCACCGGCTTGGTGCTGAAATCCTTCACCTCCACCTTGGAGACCTTGGTGCCGTCCACCATAAAGAGACTCTTCCCGTCGGGGGAAGGGATGAATCGGCCGATAAACTTCTTCTTGAGCACCTTCACCGAGCCATCTTTGCGGTTGAGGCAGACGAGGTCGCGGCTCTTTTCGAGCTGGACAGTGTAATAGAGCTTGTCCCCTTCGGGAGTGAGCCAATAGTCGCCGATGTGGCCCGAGACGGGCGTCAGGCGGACGATGCGGTCGCGGCGACCGTCCAGCAGGAGTTTCACCTTCTCCGGCTTGGCGGTTTTGGCGGTGTCTTTCTTGGTCGTATCCTTCTTGGCAGGCTTGTCTTCGAGGAGTTTCGCGATGCTGTCCATCTCCTTGCCGCGGGTGAATTTCAGGTAAGCCTCCTCATCGAAGAACATCGCGTAAATGTCGCCTTCCGCACCCCAGCTGCCGTGGCTCCGGTAGCCAGCCTTATCGCTCTCCCAGGTCATCGCCTTGCCGCCGAGAGCCCACTTGAAGTTAACGTCGCTGTATCCGCTCTCGGTCAGATCGGTAAGTTCGCCGCTCTCCACCTCGATCAGCGCCACGTCGTCATTGTACATCCGGCCGCCACCCTGGTAGTTAGCGAGAATGTATTTGCTGTCGGGACTCCACTCGAAGTCGAGGTCGCCGTCGCTGTAGGAATAATTGACGCCCTCTTCCAGCAGGACCTTTTCCTTACCGCCGGAAGCCGGCTGAATGACGATGGCTGTACGGTTGCGAAGATAGCCCACCCATTTGCCGTCCGGCGAAACGGAGGGCTGGAAGCAGATCTGGCCTTCAGGGGTGATCCGCTCCTCCTTGATCTTGCCGGCGAAGGTGAAGAGTTTGTCGCTCTTGTCGGCGATGGTGGCCTTGTAGATGGCCCATTCGCCGTCCCGTTCGCTGTCGTAATAGAGCGTGCGCCCGTCTTTGCCGAAGGCGACGGTGCGCTCCTGACCGGGCGTATTGGTAATCCGTTTGGTATCATTTGTTTCCAGCGGCGTCACATAGACGTCACCGCGGGAGACAACCGCCACTTCCTTGCCACTGGGAGAGGCCGCAAAGCCCGTAACGCCGGAAGATGTCACTTTATAGGTGTGCTCCTTGAGATTGGAATCTTTCTGCAGCGTGATGGCAACTTTGGCCGGGCTTCCACCGCTCTTGAGCGTGTAAAGGTCGCCGTTCCACGAGAAGCAAAGGGTGCCATCGCCGGCAATGCTCAAATAGCGGACGGGGTTGTCCTTGAAGGAAGTGACACGCTGCGGAGCGCCGCCGCTGAGGGAGGCTTCCCAGATATTGCTGTCGCCGGCCCAGCCGTTGACTTCGACCGCCTTTTCACTGCGCTCGCTGAGAAAATAATAGCTCTGACCGTCGGGAGCAAAGACCGGGCAGCGGTCTTCGCCGATGAAGTCACTGAGTTTGGTAAATACGCCCCCTTCGACCTCCCAGATGTCGCGGGTGACGGCGGAAGTATGGTGCTTTCGCCAGGGATCTTCATAGCCTTTGACATCCTCGTACAGCAGCGTACCGCCCGCATTCACGCTCAAGGCGCCGACCTCCAGGGAGAGGACCGGCGTAGGATTGAGCAGGCTCTCGGAAGCCAATGCTTCCGCAAGAGGCAGGCAATACAGCCGCGCGTCTCCGGGGAAAGCGGATGAGGCTGCATCGTCTTGATAGTATGCCATATAGTACACTTTGCCGTCCGGAGACACGGCCAGCGGCGTTTCGGCGCCGCCGTAATCGGTCAGCCGTTTGGGCTTGCCGCCCGCCGCAGGAACGGCCCAGATATCCTTCTGGTTCTCCCGCCAGGAAGCAAAAACGACCGTCTTGCCGTCCGGGCTCCAGAGCGGCTCCGTATCGTGTGCGGGGTTCGTGGTCAGTTGCCGGGCTTCACCCCCAGCGGCGCTCACGAGGAAAATATCGCCCTGATACACGAAGGCGATGGTCTTCCCGTCCGGGGAAATGGCATTCTGCCGCAGCCACCGCGGCGTCTCCACCGCCGTCAGGGACAGGGCGCAAAGCAAAAGGAGGGAGGTAGAAAGGAAAGTTCTCATTATGGGTGTAAACTGTAATTATTTTATTATCAATAAGTTACCTAAAAGACCTTACTCTAAAACAAGTAAGGTGTTTTCTGTAAGTCGCTATTTATCAACAAGATACACTTTACGGGCATTTAGCAGTACATCGCACCGTTGACAGGAATAACCTGGCCGCTGACATACGAGGAGAGGTCGGAGGCAAGGAAGAGGGCCACCTTGGCGACCTCCTCGACCGTGCCGCCACGGCGCAGGGGGATCTGTTTCACGAATTCCTCCCGGAGGGATTCCGGCAGGGCGCTGGTCATCTCGGTGATGATGTAGC
>JAFZAI010000053.1 GCA_017557325.1 Bacteroidales bacterium
AACCTCGCTAAGGACCTTCTCGATGGCCTCGTCCTCGTCCTTGACGAGTTTGTCGGACTCGGTGGCGAGGGCTTCCTTCTCGGCTACGGGAATCTCTTTTTCGAGCTCTACCTTGATCTCGGCGATGCGCTTCTCAAAGGGCGCCTCCACGTCAAGGATGTGCCGGCGAATCTCCTGCGTCTTTGCGCGCAGATCGTCGTTGGAGAGTTTGTCGATCGATTCGTATGCAGCCAGGACCTTGTCCAGCAGCGGCTGAATCCGCTTCATATCCTTCTCGGACTTGGTCTTGAATATCTTGGAAAAAATACCCATTTCTTGTCTGTCTTATTCTTAAATTCTCTAATCTTACAAATGTAATATTTTTCCGGGAATTATACAAAAAAGATCCCCGGAACAGTCCGGGGATGACGAATCTAACAAGTCCGGGATGACGAGTCAATCACAGGCGGGAGATCAGAAGCAGAAGGCGAAACCCGCGTGCAGGGTATTCTGGTGCAACTTATCGCCACTGTTCTTGCTCATATTGAGAAGACCGAAGTCATAACCGGCATTGAGTTCAAAGAACTTGATTCGGTACCCGATGCCCACTCCAATCTTTGTATCAAAACGTTTGAGGTTGATAGTATCGCCACTATCATCCCCGAGATCTCCGAACAGATTATCAGACAAAGTATCCTTCCGCTTATTAATGAAATCATTCTTGTAATAAGCATACAATTTTGCAGACAGACCGACATTGAATGCGGGGCCCGCATAGATAAAGAGTTTCCCGGCGCTACCGACTTCAACGCCGAAAGTCACGTTCAGAGGGATCTGCAACTCCATCATATCCAAACCGAAGGCCGTATCAGGCGCGGGCTGTTTTTTCTCACGGACCGGACCGGTCGCCCAGATAAAATAGGCCCCCGGAGCAATGCCGACGTATTTGTTCACTTTAATATTAAACGACGCGCCGGCATAGGCACCGTGCAAGGACCAATATGCATCAGAACCTGACTGGGCAAGGGTCTGCCAGTTATAACCGCCGCCGATATGGACCTGCGCGGAAGCGGCCCATCCCAAAAGCAGCATCGCAGCTGCAATCAAAAACTTTTTCATATTACAACGAATTAATTTCTACAAACATACGCATTTCTGCCTAATAATCAAAATCAGCCGGCATACCGGATGAAGATTTCCTTCGGGGACTGCAGGGAGAACACGCTCTCGCGGACGTTGCGGGCGGTGGTGAACATCAGGGCCTTGCGGCCGGATTTGTGGCCGATAATGAGGTATTTGAAACAGCGGAGGGACTCCACCAAATGGATGAAACTGCCGAGGATGGCGCGCTTGAAGCGGCTCTCGCCCGCGTAATAGAGCATCGCGCCGCGGACGCGGGCCGGTTTGATGGCCGCTTCCATCGGGCCGACCGTGCTGCCGGCTTTGTGGACGATTATCGTATTGGCATCTGCGTAGAGGCCGTAACCCATCTTTACCAGCTTCTGCCCGAGGGCGATGTCCTCCGGAGTAAAGAAGAAGCGCTCGTCAAACCAGCCGGCTTCCCGGAAAGCCGAAGCCCTCGAGAGGAAGCAGGCGCCGTTGAGCGTGCGGGTCTCGAAAAGCCCCTTGCGGCAACTCCAGCGGGTCGGGATCCGCTCATTCACCAGATGCAGGTAATGGCGTATATAACGGCACATTCCCCATGGGGCACGGCCACAGGTCTGCACTTTGCCGGAAGGGTGGACAATCTTGGGCGAGACCGCCGCCACATTCTCCGGGAGGCGATCCAAATCGGCCACCAGACGGTCGACAACCGGCATTTCCTGCTCGGTATCGTCGTTGACAATGAAGATGTATTCACCGGAAACCTGCCTGAGGGCAAGGTTATTGTTCTCGGAAAAGCCCCGTATGCCGTCGCTCTCGACGAACTTCACCGGGGGAAATTCGCTCCGGAGGATATCCAGGGTCTCTTTCGGATAGCGACAGGCCACGACGAAGACTTCCATCTCCGTACGATTATAGGCGAAAAGGCTGTACAGGCAGGCACGGAGGATCTCCGGCCGGTTCATTGAAACGATAACGGTGCTGACTTTCATTTCGATGCTGCGATAAAAGCGCCTTGGCCGCGGGATTCCGTGCGGGTGCGGCGGATTTCAGGAAATTGGGCAAAAAGTTCCCGGAGATGCTTCCAGGGTAGGAAACTGCCATAGCGGACAGTCTTGACGAAGGTGTAGCCCAGCACCTTCAGGACCTGCATCCAAAGCGGTCGCCGGATGTCGCAAAGCATCACGAGCGAAGCCATCCGGTAGTTGCGGTAAATAATCTTTTCCTTGCTCTCAACCCGCTCCGAGCGGTCGTGGACGGCCTTTGCGAGCGGAACGATGCCGATTCCCAGTCCGTGGAACCGGGCCCGCTGACAGTAGTTGTCATCTTCGCCATAGAGAGGGAAAACCGGGGCAAAGAGCCCGACGGTCTCCAGGCAGCGGCGCGTCACGAGCCAGTGGGCCGCCATCACGAAGCGGACGGGATATAACATCTTGACATCCTGCTCTGCCAGATCGCGGGCAAAGGGCGTGGTGGAAAGCGTTCGGTCGAGGAAATTGTCGTCGTAGCGGAGCGGCCCGCTCATCTGGAACGGGCTGAAGATGCCGTAACCCGGATTATGCCGGGCGACCAACTCCAGCGTTTCGAGGGTATCTTTCTCCACCCAGGCGTCCTGATTCATCAGATACACGGCATCGTAATCCTGTTCCAGGGCATACCGGAGGCCGATATTGTTGGCTCTCCCGAAGCCGAGATTCTCCCCGGCTTCCTGCAGGCGGACCTGCGGGAAATGCTCCCGGATATAGGCCGAAGTGCCGTCATCCGAGCCGTTATCGACCACCATAATATCCGCAGGATGCCCCGAAGCCAGAAGGCTGCCGAGGCATCTGTCTATCCAGGGCATCGCCCTGTAGGTAACGATAACGGCGAGAATCTTCACGTCGCGCTAGTACACGTAGGAGATTCCGATATGGAAGGAGTGGATCCGGTAGGAATAATACGGATCGGGATTGCGGTCAATCGTCCCGAAATCCATGCCCATATCCGCCTGGAGGAATTTCCAGCGGTAACCGGCGCCGAAGCTGACCTTCAAGTCGAGGGGACGGTCGTGGTTGCTGTAAGAGAGATTGAACTGATTTTCGTAGTAGTACTTTTTCC
>JAFZAI010000054.1 GCA_017557325.1 Bacteroidales bacterium
CGGCAAGCTCGAGCGATTCGTGGCCGACTGGTCGCGGGAGCAGGGCAAGGCCCCTGCCGCCGCTGCTGTGGCTTCCAATGATAAGAAAGTCGCGATCATCGGCTCCGGTCCCTCCGGCCTGGCCTGCGCCGCGGACCTCGCCAAACTCGGCTATGACGTCACCATCTTCGAGGCCCTGCACCGTCCGGGCGGCGTGCTTGAGTACGGTATCCCCGAATTCCGTCTGCCGAAGGACAAGGTCGTCGCCGCCGAGATCGAGGCCGTCAAGGCCCTCGGCGTCAAGATCGAACTGGACGTGATCATCGGCCGCACCGTCACCATTGACTCCCTGATGGACGAGGAAGGTTTCGAGGCAGTCTTCGTGGGCTCAGGTGCCGGCCTGCCGCGTTTCATGGGCATTCCCGGCGAGAATGCCAACGGCGTCTTCTCCGCCAATGAGTTCTTGACCCGCAACAACCTGATGAAGGCGTTCCGTCCGGATTATCTCACTCCGATCCATGCCGGCAAGCAGTGCGTCGTGGTCGGCGGTGGCAATGTCGCCATGGACGCTGCTCGCACCGCGCTTCGCCTCGGTGCAGAGACCACTATCGTCTACCGTCGCACTGAGGTGGAACTTCCTGCCCGTAAGGAGGAAGTCCATCACGCGCATGAGGAAGGCGTTGAATTCAAGATGCTTACGAATCCCGTGGAAGTCCTTGCCGATGAAAAAGGCTGGGTCCGCGCCATCAAGTGCATCCGCATGGAGCTCGGCGAACCCGACGCCAGCGGCCGCCGCTCGCCGATTCCCATCGAAGGCTCCGAGTTCGAGATTCCGTGCGACACCGTCATCATGGCCCTCGGCACCTCTCCGAACCCGCTGATCGCCCAGACGACCGGCGGCCTGGAGACGACCCGCCGCGGCTGTCTCGTCGCCGACGAGAACGGTGCGACTACCCGTCCCGGGATCTTCGCCGGCGGTGACGCCGTTACCGGCGCTGCGACCGTGATTCTCGCCATGGGTGCCGGCCGCAAAGCCGCCGCCGCCATCCACGAGTATCTCTCCGCGAAATAATTATAAGTCCTCATAAAGATCGCGCTCAAAACAACTCTGTTTTGAGCGCGATCTTGATTATCTTACTGGACTCAAATCCCTCCGTCAACCTCCCAGACACGCCAGGGGTTGTCATTCCGCAAGGCCAGTTTTGTCTTGATCTTCCTGCCGGTGGCAAGCAGGATTTCGCAGGGTACGAAGACTCCGCCGTAAGTGCCGGATTGGAAAGCATCTCCCTTCTTGAGCAGGGTGCATCCTTTGAAGCCTCCGGCTTCCAGACGACTCAGGGGATAGATTCGAAGGATGACCTTGAGCATCGGCTCGTCCCATTCTTTCAGTGCCTTGAAGAGTTTGTCGACCGCTTCTTCCGGACCGATACCGACAAACTCGGTCACAGGGAGTTCCGTCGCTCTTCGGGCGATGGTTTCCTTCGTGTCGTCGAGCCACTCGACGTTCACGGGAAGGGCGAAGGTCGATTCCGAAACGGCCGCATCATAGTCGATGGACTTGGCCCGCAAGATGGTCCGGGAGAAACCGAAGACCTTGGCTTCAATCTTGGCCGACAACAGGCGGCCCTCCTTCTTGCTGAATACATAGGTCTGCCTGGTGTCGCTGTCTCCGACAGAGGACAGTTTCATGTAGTCGTTGCCGTAATCGCCCTGGGCGGGAACCTTCAGGATGAGCCCGACCGTCTCGTCGTCCTCCACTTTCCGGCAATCCGCCCCTTGGGATGCTGCGACATACTGCTCAAGCCAGCGCATCAATCCGCCTAGGTCAAGCAGGTTGTCAAAGGGGAAAATGGTACCGGTCTGGTCTGCGTCGAGTTTCCACCCCCATTCCTCTTCGGGGAACCACACATGGATGTTGTTCCCATCGAATTCTGCAATCCTCTCGCCCTTGTCCAACTTCCAACGGCCATCGGAGGCGACAGTCATCGTGTGTCCGACAAAGCCTTTTGCTGGATTGGTGTAAGAGAATTGTTCATGGCCGGTTGTCCGCACATCGAAGTGGACGACATATCCATCGACGGCGGTGAAATACTCGGCGGCCCTTGCAAACAGTTTTTCTGCCGCATAGGCGGGAGTTCCCTCGGGTTTCACCACGAAGAAGAGGGCGACCATCGCCGCCACGGCAGCGGCGGAGGCGAAAACCGTCTTCCATCGGAATCCCGGTGATCCTGTTTTTGCCGGCTGGACTTCCCGGGCGGCGGCGCCCATGACCTTGTTCACAAGATTATCAGAAGCATGGAACTCACATTGGGGAGTAAGCAGCTTTTCAATGTCTTTGGTATGGTTCTGTTTCATGGCTCTCATTTGTTTAAACGGTTCTGGATGTGCCCGATGGCATAACGGTACCTGGATTTGGCGGTCGCTTCAGGAATCTCCAGGATCTTGGCGATCTCCCGGAATTTCAATCCGTCGGTGCATTTGAGCCGCACCACTTCCTGTTGTTCCTCAGGAAGGCTTTCCAACAACTTGCTGATTCGGAGGTACTCCTCGTGCATGGGTATATCATCATCCGGTATGGATATTTGGGCAGCATTCTCGATGGGAATGAGATTGTACTGCCTCTTTCTCTGATAGTCACGGCATTTATTGCAAACCGCGCGTATCAGGTAGTGCTCCAAATGGCTGATATTCCTCAAGTTCTCCCCGGAACGGAACAATTTCAGGAAAACATCCTGCAATATGTCTTCCGCATCCGGTCGGTTACCTATACGAACATACGCAAGAGCGAAGAGCCTGTCCTGCTGACTCCGTACGAGTCTTTCCAGGTCCCGAAGCCGGGTTTGTGTCTTGTCTTTTTGCATTTCGTTTTTGGATTTTAAGGATGCATCCGATAATAAGACGCGGAATGTCCGAAAAAGATTTACCGGCGTTACAACGAGAGCGCGTGGGTGTTCTTGATTTCCTTCATCACGAAGGAAGAAAGAATGCTGCCGATGGAGTCGATGGTGCCGAGGACGTTGATGATGAATTCGTTATAGTACTTCATGTCCGTGGCGTAGATTTTCAGGAGGTAGTCGTACTCGCCAGAGATGTTGTAGCATTCGGCCACCTGGGGGATATCCCGGATGATGGAGACGAAGGTGCGGGCGACTTCGCGGCTCATCTGCTTGAGCTTGACCGAGCAGAAGACGACGAACCCCCGGTTCAGTTTCTCCGCGTCCAGGACGGCGACGTATTTCTTGATGAAGCCGCTGCGCTCCAGGCGCTTCAGGCGCTCGAAAACGGGGGTGGTGGAGAGATTCACGCGGGCGGCAAGTTCCTTGGTGGTGAGACGGGCGTTCTCCTGCAGGCAGCGCAGGATGTCCAGATCGGTGGAGTCGAGGACGAAGTCGTTCATGGCGAAGAATATTTTTCTATAATGTTTCCAATCTATGGGCACTTTTTCTTAATCGTGCCTGTTTATCTGCAAAAATAGGAAATTTTTCTAAATTCTTTAAGAATGTTGTAAGAAAAATCCAGATGACCTATCTTTGTATGGAACAAACGAACTGAAATGAGCAAGATCGACACCTTATGCGTCCATGCGGGCTATGAGCCCAAGCGCGGCGAATCCCGGCAAATGCCTGTTGTGCAGAGCACGACGTTCAAATATGAGACTTCCGACCAGATGGGCCGGCTCTTCGACCTGGAGGACAGCGGCTATTTCTATACGCGGCTGGCGAATCCCACCTGCGACATGGTCGCGGCGCGCATCAACGCCCTCGAAGGGGGCGTGGGCGCCATCCTGACCTCTTCCGGCCAGGCGGCGAACTTGTTCGCCTGCCTGAACATCTGCAAGGCGGGGGATCACATCATCAGCCTGAACAACATCTATGGCGGCACTTTCAACCTGCTGGGCGTCACGCTCCCGCAGATGGGCATCGAGGTCACCTTCGTAGACCACAAGGCGACGGATGAAGAGGTCGAGGCCTGTTTCCGTCCCGAGACGAAGCTGGTCTTCGGCGAAACCCTCTCCAACCCTGGCGTAGAAGTGCTTGACATCGAGCGCTTCGCGAAGATCGCTCACGCGCATGGGGTACCGCTCATCATCGACAATACTTTCGCTACGCCGGTGCACTGCCGGCCGTTCGAGTGGGGCGCGGACATCGTCACCCATTCCACGACCAAGTACATCGATGGCCACGGTACTACCGTGGGCGGCTGTCTGGTGGACAGCGGCAACTTCGACTGGGAGGCC
>JAFZAI010000055.1 GCA_017557325.1 Bacteroidales bacterium
TATGCACAATCCGCCATCAAGGTGGAAGCCCCCAATCTCGTAAGCCTGGACGAACAGTTCCGGGTTGCTTTCGTCATAGAGGGGGAGGGCAAACCTTCCAATTTCCAGTGGTCTCCGGGCGAGGATTTCCAACTCGTATGGGGGCCGGAACGCGGCTCTTCCACCAATATCTCCGTCGTGAACGGAAAGATGTCGAAGACGGTCCAGAACACATATACCTACATCCTGATGCCGAAGAAGGCCGGCTCTTTTCGCCTTCCTTCCGCCACGGCAACCCTGGGGGGTGAAACGATTTCCTCGCGGGCGGCTTCCGTCGAGGTTGTCTCCAACGGCGCGAATTCACTCCCGCAGACATCCCCTTCACAGGGGAGTCAGTCGCAGCAGCAGTCCGATACCCAGACAACGGCGCCCCGTAGCGGAGCGGATATCTTTATGGGATTCTCTCTCAGCAAGACTTCCGCCGTTCTTGGAGAGCCCATCACGGCCGTCCTCAAACTCTACAAGCACCAGCGGACCAGCCTGGCTGGATTCGAGGGAGCCAAATTCCCCACGTTCAACGGCTTCTGGAGCCAGGAAGTGGATGCTCCGGGCAGTATCGAATTCCATCGCGAGAAGGTGGGGGACAATATTTATGACGCGGCGGTCATCCGTTCGTGGTCCATTATTCCGCAGAAGACCGGGCGCCTGACTATTGAGCCGGCGGAGCTGGTCTGTCTGGTGAATGAATACACCGGCCGGGGCGGTGGCAGCATCTTCGACAGTTTCTTCGAGGATCAGTACAGGACGGTCCGCAAGCGGACGGTCTCCCGGACCTACACCGTGGATGTGTCTCCGCTTCCCGGCGGCGCTCCGGCGGGCTTTGGCGGAGGCGTGGGCGAATTCCGGCTTTCCACCAAGCTCAGCAAAGATTCGCTCAAGACCCACGATGCGGCCTCGCTTTTCGTGACGGTGTCCGGCAAAGGCAATGTGTCCCTGCTGGAGGCTCCCAAAGTGAATTTCCCGCCGGATTTCGAGGTCTATGACGTGAAGACGACCCAGTCCGTCGACCGGACCGGCACTTCGGGCAGCAAGACCTTCGAGTATCCTTTCATCCCCCGCAGCCACGGCGACTTCGTCATCCCGCCGATCCCGTATGCGTATTACAGTTCCGCTTCGGGAAAATATGTCACGGCCCGGACCGATTCGCTCCGGATCCGCGTTCTTCCCGCTGAGGCCGGGGCCTCCACGCTGGAAAATATCCCGTCCGGCCCTTCTGTGGACCGCAAGGGCGTCAAGGATCTCGGGACCGATATCCGCTTTATTAAGACCGGAAAACCCTCCCTCGAGCGGGGCGTGTCCTTCCTGGTCGGCAGCCGTGCCTACGCGATTATCGTCGCTGTGATGGCTTTGCTTGCCGCCCTGGTCTGGATCTCCCTGCGCCGGATGGCGCAGCGCCGGGCGGACGTCCGCGGTACCCGTGACCGCCGGGCCACCAAGATGGCGCTTTCCCGTCTCAAGGCGGCTGGAGGCTATCTGCAGCAGGGGCTCTCCACCGCCTTCTATGAGGAGCTGCACCGCTCCCTGCTGGGCTTTGTCGGTGACAAACTGGCCATGGATATGGCCGACCAGAACAAGGAAAATATCGCCTCCGCCCTACGCGAAAGGGGCGTGGAGGAAGTTCAGGCCGATGAATTCACGGCGCTGCTGGACGAATGTGAGGCGGCCCGTTATTCCCCCGATGCCGGCAGCCACGAGGCGATGGGGACCCTCTACGACAGGGCTGTGCAGGTCATTTCATCGATTGCATCCGGTATGAAAAGCAAAAAATCCGCCTCCGGAGGGGCTGTGACGGCGCTGGTGTTTGCCCTGCTTCTTCCCGCCGCCATCCCCGCCCGGGCGATGACGGATGCCGAACTCCAGGGACTCTGGAACTCCGGCATCGAGGCCTACAACGCCGGCCAGTATGACCTGGCGGCCGAGGCCTGGCAGAAGATCATCGACGACGGCGTCGTCTCTACCGACGTATATTATAATACCGGCAATGCCTGGTTCAAGGACGGCCAGACGGCAAAGGCTCTGGTCTGCTACGAGCGGGCTTATAAACTGGATCCCACGGATAAAGATATCCGCTACAACCTCGAATTCGCCCGGGCAAGTACCCTCGATAAGATCGATGCCGTTCCGGAATTCATCCTCAAGACCTGGGCGCGGCGTCTGGGCAGCATGCTGCCTTCCAATGCTTGGGCCTGGGTGTCCCTGGTGCTTTTTGCGGGCTTCCTGGTCCTGTTGCTGCTGTTCCTGCTGGGCGGGACGCCTTCGGCCCGGCGAGGTGGTTTCTTCGGCGGGATCGCCGCCCTGCTGCTTGCCCTCGCTGCCTTTGGCTTTGCCCGCTGGATCCGGCACGACAGCATCAGCCGCGACGCCGCCATCGTGATGACGGGCGTCAGTTCCGTCCGAAGCGCCCCTTCCCGCGATACATCGACCGAACTCTTCCTCCTCCACGAGGGCACCCGTGTCGGCGTGAGGGAAGAAATCTCCGGATACTGCAACATCACCCTCGCCGACGGCCGTGAGGGATGGATCTCCGCCAAAGATATCGAAATCATATAAGTATGCTGACCCTACTGATAACCACCATTCTGGCCGTATTACCGGCCCCTCAGCCGGAAGACTGGCAGAATCCCGACGTCGTGGAGCGGAACCGGCTTCCGATGCACGCGACCTTCACGCCTGCCGAGCAGGAATCGCTCGACCTTTCCGGCAACTGGAAGTTCCATTTCAACGAGACCATTGACGGTCGCCTGAAAGGCTTTGAGGCCGTGGAATACGATGATGCTGCCTGGGGGACGATTCCCGTTCCGGGCCATTGGGAACTCAACGGCTTCTGCGACCCGATGTACGTTAATATCGGCTATCCCTGGCGGGGACACAATGAGAATAATCCGCCCGTCGTTCCCACGGAACACAATTACGTGGGCGATTACCGGACGACTTTTGCCGTTCCTGCTGCGTGGAAGGGCCGCCAGATCGTGCTCTGCATCGGTTCGGCGACCTCCAACGTACGGGTTTGGGTCAACGGGCAGGAGGTCGGCTACAGCCAGGACAGCAAGTTGGAAGCCCGGTTCGACATCACGAAGTTCGTCAAGCCCGGGGCCGATAACCTGCTGGCCCTGGAAATCTTCCGCTGGTGCGACGGTACCTGGCTGGAGGATCAGGATTTCTGGCGCCTGAGCGGCATCGCCCGCGGCGTGTGGGTTTTTGCCCGCGGCCAGCAGCGTCTGGAGGACGTGCACGTCCGCGGCGGAATGGACGGTGCGCTGGATCTGATGGCAGAAGTGACCAAAGGCATTGCTTCTGTGGAATTCACCGTTGAGGATGCTTCCGGCAACGCTGTCGGAACCTATACGGCCCAAGTCCCGAAGAAACCGGAACTTTCCGAAGCGGGCAACCCTGTCGTCCGGCTCTCGGAGAAGGTTGCCCATCCGCTGCTATGGACGGCTGAAACGCCGAATCTGTATACCCTGAAGGTGGTCGCGAAGGACAAGAAGGGCGTCATTGCCGAAAGCACAGCCCTTCGTTTCGGCTTCCGCACGGTCGAGATTCAGAAATCCCAACTGCTCGTCAACGGAAAGCCAGTTCTCATCAAAGGCGTCAACCGCCACGAACTCTCTCCCTACTATGGCTACAATGTTACGCGGGAAGAGATGCTGCGCGATATCCGGATTTTCAAGGCGCTTAACGTTAATGCAGTAAGGACGTGCCATTATCCCAACAATCCCATTTGGCTTGACCTCTGCGACGAATACGGATTCTATGTCGTGGATGAAGGCAACATCGAGAGCCACGGAATGGGATACAAGGAGCAGACTCTCGCGAAACGCGGGGATTTCCTCAAGGCGCACCTGGAGCGCGACAAGCGGATGGTGTACCGCGACTACAACCATCCCTCCGTCATCATCTGGAGTATGGGCAACGAGGCTGGCAACGGATCCAACTTCGAGACCTGCTACAAATGGATCAAGGCATATGATCCTTCCCGCCCGGTCCAGTACGAGCGTGCCGAGAACGAGTGGAATACCGATATCTACTGCCCGATGTACGCTTCGCCGCAGCGCTGTGAACGTTATGTGACCCGCCATCCGGCCAAGCCCCTCATCCAGTGTGAATACAACCACGTGATGGGTAATTCCGGCGGCAATTTCAAGGAATACTGGGACCTTGTCCGGGAATACCCCAATTACCAGGGTGGCTTCATCTGGGACTTCGCCGACCAGGCACTCCTGTGGCCGTCCGACAAGCCGGGGACCGACCACGTCTGGGTCTTTGGCGGTGATTTCAACGATTACGATCCTTCCGACAATTCGTTCAACTGCAACGGCATTGTCGCGGCCGACCGGACCTGGCATCCGCACGCATACGAGATCCGCTACCAGCACCGGAACATCCTTACCTCGCTCGTGGCCGGGACGGAGCGTGCGCCCCGCCTCCGTGTTTACAACGAATTCTTCTTCCGCGACCTGTCCAATGTCCGAATGATCTGGAAGGTGATGCTCTCCGGTCAGTGCGTGCTGTCCGGGATGGTGCAGGATCTGCGCGTCAATCCCCAGCAGACCGTGGAGATTCCGCTCGGCGAGATTCCGGCGGAAATCTTTGCAGGGGAGGGGGATGTCTATCTGAATGTGGAGTACTGTCTCAAGCGTGCCGAACCGCTGCAGGAAGCGGGGGACTGCATCGCGTACGACCAGATGCTGCTCGCGGCTGCGAAGCCGGCACCCGAGGCCGCCCGCTGTGACATCCTGCCGGAATTTG
The DNA here is from genome assembly GCA_017557325.1 of Bacteroidales bacterium. Classification (GTDB taxonomy): domain Bacteria; phylum Bacteroidota; class Bacteroidia; order Bacteroidales; family UBA932; genus Cryptobacteroides. The sequence goes on from JAFZAI010000055.1 coordinate 4,789, forward strand.
TGCAGGGGAAGGACGGTTTCCAGCTCAGTGGTAAAGGCTGGACGGCGGTCTGGAGCGCTGCGACCGGTGCGCTTACGCACTGGTTCGTGGACGGGAAAGATCTGCTTGCCGAACCGTTGATGCCTGGATTCGGCCGCGCCCCCGTGGAGAACGACCTCGGAGCCCAACTCGATAAAAAGATGGCCCTCTGGCAGTATCCGGATCTGAAACCGGCCGTGGTGGTATCCCGGGCCGCAGAAGGCGGGTATGTCGTTACGACGGAATTCCTTCCTATCGGCAAGGCTGCCCATGTCACTGTCCGGTATGAAATCGGCTATGACGGCGTGATGAAGGTGACCGAGAAGATGCGTGGAGACGAGAGTCTGAAGAACCTGCCGGATCTTTTCCGTTTCGGAATGAGCCTGGCCCTCGGCGGGGAATATTCCACCGTCAGGTGGTATGGCAACGGCCCGTGGGAGACCGAGCCCGACCGCAAGAGCGGCGCTCTCGTCGGGGAATATGCCGCGCACGTCAATGAGATGTTCCAGTACGATTATGTCCGACCGCAGGATTGCGGCACCCGGACGGATCTCCGCTGGATCCGCATCGTGAATCCCGCCGGCGCAGGTCTGGAGATTTCAGCCCCTGAGTGGTTCTCGGCCTCAGTGCTGCCTTTCAGCCAGGCTGAAATGGACGTGACAAACCTCGGCCCCCAGAGTCATTCCCTGGAACTGAAGGCAAAGGCCCACGGATCCGACCGCTCTTCCGGCAGGACGTATGTCCGCTTCGAGGGTGCTCTGATGGGTGTCGGCGGCATCAATTCCTGGGGACAGCTCCCGATGGAAGCCTACAGGCTGCCGGCGCAGGAACGGACGTTTATCTTTACCTTGAAACCGGTAAAATAAGCCCTGCCTTGTCAGAAACTTGAAATTTTTTGAATTGTTACAAAAATATTTCATTATCTTTGCGGGGATAAAAAACGGTAACGATGAAAAGGCTTGTCACACTTCTTCTCTCTGTCCTGCTCTGCCTGTCCCTGCAGGCACAGGATGCCGGTGACGCCATTATCGGTACCTATTTCTCCAGTTACCACGGCGATGACTACAAGGTCCGGATCACCAAACGTTCGGACGGAACTTATCGCGCCAAGGTTATCTGGATGAAGAATATCATCGATCCCAAGACAGGGGAGAAGCGCCTGGATAAGAAGAATCCCAACAAGTCTCTCCGCAATACCCCTTGTGACGAGGTCGTTCTAATCAACAGCCTCAAGTACATCCCGGAGAAGAACCACTGGGGCGACACCAAGTTGTACGACCCCCAGCATGGGCTCAAGGTCAATGTGGATTTGTGGTTCGTCTCAGAGACACAGCTGGCCCTTCGCGGGCAGCTGATGGGGATCGGAATGACGATCTACTGGGAAAAGCTGTAATCGGCCGGCCCCAGCGTGAAAGAACCTGCCTCTCTGCCATCAGGGAGGCAGTATTCGTATCGGAAGGAGGCACCGGTCCTGGCGGCGAGCTTCCAGATCGGATCGGCGGCAACGGAAGGATTGGAAAGCGAGGAGATGGTCGCCTGACGGAGCCCCTCGATCTGTTCGACAGTCAGCAGGGTATCGAGCGTACTGACGGCATAACCGAACACAATGGTTCCGGAGTCTTTTTCGTAGGCCGCCTTGATGTAGGACAGCCCGTTCCCGAGATCTTTGGGAAGCGTGGACTGAATCTGCTGCAGGGAGGATTCTATCTTTTGCTCGGGGTTCCCGACGCAGGAGAATGCCAGGAGAGCGGCAGCTAGCAGAACGGGGAAATGCTTCATCGTGTAATTCTTTTGAGGGTGAAATGCCAGAGGACGACCCCTGCACTGACAGAAACGTTGAGGGAATGCTTGGTGCCGAATTGGGGAATTTCCAGAGAATCATCCGATGCATCCACGACCGCCTGGTCGACGCCGCCGACCTCGCTGCCGAAAACGAGGGCGTAGCTCTTCCCCGGCTCCGGGGTGAAGCTCTCCAGTGATACGGATCCGACCGTCTGCTCCACACTGAGGATGGTCCAGCCTTCCGCGCGAAGCCGTGTGACGGTCTCCAGGGTGCTGCCAGCGTGCTCCCAGTCCACACTGAATTCGGCCCCAAGGGCGGATTTGTGGATCTCTGGAGAGGGAGGGACAGGCGTAATGCCGCAGAGGAACACCTTGTCGGCCTGGAAGGCGTCGGCCGTCCGGAGCACCGACCCCACATTGTGCGCGCTCCGGATATTGTCCAGCACCACGGCCACCCCGGAAGGGGGCAGCGCACGGAACTCTTCCGCGCTCACTCGGTGGAGTTCGATATTACTTAATTTCCTTCCCATCTTTTTGCAAAATTACAAAATAATTCCTTAAATTTGTAGATGTTGCAAACATACGTCGCGATGAAACAGGATTTACGGGTATTTGATCTTATCAAGAAGGAACGGGAGCGGCAGTCCGCGGGACTGGAACTCATTGCATCAGAGAATTACGTTTCGAATCAGGTAATGGAAGCAATGGGCTCCGTCTGCACCAACAAGTATGCGGAGGGGTATCCCGGTAGGCGCTATTACGGCGGCTGCGAGGTGGTCGACCAGATCGAGCAACTCGCCATCGACCGCGTCAAGAAGCTCTATGACGCCGAATATGCCAACGTGCAGCCCCATTCCGGCGCCCAGGCCAACCTGGCCGTCGAGATGGCTGTCCTTAACCCGGGCGACACCTTTATGGGCCTGGATCTTGCCCACGGCGGGCATCTCACGCATGGCTCTCCGGTCAATGCCTCCGGCATCCTGTACAAGGCGGTCCCGTATGGTCTTGATCCGGAGACCGGTCGTATCGACTATGATGAGATGGAGCGCATCGCCCTTGAGGTGAAGCCGAAGATGATCATCGGCGGCGCTTCCGCCTATTCCCGCGAATGGGACTATGCCCGGATGCGGGAGATTGCCGACAAGGTCGGCGCCATCCTGATGATCGATATGGCGCACACGGCGGGCCTCATTGCGGCGGGCCTGCTGAAAAATCCTGTCAAATATGCCCACATCGTGACCTCCACCACGCACAAGACCCTGCGCGGTCCCCGTGGCGGCATCATTCTCATCGGCAAGGATTTCCTCAACCCGAAGGGCCTGACCACTCCGAAGGGCGAGGTCAAAAAGATGTCCCAGGTGATCGATTCGTTTGTGTTCCCCGGCGTGCAGGGCGGTCCGCTCGAGCACGTCATCGCGGCCAAGGCCGTCGCCTTCTACGAGGCGCTTCAGCCCGAATACGTCGCCTATCAGAAGCAGGTCAAAGCCAACGCGGAGGCGATGGGCAAGGCCTTCGTTTCCAAGGGTTACAAGGTCGTTTCCGGCGGCACCGACAACCACCTTCTCCTGATTGACCTCCGCGCCAAATTCCCCGATCTTACCGGCAAAGTGGCCGAGAAAGAACTCGTCAAGGCCGACATCACGGTCAATAAGAATATGGTCCCCTTCGACAGCCGTTCCCCGTTCCAGACCTCCGGCATCCGTGTCGGCACGCCCGCCGTCACCTCCCGCGGCTTCGTGGAGAAGGATATGAAGGACATCGTCGCCCTGATCGACACCGTGCTGACCGCCGCTGCCGCCCATCCCGACGACCTGGAGAACCCGGCCTATCTGGAAATCCTCCGTACGGTGAAGCATAAAGTGAATATGCTCACCAGCGGCCGTCCCCTGAACAAATATTAATCTTTCCCAATATGAAAAAATTGTTTGTAGCCGGCATATTCGCCGCATTGCTCCTGGCCTCCTGCAATACCGGAACCCCGGCCGAGGCCGTCATCAGCGCCACCGACGTAGAAACTACCGGTACGGGCTTCAATATTTTCGCTCCCGCTGCGGAGGTTAAGGCATACGCCGTCCAGACCCCCTCGGGCAACTGGGCCGTCCGCGCCACCGTTCCGCTCCAGAAAGTTACGGATGACGTCGTGGAAGCGCTCTCCACTTCGTTGGATCTGCTGGACAGAAGCGGAATGCGCCTGAATGCCGCTTTTGATCTGTACGGACAGGATATCACGTCCATTCTCCCCGTACTGAACGACCCTTCCAAGCCGATCCGCAACGTTGTCTATCTCTCCAGTTCTGAGATGGACAAGAAGACGGCCAATGCCGCCGTTGCCAATGCCGCCGCCGGACAGCTCCGGCTGGACGCCGTTATCGCGGCTCCCGTCGAGGAAGCGCAGGTGGATAAGCCCAAACCCGAATTCCCGTATGATCCTTCGGTGCAGGATCTGGTCTCCTATTATGGCGTCAGGGGTATCCTCCGTCAGTATGAGTCGGCCTACCGGAACGGCAACAAGGACCGCTGCAAGCAGCTCAAGGCCCGCTTGAGCAAGATCGAGGACCAGATCAACGATCATCCCCGCGGTGGCCGTAAGATTTCCAATGCCTTCGAAGACTGGTGCGACGACCGGATCGACGAGATCGAAGACCGGGTCGATGACGGCAAGAAAAGACGTCGTTGAGCGCCTTTCTCTCTCTGATTTTGATAACGGCGGAGCTTCTGGCCCCGCCGGATTCGTTATGTCCCTCCGAGGCTTTCGGTGACATCTCCCCGAAATACCGGCCGCTCGCGGAGCGGATGGCGCACGCCTGGTACGAGGTCCCGACTTTCGGAAATACTTGCCAGATCCTGTATGACGGGATGCGGAAGTATGAACTCCTGATGGAAGATGTCCGTTCCGCCCGCGAATCCGTCTCTCTGGAGTATTACCGGTTTACGGATGATTCCCTTTGCGTGGTATTGCGGGATTCGCTGATGGCCCGGGCACAGGACAGCGTCTCGGTCCGGCTGATCTATGACAATCTCATCAACGCAGGCGTCCCGCGGCGTTTTTACCGGGAAATGCAGAAGGCGGGGATCGAGGTGCGGAAATTCACCCCGCCGAAGCGTCCCGGCCGTGCGCTTCGTCTGCTGGACCGTCGCGATCACCGCAAACTGGCCATCATCGACGGCCGCGTGGGCTATACTGGCGGAATGAACCTGTCGGACGATTATTTCTACCGTTGGAAGGATACCCATCTCCGGTTGAAGGGGCCTATTGTGACGGCGTTGGGAGGGCTGTTCGATGCCGATTGGGAGGATGTCTGCAGAGAAGAGACCCCCACGTCCTCCTGGGCTCCGGCAGATTCATCGGGGACCGTGCTCCAGCTTGTTGCCTCCCGGCCGGTTTCAAGGCCGCGATCCCTTCCACTGATGGATTCATACGTATATGCCCTCGACAGTACGTCCCGGTATTTCTATGCCAAAAGCCCGTATTTCTGCCCGCCAAAGCCAGTCTTGAAAGCGCTTTGCGGGGCGGCCGACCGCGGAACGGACGTCCGCCTGATCCTGCCGCTCAATGCGGATGTCCGGATGATGAATGCAGCCAACCGGTCTTATTTCCGTCGTTGCGTCCGCTCCGGCGTCCGGATTTATCTCAACACGGGGATCTTCGATCATAGCAAACTCTTTGTGACCGATGATTATTTTTCCTCCATCGGCACCTGCAACCTCGACCACCGCAGTTTCCGTCTTAACTTCGAGAACAACGTGTATTTCTACGACACGCCTACAGCCCTCCGGTTGAAAGACAGTTTTCTGCGTCAGTTGGACGAATGCGATGAAGTAACCTTCGAGACCATCCGGAAATGGTCCGCGCTCCGCAAAATGGAAAATGGTATGGTGCGGATCCTCGTGCGGGAACTTTAATCCTGACGGAAAGCGCGGAAGGCGAGGCAGGCATTGTGCCCGCCGAAGCCAAGGGAGTTGGAGAGTCCGAGGGTAATCGGGCTCTTGACGGCGACGTTCGGCGTGTAGTCGAGGTCGCATTCGGGATCGGGGCAGTCGAGGTTGATGGTCGGGGGAATGATACCCTCTTTCAAGGCCAGGATCGTGGCAATGGCTTCCGCCGCACCGGCTGCTCCGAACATATGCCCGGTCATCGATTTGATAGAGGAGATATGCGCCTTGTAAGCAAAATCCCCGAGGGCAACCTTGTAAGCGACGGTCTCGGCGACGTCGTTGAGGAGTGTGCCCGTCCCGTGCGCATTAATGTAGAGGTTGTCATTGGTCTCGTCAAATCCTGATTCCGAGAGCGCGTAACGAATGGCCCGGGCCTGGGTGGAACCGTCCGGCCTCGGCGCCGTGGCGTGGTAGGCGTCGCAGGTGTTGCCGTAGCCGGTAATTTCGCCATAAATGGTCGCTCCGCGGGCTTTGGCGTGCTCGTATTCTTCCAGTACCAGGATACCGGCGCCGTCTCCCATCACGAAGCCCTTGCGGTTCTTGTTGAAGGGGAGGGAGGCGTACTTGGGATCTTCATCCCGGGTAAGCGCACGGGCGTTGGCAAAGCCGGCGATGGCCAGCGGAATGGTGGCGTTCTCGCAGCCGCCGGCGATGATGGCATCGGCATACCCGTGGCGGATAGCCCGGAAGGCTTCACCGATGCAGTGGGAAGAGGTCGCACAGGCCGTCACAATATCCAGGCAGGGGCCCTGAGCGTGGTGCTTGATGGCAATCTGCCCGGCCGCAATGTTGGAAATCATTGTCGGGATGAACAGCGGGGAAATCCATTGTCCGGAAGGATCCTCCAGCATCTTGGCGGTTTCCCGATAATGCACCTCGATGCCTCCGACGCCGGAACCGACATACACACCGAGCCTGCCCGGTTCGATGTTCTGTCCTTCGCCTTCGGCGATAATCCCCGCATCCTGCACGGCCTGCCAGGCGGCGGCCAGTCCGTACTGTGCGAATAAATCCTGCTTGCGGATAAGGTGTTTTTCCATCCCGTATTTTTCCGGCTCAAAATCCTTGATCTTGCCGGCAATCTTGACGGGGAGCTGATGTGTGTCGAACTGGTCGATATAATCGATGCCGCAGACACCCTTCTTCAGGCTGTCCCAGAATGTCGGAACATCATTTCCCACGGAGGAAATGACGCCCATTCCGGTGATGACGACTCTTTTTTTCATAAAAATTCAGGCAAGTCATTCACTTGCAGACCGCAAAGATAGTAAAAGTTTTTGAAAGATCACCTTTTGCGGCGAGAGCGGAGCCTCTGGGCGCTCTCTACGACGAGCTGGTCTTGGAATGCGCCGCGGGCGGCAAGGAAGTCACAGATGGCGATGAGCAGCGGGAAAATGACCGTCCAGCGGAAAACGTACCCAGGCGAGGTGAAATACATCACCCCGAGCCAGGCCTGCAGGCCGAAAGCGATGAGCCCCGCCACCACGGCGAGCCGCATCTGCAGGATCCTCACCTTAAAGGAGAGCAGCGCAACAGCCTCAATCAGCGTCAGCACAATCAGCAGAATCAGCATATAAGGTTTCGCAATCGCCGTATATTTAATCATCACAAGTCCTTCGGCGCCCGTCTGTGCCGCCGCATTCCCCGCCAGCAGCACCGCCGTCAGCGCCACCGCTATCGCTAAATATAAAGTTTGAATTCTCTGCCACATAATAGCTAGTAAGAGTTATCTGAAAAATTAGTTACGATGTAACTAATTTTTCTATGTTACATACATTTGGTTACAAAAATAGGAAAATTAACCGAAAAAAACTATATTTGTCTTTTCAGACAACTAAAACGAAAAGATATGCGCATCCCGGAATCCGAACTCATCATCAACGCCGACGGCTCGGCGTTCCACATCCACATCAAACCCGAGGAACTCGCCGACAACATCATCCTCGTCGGTGACCCCGGCCGCGTCGATATGATCGCCGAATACCTGACCGACATCGAGTGCCGCCACGCTTCCCGCGAATTCGTCTCCGTCACCGGATACCGTAACGGCAAGCGCATCACCGCCCTTTCCCACGGCATCGGCCCCGACAACATCGACATCGTAATGACCGAGCTCGACGCCCTGGCCAATGTCGATTTCGCGACCCGCGAGGTCAAACCGGAGCACCGCCGTCTCAACATTCTCCGCATCGGCACTTCCGGCGCCCTCCACGCCGACATTCCCCTCGGCTCCTACATCCTCTCGCACATCAGCGTCGGTTTCGACGGTGTGATGAACTGGTACGGCGGAAGGGAGAATTTCACCCTCAATGACGTGGAAGCCGACTTCAAGAAGCATATGAACTGGAAGGAAACCCTTCCTTCCCCGTATTTCGTCAAGGCCAGCGACAAGATCATCAACCTGATGAAGGATGTCACCATCAAGGGGGTCACCATCTCCGCTCCGGGTTTCTATGGCCCTCAGGGCCGCGTGGTGCGGCTTCCGCTGGCGATGCCCGACATGCTCGAGAAGATCGAATCCTTCCGCTTCGGCGAGTACCGCATCACCAACTTTGAGATGGAGTCCTCGCCGCTCGCCGGCTTCGGCGCGATGCTTGGCCACGACGTCTGCACCGTATGCTGCGCCATCGCCAACCGCTACCTGCAGAGCAGCAATCCCGATTACAAGGCGGCCGTCCGCTCCCTTGTCGAACTCTCCGTCGAGCGGATGTCGAAGCTCTAGCCGGTCTTTTCCGTGCATTTTCGCGACGGACTCCTCATTCTTCTGGTTCTGCTCCTCACGGGGCGGCCGCTTTATGCCCAGGAAGATTCGGTGCCTGTGCCTACGGACAGTACGGCGCAGCAAACGGTGCCTCTGGACACGGTAAGCGTTGCCCGCGCCCCGGTTTATATGCTGGATGACGAACGCTTCCGCTGGCAGCAGATCGTCGCTCCCACGGTGTTGATGGGCATAGGTACATTCGGCCTTTGCAGCAAATGGTATCAGAAACGCATCAATCTTCCCGTCCAGAAGGGGGCGGAGGACATCCGCGCCGGCCGGTATCTGCATTTTGACGACTATATCCAGTATGCCCCCGCCGTGATGTATTTCGGGGTGGGCTTCGTACCCCGTCAGGGAGAACGGACGGGGGGAGAGCGTGCGCTCGTACTCGCCACATCCAGCGCGACGGTGGCCATCCTTGTCAATACCCTGAAATATACGGTTCGCGAGAAGCGTCCGGATAGCGACAAACGGAATTCATTCCCCTCGGGGCATACGGCTACGGCGTTCATGGGGGCCGAGCTGGTACGTCATGAATACGGCCCGCTCTGGGGCCTGGGTGCATACGGCATTGCGACCGCTACGGCCGTGATGCGCATCTATAACAACCGGCACTGGACCAATGATGTCCTGGCCGGTGCTGCTATCGGCATCCTCAGCGCCAATGTGGGCTATTGGCTCCTGCCGGTGGAGAGGCGGCTCTTTCACCTGGAGCACAGGCAGAAGAAATGGGTGGCCGTCCCCTGGTACAGCGGTGAGGGGCAGTACGGCCTGGCCTTTTCGATGGTCTTCTAGGTGGTTTCGCTGTCCCGGTCCGGAATGAGCCGCCGGATGGGTTTAAGATGGTAGAAGAACCGGCTCGCAATCACTCTCAGTACCGTATAGGCCGGGATGGCAGCCAGCATCCCGACGATGCCTCCTATATGCCCGGCGGCCAGCAGGACGATGAAAATCTCCAGCGGGCTCGCCTTGATGCTGGTCGAATAAATGATCGGCTGGAAAACGAAGTTGTCGATGAGTTGGGTCGTCAGCATCAGCAGGAGAATGATCAGCGCGAAGAGCCAGATGTTGACATTCAGGCCGACCCCCGTGCCGAGTTTGAGGACGACGGCCAGGATGACCCCGATGCCTTCTCCCATCAGCGGTCCCACATAGGGGATGATGTTGAGGATGCCGGCGATGAAGGCGATGCCGATGGCGGCCTGGAATCCGATCCGGCCCACGCCCCATAGCAGGAGGAAGTTGATCAGCGCCACGCCGACGATCTCTATGATCATTCCTACGAAATAGCGTGACAGCAGGTGCTCGATTTCTCCGAGGGCCTTCCGTACCCTTTCTTCATACTTGTCCGGCACCAGGGCGCAGACGATCTTGGTGAACAGCTCCCGGTCGCGGATGAAGAAAAACGAGATGAAGATGATCGAGAAAAGAGCGACGGCGATGGTCGATACCAGGGAGGCGACGGAGCCGATGATGGATTTCATCACACCGGACACGTCCGAAAGGTTGATGGCATCCTTGAGTTCGTCGAGGATGACCAGTTCCAGTTTGAAGTCCTTTCCGAGCGCGGGGAATGTATTAATCAGCCAGCCGTTGACGTTGCGGAGCGGGTTTCCTGCTGCATTGCCGGTGGTCTCGTCGACGGCGGCGGCCTCGTTGATGATTCCCGTGATCACCGGGAAGGTCTCGCCGATGATGACGCCGAGGCCGAGGAATACGACAATCAGCGAAATGATAGCGGCCACGGCGTCCGGCATCGATTTCCCTTTGATGCGGATTCTCTTCAGCAGCGTCGCCAGGGGAATGCCGATGAGCGAAACGACAAAGGCCAGGGCGACGTATACGATGACGTTGCTGAAAAAGTAGCAGAGCACGGCAAGAATGCCGAGGGTCCCAAGTATAATGATATACCGGGCCAGCCGGTCGGTGGATTTTTCTTGAACTTCTTCCATAAATTTCAAAAATTTTTTTGATTGTGCCTTAATTTGGTACAATGCGCCGCTACCTTTGCATCAGAAACAAAAAACAACGCGATATGAAAAACACGGATTTCAACCTCAGCGCCCTTTCGGGCTTCGTCTCCTCCGAAGATTCTCTCCTTGCCCTCAAGGATATGATCGACAGCCTCGGTCTCGAGATCGAGGACGTCAAGTCTCTTTGAGTGTGACGACCGTGCTCTCTTTGTCCGGGGCCAGCCCGACCTTGAGGATGCGCGGTTCTGTGCCGGCAGCGGATTTCGCGTGCAGGATCCTGTCGGCGATGATAAACTCGGACACGGGGTCTTCGATGTGCCGCATGATGGCCCGCTTCAGGGGTCTTGCCCCATAGGCCGGGTCGTAGCCGGCCTCCGCAACGAATCGCTTGGCTGCAGGAAGTACCTGTAGTTTGTAGCCGGCCTCCAGTGCCCGGTCCCGCAGGTCCTTGAGCTGGATGTCGATGATCTTCTCCAGATCCTCCTTGGTCAGGGAGTGGAAGAAGACCCGCTCGTCCACGCGGTTGATGAATTCCGGCGGGAACGCCTTCTTGAGCGCTTTCTCGAGCACACTCTTGCGGTCCATCTCGACGTTTTTCCCGGCCGTGGAGAATCCGACGCCGCTGCCGTATTCCTCCACCTCGCGGGTGCCCACGTTGGAGGTCATAATGACGATGGTGTTCTTGAAATTGACCGTGCGCCCGATGCTGTCGGTGAGGCGGCCTTCATCCATCACCTGCAGGAGCAGGTTGAAGATGTCCGGATGGGCTTTTTCAATCTCGTCGAGCAGCACCACGCAATAGGGTTTGCGCCGCACGCGCTCGCTGAGCTGGCCGCCCTCTTCGTAGCCGACGTAGCCCGGAGGCGCGCCGATCAGCCGTGAGACGGAGAATTTCTCCATATATTCGCTCATGTCGATCCGGACCATATTGTCCTCTGAATCAAAGAGATATTCGGCCAGGGAACGCGCCA
>JAFZAI010000056.1 GCA_017557325.1 Bacteroidales bacterium
CTTATCGCTGGACTTCCGCCGACGTCGTACGGAAGGTCAAATTTGCGGCCATCAAGCATTTCGCCAAGAAGAATCTGAAAGTTGGGCACGCCGGGACGCTGGATCCGCTCGCGACGGGCGTTCTGCTGGTTTGCATCGGTCCGGCCACCCGCCGGGCGCAGACCCTTCAGGATCACGATAAGGAATACCTGGCTGGCATTTCCTTCGGTGCCACCACCCCCTCCTACGACCTGGAAAAGGAGATCGACCGCACCTTCCCGACCGACGGGGTTTCCCCTCTGGCTATCCGGGGGGCGCTGGAATCCCTTACCGGCACCTACGAGCAGATTGCGCCGCTTTTCTCCGCCAAAAGCGTCGACGGAGTCCGCGCCTACGAGATGGCGCGCAAACTCTACAAGCACAGGGATGAGGCCGATTTTGACGCCGCCGCGCTGGACATTCTCCAGAAAAGTCGCATCACCGTTCATTCAGCCACGCTGGAATCATTCTGTCCCGACGGCATTCCCCCTCGCGACAAAGGCCCCGAAACGATCGCATCCTCCCGCATCCACGTCACCGATACCTCGGCGCTGCACCTTCCCCACGCCGATATCCGCATTTCCTGCAGCAAGGGCACCTACATCCGGGCTTTTGCCCGCGACCTCGGCGAGGCTCTCGGCACCGGCGCCCACCTTGACGCCCTCTGCCGTACCCGCAGCGGCGATTATCGTGTAGAAGACGCTCTCTCCCTTGAAGAAACCCTCAAACTCTTCTCCTGGTAATGTTTCTGAAGTACCTCATTGTTTTCCTGATTTCGATGGTCCCGCTGGTCGAGCTCCGCGGCGCGATTCCCTATGCCGTGGCGTACCAGCTTCCGATCGTCCCGTCCTACATCGTGGCCATTATCGGCAATATGCTTCCCGTCCCGCTGATCTACTTCTTCGGACGGCGATTCCTCGAATGGGGGGCGAAGCTGAAATGGGTCGGCGGATTTTTCCGCTGGTGTTTGGAGAGGGGAGAGAAGGCCGGAGCCAAGCTCGAATCAAAGGCCGGTGTAGGCCTTTACGTGGCGCTTCTGCTGTTTGTGGGAATTCCTATTCCGGGAACGGGCGCCTGGAGCGGAACCCTGGCGGCCAGCCTGCTGAATATGGATTTTAAGAAGAGTGTCCTCTACGTGATGCTCGGTGTCCTTCTCGCGGGCGTAATTATGCTTGTCCTTTCGCTGCTCGGCTTCTACAGCTACACGTCCCTGGCGAATTAATTACTGGATTTTCAGCAGGATCTGCTCCATCTTCCGGAACACTTCGTCCTGGGAGGATGGCTTGTCGGGATTGTCCGTGAAGATCATATCGAAGGTGTCGCCCGGCAACTGCTTCCGGCCGATCTTGAACCGGGCCCGGCAGCATTTGGCCATAAATTCCAGCGGAAAACTGTCCCCGGGGATCATCGAAATGAAGAGATCCGGCTCTCCCGAGAGCATAATCGCCACCTTCTCGTTGTCCGGCTTGTCGAACCAGTTGAGGTCCTTCTTGAGAATGGTCGTGGTGATGCTGGTAATCAGGCGCTCCCCTTCGCCGAGCTTGCGGAAATCAAAGAAGAAGATTTCGCCCTTCATTTGGTGCTCGCGGTAGAACTGGAGGATGCGGTTCTTGCAATCGTGGAAGGAGGTGTCCTCCACGTCAATGAAGGCCACGGCCGAATGGATGTCCCTGAGCGGGGTGATGCCGGTGGGGACGTCGCTGGCGTTTTTCTTGAGGCAGTGCCGCCTCATCAGGTTTTTGACGGGGTCGAGCATTGCTATCGGGTGTTGGCGGCGATGAGTTCGCGGATTTCCTGCTTGGCGGCTTTCCAGCGCGGAACGTCGATCTTGGTACCGATCACCTCGACGACCTTGGCGGCGATGATCGAGCCGATTTCCCCGCATACCTTCAGCGGCATCCCGAGGGAATGGGCATAGAGGAAGCCTGCGGCGTAGGTGTCACCGGCGCCGGTCGCGTCGATCGTGGCGGCAGGCCAGGCCGGAATGTAGTGATATTCATCGCCCTGCTGGACCATCGAGCCGTCCTTGCCGACCTTGACGATGGCGATCTGGCAGCGTTTGGAAAGTTCTGCGACGGCCTCTTTCGGCTCCAGTTTGGTGAAGGAACGGGCCTCCGTCTCGTTGGCGAAGACGATGTCGACATAATCGTCCACCAGGTTGTGGAGGAAGGCTTCATTCGACTCGACGACATTGTAGGATGCCATATCGATGGAGATGATGCATCCGGCCTCTTTTGCCATTTGGACAGCCTTGAGGATAAGGTCCTGATTCTGGACGAGGTAGCCTTCGATGTGGAAATAATCCCATCCTTGGAAATACTCCGGCTTGAGGTCGTCGGGGCCCATTTCGAGGGCGGACCCCATATAGCTGGCGAAGGTGCACTCGGCGTTGGCGCCGGTGATGAATACCATACAGCGGCCGGAGGATTTGGTACCGTAGAGGAGGTTGGCCTTGACGCCATACTGCTCCATCGTGCTCTTGAACAGATGCCCGAGCTCGTCGTTGCCGATCTTGCCGATGTAGCCGGACGGCATCCCGAAAATGGAGGTGCAGGTGATGGTGTTGGCCGCGCTGCCGCCGGGAACGTAATTGACGCCGATTTCCTTCAGCGACGTCCAGATCTTGTCGCCGGTGGCCATATCCACGTGCTGCATACTGCCTTTGGGAAGGTGGTATTTCGTGAGGAATTCGTCGTCCGGAAGGACTGCCAGAATGTCTGTGAGGGCATTTCCGATGCCGAGGATGGATTTCATACGCAAAACTTTTCTTCTAAGCCTACAAATTTACAAAAAAAAACAAAGATATCCCGGGAAAATGGAGAAAAAAGTGATGGGTAGGAAAAGGCTGGATTGCGGGTTTTATCTTTTTTGGTTATCTTTGCACCTCGATATGAAAGAAACGGCGAAGTCTATTCTCAAATATACCCTGTCCTTTCTGCTGATGGGGGTCCTCCTCTTCTTCTCCTTCCGGGGGATCGACTGGAAGCAGTTCTGGAGCAGCATCCAGGCCTGCCGCTGGGAATGGATTCTTCTTTCGATGGCCGCGGGATACCTGACATTCATCCTCAGGGGCGCCCGCTGGCAGATGCAGCTCCTTCCCATTGATGCCGGTACCCGTTTCCGGACGGCCTACGACGCCGTCAACATCGGCTACCTTTTCAACCTGGTGCTGCCGCGGGCCGGAGAACTTATCAAGTGCCTTTACGTCACCAAGCATTCCTCCAAGAAAAGCAACGGAGAGCGGCTTGCGACCTACGACAAGGTGGTCGGCACGATGGTGCTGGACCGCAGCTGGGATGTCCTCAGCGGCGCCGTGATCATTATTATTCTGCTGATCCTGCTCTGGACCAGTTATGGAGACTATCTTTATAACAGTATCCGAGCGGGTCTCGCTGCCAAGAAAGGCTTGTTCCTGGTCGCCATCCTGCTGGCCGTGGCCGGCGTGCTGTTCTGCATCCTGGTCTGGGCCCTTCGCAAGAAAGGGGGCTTCTTCGGCCGCGTGTGGAAATTCATCGCCGGAATGGGCGTCGGCTTCACCTCCTGCTTCCGGATGAAGCGGACCTGGCTCTTTGTGGTATATACGCTGCTGATCTGGTTCTGCTACTGGGTAATGATGTATACCGTCATCCTCGCCCTCAAGGATGTCCCCGCCTTCGCTTCCTTCGGCGCGACGGACGCCATCTTCCTGATGCTCGTCGGCACCGTCAGCACGCTGATCCCCGTACCCGGCGGCTTTGGCGCCTATCACGCCTTCCTCCTCGCCACGCTCTCCAGCGTGTACGACATCCCCGCCAGCATCGGCATCTCCCTCGCCATCCTCGCTCACGAATCCGAGGCCCTCGTCCAACTCCTCGCCGGCCTCGTCTCCTACGTCACGGATAGTTTCCGCAAGGACTGAGGGGGGCATTCCGGACCGGCCTTCGCGTCATCCCGGACACCCTTCGCGTCATTCCGGACTTGATCCGGAATCTGTCCTTCCTTGTTATTGCTCGTAACCATCTGATATTCAGTCGATTCTAATTTTTCGTACCCCTTGTTTCAGGGGGTACGAAAACCTTCATCTCTCTGATTATTAGATAGTTATAAAAACCACTCCATCAGCGGAGAGGTGTTAAAAATCTGAAGGTTCAAAGGGGACAGGTGGTGTTCCTCCCCCCCCTCAAGTGCAAATGTAAGTAAATAATCTAGAATCGCAAAAAATTATGTCTGGCTTGCCAATCTGTTTGCGAGTCGGCTGATGGTCGCGCATCCCATCCCAACTTGAGGTCACAAATTGTGACTTCAAGTTTGTAAATTTCTGATAATCAGATCGAAATATACTTTGCATCGTGGAGCAGGATGTGGTTGAAATAGAAAAACCATCCTGGTAGCAGGATGGTTTCCGGAAATCTTAAGTTATGACAACAGGAGTGCTACCCCTTTACCCATCATCCTCTCGATTCCCTCAAGTGCAAAGGTAAGTAAATAATCTAGAATCGCAAAAAATTATGTCTGACTTGCCAATCTGTTTGCGAGTCGGCCAATGGCTATGCGCTCTACCCCAACTTGAGGTCACAAATTGTGACTTCAAGTTTGTAAATTTCTGATAATCAGATCGAAATATACTTTGCATCGTGGA
>JAFZAI010000057.1 GCA_017557325.1 Bacteroidales bacterium
ATGTTGTATCGTTTCTGCAATCATTTGCGCCCGCGCAAGTAGCGGGAGGGGCCCAACTTGTTGGGAAGGACGAGGGCCGGATGGCCCGAGGATGAAAGAAACGATACAACTAATTTTAAAAGGAGTTTAATTTTATAGCGTTTATGATGAAAAAAATCTTTCTACTTGCAGCGGCACTGCTGGCATTTACCCTGGCGGCATCGGCCCAGGACCTGAAACCGGTCAAAGACAAAGCGAGCAAAAAGTACGGATACCAGGATAAGCAGAAGAATTGGGTGATTCCGCCGACTTACGATGATGCCAAGCGTTTCGACGACGGTTTTGCGATTGTCAAGATGAGCGGCCGCGAGGGGCTCATCAATACGGAAGGGCAGTGGATCCTGCAGCCCCTGTACGACGACATCGGCAAATTCGACCGGAACGGTCTCTGCGAACTCAAGATTAAAGAGGGCGGCATCAAACTCCACGGCATCGCCGACTGGAGCGGCAACCTGGTCCTGCCGGTGGAACACATTGCCGTCGATATTCCCCGTAACGCGAATTGCATCCTGGCCTCCCGGTACGTCGATACTCCCGGCTTGACCGGAGCACCGCTCTGGGGCGTTTATACCCTTCGCGGGGAAGAGATTTATTCCCCGCAATTCCTCTCGCAACCGTCCTTCAGCGGCGGCTCCTTCATCGCCAAAGGCGTCTCCGGCCTGTACGGCGTGGCAGACCTCAAAGGCCGGACCCTGCTGCCCTTCGACTATCTGGCCCTTACCCGCAACAGCGGCTCTTTCCTTACCCTGGACCGGACTTTCAATGGTCACCCGGGGGCAATCCTGGCCTACGATCCGATGGGCGACCCCGTCCGCGCGGCAGCCTGGAACAAAGGGTGCATCGGCATACCGCTTTATCCCAACCAGGTCCGTATCGTAAGCATCCAGTCCGGCTACAGCTACCGCAGGGCCGCGTGCCGGGAGGCGGACATTGACTGGGGCAGGGGACGATTCCTCCGTCTGGAGCCCTTCGAGGTCGAAAACGGGGGTGCCACGGCGATGGCCTGGCCCGAAGGCGGGAAATATTATACCTTAAAGGCGATGCTATATGAAGCGGACGGCACTCCTGTCGGCGAAGTGACCGATTGCGGGTATCTGGAGGCGGAGTGCGCCGAGGGCGTCGTTTACAGCGCCGGCGGGCTGGAATCCTGGCTCATTCTCCGGGATCCGAACACCCTGTCCCTTCCTTCCTTTACCCTGAATCTTACGGATTACCACACCCGGCTCCACGATACGGTTTACAACGGCCTGGGAATCCGTGCCTACGACGTGAACCAGATGACCAATGTCCGGGAATACGCCAACCGCAACGTCGATATCATCAAAGGGGATAACGTGGGCGTTACCTCCTATCTGCCGCCGGTGCTGGATATGGAGGTTGCCCGGCAAATGCGGGATGCGATGCGGCCGGAGATCTTCCATCACGCCTTCCGGATGGGGGAGGTGGTCAACTGCAAGCTCCGCACGCAGGGAGAGGACCAGGAGGTAGAATTGTCAGAGCAGCTGGTCTGCCATTTTGGGAATCGCTTCCAGGATCCCTATTTCTATTTCACCGGCGACGAGGTTATTTATTGGGGCCCGCACAATGCCCGTACTGTGCGCCTGAGCCTGGAGCCTTCCAGCAGCTCCGCGATGGCAGATGCCTCCGGCAAGCATTGGACGCTGGTGCTGTCGATGTATGAGGAGGATGGGTCTTGGCTGCGTACGCTGGCCCGGGCGCCCTATGCCGATTTCGCGCAGGGGGGCGTGCTGGTATTTGATGGCTTGGGAATAGCGTTACTCTCGCCCTACGCTCTCAAGGGGCCTCAGCGCCCGGATGCGCCGCGCATTGTGAAGATTCACAACGCACAGCCGCTTCCGCATTTGATTTCCGCGCTGGAGGCCTTCCAGGTTCGTCCGCCGGCACCGCCGAAGTACTAGCCCTGATGGGCGGGCCGCAGCAGGTCCAGGACGACTTTTACAGGATTGAACGTTTCGCCGGGCACCTCAATGAAGAGCGTGTTCCAGTCGCTCATGGCGCCGTTCCAAAGACCCGGGAGTTCGAGGGCTTTGAGTTCGCGGCCCTGGTAGCTCTTGGAGGAGATGAAGCCGGCCTCCGGGTCGACGTATTTGGCCAGATCGAAGCGCTCGCCCTTGTAGTTGCGCAGGCAGCAGACGAGGTCGACCGGGTTGAAGTGGGTGGCCCTTGCGAGAATATCCTTTGCCTCCGGGGTGATCTGGACGCTCTCCAGAATCTGCAGGGAGGTAGCGCCGTCGCGGCCGGCGATGATGAAGGGACCGCCGCCGGGCTCGCCTTCGTTGCGGACCATTCCGCAGACGCGGATCGGGCGGTCGAGCTTGGTGCGTAGCATCTGCATCCGCTCGGCCGGATCGTGGGCCAGCGGGAGCTGCATACAGAGCTTCCGGTCAAGGAAGTTTTCTACCTCGTTGCAGAGGCAGTGGGCCTGCTCAGAGCGGGGATCCTTGATGGTGTCGAAGGCTTCCAGATAGGCGAAGATCCTGTCACGAAGCCTCAAGGCCTCTCCGATGAGGACCTTCTTGTAGCGGGCCGTGACGGGGAGCAGTTTCTCGTGTGCGACATTGTCGATGTTCTTGATAGAAACTACCTCCTGCTCCACTTCGCCGAGGTTCTTGATGAGGGCGCCGTGGCCTGCCGGGCGGAAGAGGAGTGTGCCGTCCTCTTTGCGGAAGGGTTTATTGCGGGTATCGACCGCCAGAGTATCGGTCGCCTTGTCCTGGTAGGTAAAGGTGACGTTGTACTGGACGCCGTAGCGCTGCTCAAAGACAGGCTTGACCTCGGCGAGGGCCGCCTCGAATAGCTCCCGGTGCTCCGGGGAAATGGTGACGGTCAGGTTGCAGCTGCCGTCGGCATTGCGCATATATTCCTGAGCCTCGACGAGGTGCTCAGCGAGGGCGGTACGGACTTCTCCGTCGTAGCGGTGGAAGCGGATAACGCCCTTGGGCTTGCTGCCATAGCCGTAGCCCTTGTCGGTGAGGACTTTTTCGAGGACATCCTTGCGGTAGGCGGGATCATCCTTCGGTTCGCCGAAGAGTTCCGGGGTGTAGAAGGCGAAGTCCTTGATCCGGGCGGCAAGCCGGGCCCCGGCTGCATCGGCCGGAAGGTCTTCACCGGCCTCCAGTTTCTCCAGGCCGGCAAAGATGTCCTTGAACATCCGCGAAGCGGCGCCCGATGCAGGGACAAATTTGCACTTGCCCTGCGTGATGGCCGTATCGGCATAGCGGGCGGCTTCGACCGCCTCCGCTTCCGAGAGCACGGCGATACCCCGCTCGGGCGTAGCCGGCCCCACGATCTTCATCCACGGGAAGCCTTTTTTGAAAGATTCTACCTGTTTCTCGACGGTCCTGGGATCTGCGCCCCGCTGCCGGATTTCCTGAAGGTCTTTTTGGCTAAACATAGTGTAATACGGTCTGGTTAGTTGGTATACAAATCTACGAAATTATTTCTGTAAATCCAATGCGACGTAGTCTTTGGGCGGGACGGTGACGGAGATGACGTCATTCTCAGGCTCCCGGGAATCTACTCGCCGCGCCTCCTTCGGGATGCGCACTGTGATCTCGGCGTGCTCGTTGCCGAAGTTGGCGACGAGGAGGGTGCTGCCTCGGAGCCAGGCGAAGTTCCGGTCGGGGTTGAAGCCCTCGCTCTGGCACCAGCAGAGGTCGTAGGTCGGCGTTCCCTCCAGCGCCTTCGCCAGGCGAAGGGTCTCGGTGTAGCGGGCAAAAGTGTTACAGGTCCTCCGGGCGGCTGGAGGACTAGTTGCATTTGGGGCCGTTTTCGCGCCA
>JAFZAI010000058.1 GCA_017557325.1 Bacteroidales bacterium
CGGAACGCTCTCCTGCTCGGCGGAATCTACTTCCTGGAGACCGCAGATATCGAATTCGTTGTCCAGAATGGACTGGATCAGGCGGGGTTCGCGTTTCTGCCAGTTATTGTCGGGGCTTTCCTTGTCCAACTTGGCACGACGCAGGTTATACGATCCGACCCGGACCTGGACGGGCTTCTTCGCGAAGCCGTCGGGGGTGACACCCAGCAGAAGGGCTGCCGTAGCACAAAATGTCATCAATAGTACGCTTCTCATCTTTATAAGTAAACCATAAAATCAAAACTTGTCCAGGGCGCTGCGCTCGACAATCAGCACGGGAGCATCCCAGAGCGGGAGGCCCTTGTAGCGTATCGTGCCGGGATCGTTGTGGGAAGGATTGTCCTGAATGCCCTTGAGGTCGTGGATGAGGCCCGTGAGCATATCCACATAGACAGGGTCCTGCAACTTGACATTCAGGCAGGCATTGCACAGGCGGCGGTCCAGCGAGGATGACGGACGGTCTCCGCTCAGCCAAAGCACGCAGCCGACCGCCTTGCCGCCTTTCTCGATGCCGAATGAGGTGACCTCCGAGGATGTATCCACCGTAATCCGGATGGCGTCCGTCGGCTTCAACTCCGGTGTAAACACGCTGGTAACGTGCTGGACGGCATAGAATTTCGGCCGGAGATAGACCGGCTTCTTGCTGCCGTTCATCCGGATGAGGCCGAAGGACTGGAGCATCCAGCCGTAGTCCAGGTCCACCATCGTAAAGAAGGAATACGGGATCCCCATCCCCCAGTGCGTCAGCCCCTGGCGAAGATCCCATTTGGCCTGGCTGTATTCGGTCCATTCGATATGCTTCATCGCGTGGCCGTACTCCAACTGGCCCGGACAGCCGGTCTCCCCCTGCAGCAGGCCGATGGACGGACTGTAGCGGTCCACATACTCCCGAAGATCCTTCACATAAGGAACGATGCTCTCCGGAACCGGCCAGTAGGCGTGATAAGTGATGTAATCCATATACGGAATGCCGCCGGCCTTTGCGATCAACTCCAGCGCCTGCCGGATGTACTTCCGGTCGGGGCTGCAGCTGCCGAAGGCCGCAATCTTTGCCTGAGGATCCACCTCGCGGATGGTCTTCGCCGTCCGGACAAACAGGTTGGCATACAGAGGGTATGAATCCAGATTCTTCCGGCCGTCCGGCTCATTCCAGACTTCCCACATCGTCACCTTCCCTTTGTAACGCGTAACCGTCGCCTTCACATAGCGCAGCCACGCGTCCATGATCGGCCCGTCCGGGAAAAGTCTGGCATTGAGGTCGTGCCCGTGCTCGGAATAAATGGGGTTGCCATAGCAGAGGCACATCCAGGGATGCACCCCTTCGGCAATCAGCCCGTCCACATGCTCATCCAGCCAGGAGAAATTGTATTTCCCCTTTTTCTGCTCGGTCTTGGCCCAGCCGCTCTGCAAACGCGCATAGCCGACGCCGGTCTGCCCGACGAAACTGCGGAACTGCGAAAAGTCGGCATAGTCCCGGTCCATCGTCTCCGCACCGACAGACCAGATGGAGGGGGCGTCCAGCCGGGAAGCGACCGGCTCAAGCTCACCGATGACCGGAAGCCCGGCCGGATGGGACTTGATATTCTCCCAGGTGACGGATTTCATCAGTTTCTGGGCCTGCAGGGGCAGCGTAAGCGAAAGCGCCAGCAGGAGTGCAAAGGGTTTATTCATTGTATCGGGTTTGATAAAGGTTATATCCTACCGAACGGCAGGCCTCGACAGTTTCAGGATAGGGCGTATCGCAGCAGTCCAGGAAACCGACCTGGAAATTCTCGCCGTCGAAGCGGCCGGTCGTTGCCTGGTCCATGTACTGGTGCCAGTGGATGCCGATGATCTGCGGATGCTTAAGGGCGCTCAAAGCGTATTCCTTATAGAAATACGCCCTTTCCTGCTGATTGTCACACATCTGAAGGGATGGATGGAAGAGGCCGCGGTCGCAGGACCCAAGGTGCCATTCCCCGATCATCACCGGCTTGTCAAGCCCCTCCGGAAGTCTGTATGAATCAACGGTGTAACGATATTGATTGTGGGAAATGACATCGCAATACTTAGCACCGATCGTGACGACATCCGGATTGCTGCAGACAAAACTTGCAAAGCGGCAGCCCATATAGAGCACACCCGGAGCATAGCGGTCGAAGGTCTCACGGATCACTTTATAGTATTCTTCGATGATCAGCCTGTTGAAGTCCAGAAGATCTTTCTCCGAGGCCACCGCCGGCTCGACCGGGCGGCCGTAACGCTGTTGCAGGAAAGCGCGCATCGCCTTTTTGGCCGCCTGGGAATCGGGCGCATTCGCCACACATTTGGCGGCGTGCGTCTCATCTCCCCATTTGATCTCGTTGTCCACGAAATAACCCAGCAGATAAGGATCCTCGACATCCCTCTTATGCTCCTTCAACCGGGCCTCGACCGCAGCACGGAAACTCGGATCGAAGGGGTCCATTATGGGGAACCACGGGCCATCGGCCCCCTCGATAGGGACGCTGCGGATATCGAAACGGTCGATGAATGGAGTACGGTCCTCTCGGCAGATATCTATGTCCGAGGAATTGGCGATGGTGTTAAGTCCCCAGCTGCGGAGCCGCCTGTGGGCAAGATCCGACCAAATGGACTTATAATCAGGGCCGTATTTCCGGTAAATATTGGCCGAGGAGAAGTCGAAGGTGGAGTCCTCTTTCCAGCGCTCATAATACGGAATCAGCAGCTGGTCGTTGGTAAAGCGGAAACGGTAAAGGGAATCGCCTTCGGAAGGCAGATACTCGAACATATAATCCCGCGAAGCGAGTTTCTCCCCGTGCAGCGGAGTGACTGCGGAAGAGGCATTCACGCGGATGATGCCGTGACTCCAGTAGAGGCAGCCTTCGGGATCGATCATCCACCACTTGCCGTCGATCTTCTCCACGCGGAAATGACCGGTCGCCTCATAACGGGGACCGTCCGCCCAGCCGCCATACTTGTTCCAACCCTCGGGGCCGGGATGCGCGGCCAGGTCCTTTTCTTCTTCGGAGCGGGCCTTCAGGAGGTCCTCGTCACAATGCGTCTTGCCGGGCCATTCCCTGTATTTGAACTGGCCATAGCGGTCGATCATCGGGAAGAAGGCCGCACTGTCGAGCTGCATATAGTCAGGGACCGGGCGCTCGCCGGGAAGAAGGACCAGATCCTCAACGGACCAATGACTTACCGGATACTGTTTTCTTGAGAAGAAGCGGATCTCCCTTACATCGGAAAGGTCCACGCCGTACTGAATATGCCTGAATTCGCCGTATGGCGTCCCCTTCATCAGCGTCAGCAGCCGGTTGACCTCCGGGTGGGGCATGTCACAGGGAAGAAGGACTTCCAGCGTCGCACATTCCCCGGGGGCAACTTTGAAACGGTCCTCCAGGATGCCCTGCGAAGGACGGGAGTCCGTATCGGTTTCTTCATTCTCAAGGAAGAAATAAAGGTTGAGAAAGTCGTCCGGGTTGTCATTCCGGACCGTAAAACGGAGTTTGGAATATGGGCGCAGATCCCATTTCCCCTTCAGGGAGAAGCCGGCCTCCACCTGAGTGGCGGTGACGCCGATCTTACGGGAAGACACCTCGAGGGACGACTCTTTCAATGCATCCACCTTCAATGCGGGATCGTCAAAAGAGACGCTCACCCTGCCGCAAGAACTTAAAAGCAGGGCGGCGAGGGTGAGCGCTATGCCGAATTTACGCATAAACTAACGGATGTCGTAAAATTCGAAGCCCATCATTTCGGCGAAGTCGCGAAGCTCCTCCCGGTAGTCGCCGTCCACGATGGCATAATGCTGGGTGGCGCCAATGCGGAGCACCTGCTCCCAGAGTTCCTTTACCGGCACGACCGGCTTGAAGATGGTGTGGCTGTAGGTAGCCAGAAGGTGCTTCTTGGCGCTCTGCGGCGTGTCCTTTTCCGAGAGGCTCTCGGCCATAAAGGTAATGAGTTTGTACGTGCCGCCCTCCTCATAGAGACCTGCAACGGTCTTCATACCCGGGCTGAAACGATACCAGGCGAAGGGGGCGCCAGCATATTTCCAGGAGGTCTTGGCAAAGCGGACGTCACGGGAAATGATGACGTTGTCCTGCCACTTCGGATCGTTGTGGTCGTTCGGGCCCGCATGGCCGCCCGCGAAGGTGCCGAAGTCATCCTCGATGTGGAACGGCTCGATGAAATTGACATTCTTGCCGCTCAGGAGCTTGAGGATGTAGGTGATGAGCCCAGCGCCGATGTCGGCTTCGGGAACGAGGACGCTCACGTTCTCGTTGAACCACTGCGGATAGAAGCCTGCGCGGCAGCCGGCCGTGCGGAAAGTCGCCTGATCGATGTCATTGTAGACGTAGCAGTCAATGTCGTTCTTCTCGGCCATTTTCTTGATGGCAAGGGTGGCCTTGACGCAGCCGATGAATTTGTCGTACTCGACGTCATCCATCATCTTGTACTTGGAAGTAAGTTCGTCGGCGTAGGCTTTAACTTCCTCGTCGGTGAGATTCTCGATTTCGGTACCGTAATCGCTGTACGGGAGATAATGAATCTCGGGACCAATCTTGGTGAACAGGTCGTAATTGTCGATGTAGGTGGACCACATCGCCTCATTCATATTGGCCATCAGGCCCACATTGGAATGACGCAGGATGGCACGTGTACGGGCCGCATCGGCGAAGACACGCACTTTTTCGGAGATCTCGTCGCGGGTCCCCATAACGGTCTTGACATTCCAGCGGGGTACGCGGGCGATGCTGCCGGAACCCTCCAGCGAGCCAACCAGCGTGCCGGCGCAGAGGTAATCCACGAAGTCATCCTCGTCGAGGGTGGTCTCGAAGGTCATCTTCGGCTTGGCGACATTGCAGAAGATCATCGGGATCTCGGGGCAGTCGCGGAGGAAGCGGATCCACGCGAAATCCTCGCTCCAGGAGAGGAATTCAGCATAGATAAAGTCGACTTTCTCATTATAGAAGAGGTCCATCGCCCGTTCGGCGTCCTCCCTCTCGTAGACGATGCCGGGATCGACGAGGTCGAGGAAGCCCATCGTGGCCTTGATTTCCTTCACGGCGATGTCCTTGCGCTCGCCGTAAGTCCCCCGCTTGGGACCGGAGAGATTCTTGAAGCGCGGCGAGGCGATCAGCAGCAGGCCCGCTTTCGGTTTTCTGGATTTTAACGCTTTTTGCATAATTATAAGGTTTTAAATGATATCAACTGTGGTGCACTGTGGTACAAATATACATATAAAAAAACTTTTCTCCAAGAAGAGTCCCGGAGAAAAGTTTCAGGTATTGATGCCTACTCCTGAATCTGGAGCTCGACGCGGCGGTTGCGCTGACGGCCTTCATCGGTCTCGTTGGTCGCAATCGGACGGCTTTCGCCGTAACCCTTGTAGCTGAGACGGGAAGCTGATACGCCGTGGCTCACGAAGTAGTCGTACACGGCCTTGGCGTGGTTCTCGGAGAGCTTCTGGTTGTAGGCGTCTGAGCCCCTCGAATCGGTATGGCCGCCGATCTCGACATTAAGTTCAGGATTGTCCTTGAGCCACTCCGTCACCTCGTCCAGCATCCTGCGGGCATCCTCGTTGAGGTCGAACTTGTCGAAAGCGAAGAGAGCGTCGGAGAGTTCCATCATCGTCTTCTGAATCTTCGGAGGTACTTTCTCCGGCTTCGGCTTGGGCTGCTTCGGCTCCTTCGGCGGCCGGACCTTCTTCTCCGGCTTCTCCAGCGCGAAGGCCAGGCGGACCTTGATACCGGCCTGCATATTGTTCAGGAACTTGACGTAAGGCTTGTCCGTATACTCATAATACCTTACACCATTCCCAGAAAGGCCGACTGAACTCGTATAAGACTCATCTGCGTTGTAATAGTGATAATCCGGGGCGGCCGCCGTAGCGAGGCTCGAATGCGTAGCTCCCTTCCATTCGGCATACGCTCCATAACCGGAATTCCCGCTATTATGAACGCAAGAAGGATCAAACTCCACCAGCTTTTGGGCGATAGCCGGGTCATATTTGATCGGACGGATCAGGCCGAAGTCGCAGTAAAGGCCGGTATAGAGACCGATCTTTTCGGTAAGCCGCCAGCGAAAACCGGTATCCAGCGAAAGCAGTACGTCCACGGGGCAGGTCTCTTCATTATGCATAAAAGAATAACTCCAGTCCTCAGCGTCGACATTTCCTTTATCAATGCCGTACTTGCCGTACTCTTTCCAAGGTTTCGGCCAGTTCGCCACAGAGTGACCATAATACTGCATAACAATAGCATCATAAACACCCGGGGAGCCCGACTGGAACCAGATATCAGGCGTGCAGTGAATGCCAAACTTGGCACCGGCGGCCAGATAATACTGGTGCGCGCTCAACGGCTTGATCGGCGTCATATACTTGAACATCACCGGAATCTGCACGGACACCATCAGGTGCTCTTCCACGAAATTCTGCAACTGGCAATAGACCCAGGTCTCCAGTCTTCCCGTGCTGATATCCTGGCCCGCCTTGGTGAACGGCCGGGGAGGAGCATTCATAATAATCGCCTCGTCATACGGATAGCTTGACGAACTGAGGACGTCTGAGCCGAGGAAAGCCGTCATATAGGCCGCGCCCTCCACACCGGTGATGAGGCCCAGGTGATCCGTGAAGTTGAAATCGGCATAGACGCCGAAGTGGCCGCCCAGGCTGGGGACCCATTTCGGAGCTGAAAAGTACTTTCCGAAATAGGGATCGCCTTTCCGGAAAGCGGATTTGTCCATAATGCCCATTCCGCTCATACCCACGGCAGGGCCGAAGGAAATCTCATACTTAGGAACGGAACGGTTCTCCGTCTGGGCCGATGCCGCGGCCGGAAGCGCCAGAATTGCCAACGCCACGAGAAGAATTCTGAAGGATGTTTTCATACGAGATTGGTTTTATACGCCTTCAAATTTACAAAAAAAAAAGTATTTTTGTAGAAAATTCATTCAAACCCTATGATTTTTTTCCCTTTTCCGTTATGAAAGTTGCCCTTTTTGTACCCTGCTATGTCAGGGCAGTCGCGCCGCAGGTGATGGATGCCTGCCGGAAGTTGCTGCAGCATTTCGGGATCGAGGCGGAGACGCCGCCCGGGCAGACCTGCTGCGGGCAGCCGATGGGGAATGCCGGCTATGAGGCCAATGCGGAACATTTGAAACAGCGCTTCACCCGGATTTTCGAGCACTACGACACCATCGTGGCTCCCTCGTCAAGTTGCGTCACCTTCGTCCGTGACCGCTACGGCGACACTTTTAAGGGGCGGATTTACGAATTTTGCGAATTCCTCCACGACGTCGTGAAACCGGCCTCCTTGCCGGGAGAATTCCCCCACAAGGTCTCCCTCCACAACAGTTGCCACGGCACGCGACTCCTTTCCCTCGCCTCCCCTTCCGAGCAGAATATTCCTTATTTCAATAAACTCCGCGACCTGCTCTCGCTCAAGGCGGGGGTCGAGGTCGTCGAGTGCGAGCGTCCGGACGAATGCTGCGGCTTCGGCGGGCTGTTCTCGGTCGAGGAAAGCCAAATCTCCATCAAGATGGGGCAGGATAAAGTACGCCGGCATCTCGCGACCGGGGCCGAATTCATCACGGCCGCCGATTCTTCCTGCCTGATGCACCAGCAGGGCATCATCGACAGGCAGAAACTCCCCATCCGGACCATCCACCTCCTTGAAATTCTCGCCGCCGGACTATGAAAAAGATCGATTACGCAAAAGTAGACTGGCAGGACGAAACCCTCTGGCTCGTCCGCGGCAAACGGGACCGTCTCGCCAAAGCCCTTCCCGAATGGGAAGCGCTCCGGGATGCCGCCTCCCGCATCAAGCTATACAGCAACAGCCATCTTCCCGAACTGCTGGAGCAGTTTGAAACCCGCGCCATCGCTAACGGTGCCGTCGTGCACTGGGCCAAAGATGCCGCCGAGTACCGTCAGATTATCGGGGACCTTCTCACAAGCCACGGCGTCCGGCACTTCGTCAAGAGCAAGTCGATGCTCTCCGAAGAATGCGGCCTCCGCCCTTACCTCGAGAGCCTCGGCATCGAGACCGTCGAGACCGACCTCGGCGAGCGGATTATCCAGCTCCTGGGCAGCCGCCCCAGCCACATCGTCCTTCCGGCCATTCATGTTAAACGGGAGGAAGTCGGCGCGCTCTTCGAGAAGGAGATGGGGACGGAGCCGGGGAATTCCGACCCGACCTACCTGACCCACGCCGCCCGTCGCAACCTGCGGGAGCACTTCCTCCACGCCGATGCCGCGATGACGGGCGCGAATTTCGCCGTGGCCTCCACCGGCGAGATCGTGGTCTGCACCAACGAGGGCAACGCCGATATGGGCACCTCCATTCCCCCGCTGCAGATTGCCGCTTTCGGGATCGACAAAATCGTCCCCGACCGCGAAAGCCTCGGGGTCTTCACCCGCCTCCTGGCCCGGACGGCGACCGGCCAGCCCATTACAACCTATACGACTCACTACAGCGCCCCCCGGAAGGGGTCAGAGTTCCACATTGTCATCGTCGACAACGGACGGAGCAGCATTCTCGCCGACCGCGAGCACTTCCGCCTGCTGAACTGTCTGCGCTGCGGGGGCTGTATGAATACCTGCCCCGTCTACCGGCGCATCGGCGGATATGCCTATTCGTACTTCATTCCGGGGCCGGTCGGCATCAATCTCGGCATGCAGGCTGATCCGAAGAAACACAAGGGTAATCTGTCGGCTTGCACGCTGTGTCACTCCTGCAGCGTACTATGTCCGGCGAAGGTCGACCTTGCCGACCAGATTTACCGCTCCCGGCAGCATTATGCCACGTCTGCACGGAAGAAACTGATTTCCAAGGGGATGACCTTCGTGATGAATGAACCCTGGCGGCTGAATGCGGCCCTTGGCGTGGCCCCGCTGGGAATGCGTGTCCTGAAAGGCCTCGGCTTCTCCTGGGGCAAAGGCCGGGCATTCCCCGATATCCCCTCCCCTAAAAAAACAAAGCGATGACCAGCAAGGAATCCATCTTCGAGGCGTTGCGAAGCGCGAAGCCCGAAATCTTCGAAAAACCCGATCTTTCCGCCCTCAAACGGGATTCTCTCCGCTATGACAACCTGCAGGAGCAGTTCTGCAAGGCCTTGGAGGGAAGCGGCGGGAAGGCGCACGTGCTGGAGCCCGGTGAGGACGTAACGGCTGCCGCCCGGGCTCTCTTCCCGGACGCGGAGGAGATTTCCGTCGTCGAGGGTTTATTCGGCGTTGCCGAGAACGGATGCGTCTATCTGGAAGAACCCCGGGACGTGCCCAGGGTCACTTATTTCATCTCTGACGTGCTGGTGATGGTCATCCCCGCCGCGGCCCTCGTCGCCAATATGCACGACGCATACGACCGCCTGGGCGAGGAAGCCAGGGGGTACGGAATCTTTATCTCGGGACCGTCCAAGACAGCCGATATCGAGCAGGCCCTGGTCTTCGGGGCGCACGGAGCCCGCTCTGTGGGCGTGCTACTGCGGCCGTAGCGAAAGCAGGACGACGCCGTGGCCCGGGACAGTGGTCTCCCACCGCTGCTTGGTGTCCAGCGTGCCGAGATCCTTCTGCCGCCACAGGTCGCGGAGAATATGCGGCCCTTCCACGCCGAGCGAGCGCGGGACAAATCCCAACTTGACGGGCGATGTCGTCAGATTGAACAGACCCACTGCCACGGAGCCGTCTTCCATCGGCTTCAGATAGACGGCGTGCTCCGAGTCGGATTCGACCGCAACGCCCTGGACGCCGAGCGGATCCTGATTGACGTCCAGCACTTCCGTATTGGAGAGCAGCGCCACCGTAAAATCATCCATATTGGCCATATCGCAGCCGATCAGCAGCGGCGAGGCCAGCAGGGCCCACAGCGAAATGTGGGTGTACTGCTCGTCGGCGGTCAGCCGTGTCGGGCGTACGTTCGGCCCCCAGCCGACCTTGCCGACCACCAGCATATCCGCATCCGGCCAGTGACCGGGGCCGCAATAACTGGCCCAGGCCGCCGATTTACGGAAGCCGATGGTGCTCATACTTACCCAGTTGTCCCGAATATCGTCGGTCGTCCGCCATGCCTGGCTCAGGGCCGCCCAGGAGCCCGCCTCAGCGAAGGGCGCCGTATTTGAGAGGCTCAGGACGATGTCGCGGCCGGTCGCCTTTAGTACCTCGGCCATTTCGCGCGTATGGGGAACGTCGTTGGGGAACCAGTCGTATTTAAGATAGTCAACCCCCCATTCCGCCCACTGCCGGGCATCGGCCGCCGCGAAGGAATACGGCCCGAAATACCGCACGCTGGAACGGTCCGCGCGGGAACGGTCCAACTTGTAATATTCGTCCACAAGTCCTTTCTTGATCAGGTCGTACGTCCCGTCCGCATAGTCGGCCGAAGAGCCGATATGGCCGGCATAGGTGCCGACCCACGGGCCGGAATAAATCCCGAATTTGAGTCCCATCGCATGAATCTCATCGGAGAGGGCCTTCATATCGGGGAATTTCTTGTTGGGCTGGATGGCGTTGTACTTCCCGCCCCGGATGCCCTGCCAGCCGTCATCGATGTTGATATAGGTCCAGCCGCAATCGGCCAGGCCGCTGGAGACCATCGCCCGGGCCGAAGCAATCACCTTTTCCTGGGAGACGGAATTGCCCCAGACATTCCAGGAATTCCACCCCACCGGGGGCGTCAGTCAGAACTTGTCGCCGATGACGATGCGGAATTCCCTCTCGGATTTTCCGAGGGCATTCTCGGCCCGGAGCGTCACCTTCCAGGTGCCCGCCTTTTTGACAGAGCCGGTAATGATACCCGTCTCCGGATCGAGCTTCAGTCCTTTGGGAAGCCCCTCTGCCGAGAAGCGTATCGGGCGCTCGCCCGTCGCAGGGATGCGATACTGGAACGGCGCACCGGGATGGGCTCCGTACACCTTGGCACCATTGACCTTCGGAGTAGGCGGGGCCGGCGGGGTCAAGATGTAGTAGTCTCCTGATGGCGCGGCATCCTGTGCCTTGTCGAGCACACCCATCAGCACTTCTTCCATCACCTTGTAGCCGGTGAGGTTCGGGTGAACGGCGTCCTTTCGGTACTCCTCTTTCATCGCACCCTCTTCATCTTTCATCGCGGTATGGTAATCCACCACGGGAATCCCCTCCTTCGCTGCATAGTCCCGGATCATCGTGTTAAGCGAATCGATAGAGGGACGCGGATCGCCGAGCTGCTTGCGCCAGCCGATCTCGTGGGCGGGCAGGAGGGTGCAGAGCACCGGCTTGATGCCGTGCGCCTGCGCC
>JAFZAI010000005.1 GCA_017557325.1 Bacteroidales bacterium
AAACATTCGCCGTCTCCGACGGGGATGTGTTTGAAATTTGAATGGGAATTCCTAACTTAGCAGGGATTATTGCCAAGAACGATTATGTCGAGAAAAAGAAAGAAATCTTCCGTCGGCCGGTTGCTGGTATGGCTGCTCATCCTCGTGGCCGGCGTCCTCGTCCTGCTGTTTTTCACCGGCAGGGTCTATCAGGATTACCGGGGGCGTGCCTTCTCCCGCCAGTTTGAGATGTGCGTCACCCCCGAAATGACGCCCCAGACGGTTCTGGACAGCATCCTGGCCCTGGGCTATGCCCGCGACGAAGCCAGTCTCAAGCGCTGCTTCGCCCGGATCGGCACCGACAAGGCCGTCAAGCCCGGCCATTACACCTTCGACACCCGCAGTTCCGCCATTTACATCGCGCGGATGCTCGCCAGGGGCTGGCAGTCGCCGGTCAACCTGACCCTTTCCGGCACGATCCGCACCAAAGGCGGCCTGGCCCGCAAAATTGCCAACCAGGTGATGCTCGATTCCGCGACCGTGGCGGACGCGCTCCGTTCCCCGGAATTCCTCGCAGCCTACGACACCGACACGACGATGCTCTTCGCCAGCATCATCCCCGATACCTACCAGGTCTATTGGACAGCCTCGCTGGAGGAGATTTTCGCAAAATTCCGTCAGGGATACGAGACCTTCTGGACCCCCGAGCGCGATGCGAAAGCGCAGGCAATCGGCCTCACCCGTGAGCAGGTCGCGACCCTCGCCTCCATCGTGGACGGCGAATCCCGCTACCAGCCCGAGCAGCCCGCCATCGCCGGCGTCTACCTCAACCGTCTCCGCAAGGGGATGAAACTCCAGGCCGACCCGACCGTCGCCTTCTGCTTCGGCTACAGCCTCAACCGCATTCTCACGGCCCACCTCAGCGTGGATTCCCCGTACAACACCTACCGCTACGAGGGCCTTCCTCCTGGGCCGATCTCCTGCCCGCCGAAGAATTGCCTCGACGCCGTCCTGAATCCGGAGCAGCACAACTACCTGTTCTTCTGCGCCGATCCCTCCCTGAACGGCTCGCACGTGTTTGCCGCGACCTACACGGAGCATCTTGTCAACGCCAAGGCCTTCCAAAAGGCCCTTACAGAACGCCTCCGGGCACAGGGTAAGAAGTAATGGCTCCCGTTTTCGACAATTATTCGCCCGAAGCCCAGGCGCTCATCTCCCGGGCCCGCGGGGTCGCTGAGGCGGCCCTGAAGGAGTACCAACGGGGGGATGGCACGCCCTTCATCGGTCACGCCGACGGTGTGGCGAAGATTGTCGCGAACGAAATCGGCCTTCCGGGTGAATGCGTCGCCGCCGTGTATCTGCACGAGGCGATGCGGATGGAAGGCGTCGTGGATGTGAAGGCACTCGGATTCGACGACGGCGTCGCCGCGATGGTGGACGGCCTGAACAAGATCGCCACCATCAAGCCGAAGGACACCCGCCTCGAGGCGGAGAATTACAAGAAACTGATCATCCAGTATTCCCGCGATCCGCGGGTGACGGTCCTCAAACTGGCCGACCGCCTGGAGGTGATGCGCAATCTTCAGCTCTTCTCCAAGACATCCCGTGAGCAGAAGATTCTCGAGACCCTGATGCTTTACATCCCGCTGGCGCACCAGCTTGGGCTTTATCTCATCAAAAGGGAGATGGAGGACATCTACCTGAGCTATGCCGAGCCGGAGAAATACCGCCTCATTACCAATAAGCTCAAGGCGACCGAGCGCGACCGGGAGAAGCTGATGGCTGAGTTCATCGAGCCGCTCAAGGCCCGTCTCGACGCGGCCGGGATCCATTATAAACTAAAGATCCGCACCAAGGCCGCGTATTCGATCTGGGCCAAGATGGAGAAGCAGAAAGTGCCCTTCGAAGGGGTCTATGACGTGTTTGCCATCCGCTTCATCATCGATTGCGAGGAAGATCCGAAAGTCGAGAAGGAACTCTGCTGGCAGGTATATTCCTTCGTTACCGAAGAGTATGAGCCCGACACCACCCGTCTCCGCGATTGGATTACCAATCCCAAGCCGAACGGCTACGAGAGCCTGCACATCACCGTCAAGAACCGGGAAGGGGCCTATTTGGAGGTTCAGATCCGTACCCGCCGGATGGATGATATGGCCGAGAACGGATTCGCGTCCCACTGGGCCTACAAAGGCATCAAGCACGAGGAGACGATGGATCGTTGGCTTACCGCTGTGCGTTATGCCCTCGAGCATCCCGGTTCCGATTCGGCGGAGGATATGCCGCAGCCGCCTTCCCGGGAAATCTTCGTCTTCACCCCAACCGGCGAACTCCGGATCCTGCCTGCAGGAGCGACCGTGCTGGATTTTGCCTTCAGCATCCACTCCAAACTTGGTTCCCGCTGCCTCGGCGGCAAGGTCAACGGCAAAGGGGTTTCCATCCGTGAAAAACTCTCCACCGGCGACGTCGTCGAGATTCTCACCGGCAAAAACCAGAAGCCTTCCCCCGACTGGGTCAACTACGTGGTGACCTCCAAGGCCCGCACCAAGATCCGTCAGGCCCTCAGCGAGATGGAATTCGCCAAGGCGGCCGACGGCAAAGAACTCCTGCTGCGGCGTCTCAAGAACTGGAAACTCGAATTTCCCAACGAGATGCAGGCGGAGTTTATGAAACTGCACCGCTTCTCGTCCGTGAACAGCCTCTTTGCGGCCATAGGGGATGGAACGCTTGACGTAAAC